>NZ_CP093396.1:1570842-1885011 GCF_029027405.1 Sulfurimonas sp.
ATCTTTAATAGAAAAAACATAATCATGTGCATTTACAGCTAAAGCATTTTTAACCATTGATTTGGCTTTACACTCTTCTACTTTTTGTATTATTAAAACTGAGTTATTACTTTTTAAATATCTAAGTTTATCTACTCCATCACTGGCAAAACCACACTCTTGTATGACAAGCAGTTTATCTTTATAGTATGAAGAAAAGGATTCATAACTAAGAGAAACAGATGGTTTAGCAAAGTTATACTTCTCACTATCACAAAGAGAAAAATGTCCATCTATAACTTTTAAATGCTTATTATTTGGAGCCAAATAGATTGAGGCTTTTTTTATTTTTTCTCCATCTTTGGCATAACTTACTTTGTATTTTGTATGTTTGTTAAGTATTTCATCAAAAAAATCAAGTTTATTTGGCTTTGTATGTTGAACAACTACAAGAGTTGAATTATCAAGTTTTACATTTTTGACTATTTCTAAAATCTTCGAAGAGGAATCAGTACTTCCTCCTATCAAAATAACCTCAATATTTTCAAGGTTTACAACATCTAACTTTATAAGAGACTCAAAAGTAGTTTTAAATCCAAGCTTATAAAAATATTTATTTAGTTTATATTGATGCGTAGTAATTGTAATTTTTTTTAAATTTTCAAATATCTCTCTATATAGTATATTTAGTATTTCTATATCTACTGCATATATATAAGTAAACTCCAAATGCCATGAAAAATAATTTTTAGAGAAAACTAAAGATAATTGCTTTGTATCAGAACTAGTTAATGGAGCTTCTAGTACGACATGACAATTTTCTTTATTGTTAAATAATTTAATCATACTACTTTATCCACGCTCTTATCATAGATACTAAAGCACTATGGTTTAATGGTTTTGCTAAATAGTCATCTGCTCCAGCATCTAAACATTTATTTCTATCTTCAGGCATGGTTTTTGCAGTAATTGCTATGATTGGAATATGCTTAAATTTACCATCAGCTTTTATATTTTTTATAGCTGATAAACCATCCATGATTGGCATCATAATATCCATTAAAATCATGTCTATCTTCTCTTCTTCCACTAATATTTCTATAGCTTCTTTCCCATTAAAAGCACTAAAAACTTCTGCGTTCATACTCTCTAATGTCGATGTAAGAGTAAATATATTTCTGCTATCATCATCCACTATCAGTATATTTTTACCACTAAATTCATTTTCACAGTACTCATCATTATCATTATCTATAATAGATAAACTTTCCACTTCTGCAACTCTAAGAACTTCTTTTTTTTCTGATGTTTTAACTTTGATCTGAGTGTCTTTTTTAATAGGTAAAGAGAGTATAAATGAAGAACCTTCACCAAGTCGGCTAATAACAGAAATATCTCCTTTTAAAATATCCATAATATTTTTACTTATAGAAAGACCAAGTCCTGTTCCACCAAACTCTCTACTTATACTTCCATCAACTTGCTTAAATGCTTCAAATATAGTTTCTAATTTATCTTCTGGTATTCCTATTCCACTATCTTTAACAACTACATTTAAGATATCATCTTTTATATATATATTTATACTTACGATGCCTTTTTTTGTAAACTTAAAAGCATTACTTAACAAGTTTTTCATGACTTGGGAAAGCTTTGTTATGTCAGTTAAAAATGTGGAATTAAAGTTATCATTTATTATAAAATCAAGTTTTTTTTCTTTTGCTAAAGCACCGAAAAGTCCTTGCATATCACTTAATAAATCACTTGTTTGTAGCTTCTCATAAATTAATTCCATCTTCCCTGATTCTATCTTAGTTAAATCTAGTATATCATTTATAAGAAGCAGTAAGTCATTTCCTGCTTTATGAATAACTACTGATTTTTTGATGTCTTTATCATCAAGAGTATCATTCTGATTTTGTGTCAAAAGTTTAGAAAGTAGTATTATAGAGTTTAAAGGTGTCCTTAATTCATGACTCATATTTGCTAAAAATTCACTTTTATATTTTGAAGCTTTTTCTAAATCTTGTGCTCTTTGGTCAATCTCAGCTTTTGCTTCTGCTAAAGTATCGTTTTTAAATTTCAATTCTTTAGACTGAATAGTAAGTTGTTGTTGTTGTTGTTCCATCTGAACATTTGATTCTTGAAGCTCTTCACTTTGAGTTTGTAACTCTTCAAAAGCTTTTTGTGATTTTTCAAAGAGAGATTTTATCTTTTCATTTTGAGCAGCTGAAAATATAGTTGTTGCAAAAATAGAAGCAGCTTTTGAAAGATAGTTTTTATGAATATTATTAAAACCTTCAAAACTCATCATTTGAGCAACACCAAAAAGTTTACCATCACGCAAAAGTGGAAAAGTATAAACTTCTTTTGGTTTTGAAAGAATCAGTCCACTATGTATGTCAAAATCTCCATCTTTAATATTTGTAAGCGAAATAGGCTTTTGTTCTAATCCAACTTGTCCAACTACTCCTTCTCCTAGTTTATACTTTTTTGAAAGAGATTCTGAAGTATGTGCAAAAGAAGCTACAAGGCTCAAAAGCTTTACTTCATTATCAAAAGTATATAAAACACCACTAATAGCTCCAACATATCGACAAGCCATAGTAATAGCCTTTTTTGATAATTCCAAGGTGTCACTTATCCCTGCTAACTTGTCACTAAAATCCCCAATACCTTCACTGAAATAAATTTCATTTTTATTTTTTACACTTGAATTGCTAAGCATATTAGTCATCTTAACAATCGCTGTCCCCAGTTCATCATTTTTTGATTTTATTTCTATTGACGAACTAAAATCTTCAACAGAGATTGCATTTGCCTGTTTTAAAATAGTTTTCAAATACTTAATCATTCTTAAAATTGCACGACCTAACCTATCGTCAGCACTTTTAGCTTTATATTTGACATCTATATTTCCAAGAGCAATAGACTCTGTAAGTTCAGTTATCTTTTTAAGGTACTCAACCATATCAATAAGCGCCAAACCTAGTTTATCTTCTGAATTATTCGCTATTACTTTTACATCGTAATTTCCAAGAGAAAGACTTTGAGAAAGAGAAGTTATCTCTTTTAATCTTAAAGTCATTCTTGAGATAGCAAGACCAAGTTCATCATTTTTACCTAAAAGTTTTATATCTTTCGTAAAGTTTCCATCTGCTACTGCATTTGCCTGTTTTATAGTAGTCTCTATTGCATCTACGAGTTTTGAAGTTGATTTTACTATCTCTCCAATTTCATCATTTGAATCATACTTTATATGCTCTCTTTGTATCTCTCCATCTGATAGTGCTTTTAACTGAGCTGTAACTTTTGTAAGTGGAGTTGTAATTTTTAAAACAAATATGCGAATTATTAGAATACCTACAAAAAGAACAAAAACAAAAAGAAGCATAAATATTAGTTTAAAATCATTAAGTTTTAAAAGTGCAACTGACTCCTCGGTGCTAGAGACTAAATACCAATAATTTTCACTAAATAAATTAAGAGGGTAGATTTTATCAAATGAATATATTTTCCCATTTTTTGTAAAAGAACCATTTTCTGCATTTTTGAAGTTCTTTGCAATATCAAAGTTATCTTTAAAAAAAGTTTCACCATTTTTCAACTGTCTATTCCATCTTTTAGATTTATCTTTATGGTATAAATAGTTAGAATCTTTATCTATTAAGAAATAAGAAATTCCATTTTCAACATCTTTTGTACTTTGTTCCTCTAAGATATCTAAAATATTTTTCGCATAAAAACTAATTATAAAAATAGCAACCATTTTATTATTTTTATTTACAATAGGAGTAGCATACCGAAGAACAGGTGTATATGGTTTTTGTATTACACCATCTTGTATATTCAGATTCATATCTGAAACATAAAACTCACCTTTTTTAAATTTTTTTGTTTTTTCTACATAATCTCTGCTACTTTTATTTTCTAACTTTGCATCTGCAAATAACACTGTACGATTTATTTCTTTATTGTACTCTACCTTTATTATTTCTTGTCCATCTAAAGCTATAACTCTTGCCTTAAAGTATGTTTTTTGCGTTTGCAAAAAATCAACTAAAGCATCTGAAAACACCTGCTTCCATACCTTAGTTTTTTTATCTTCTCCCATAGAATTCCAAATAAGGAATTTCTTTAGCGCATAAAAATTAGCTTTATAAAGTACATCTTTTGGTACGCGTTCTAACTCTTTTTTTATCGCTATATTTAATAGTTTTACACTATGTTGTGAAATCCTATAAGCTGCATCTAGGTAAGCGTCCGAGGTACTCTTCATACCATACCAACCAATTAAACCAATAGAGAGCATGACAGTAGTGACAAATACTAAAAAGATCTTGTTGTAAAGTGAAATATTTTTCATTATTATCTTCTATCCAAAGTTTTTATAAGTAAGAGTTTTCTCAAGTTCCATCCCATCAATTGCTCAATATCAGCTGGAACTTTTTTAGAATACGATAAGGCAGGAGGAGTAACACTTGAGATTAAACCGATATACGCTTTTATAGGCTGAATCTCAGCTATAATCATTCCTGTTATTGTATAAACATCACTTGAACTTGAATCCTTTTTAAAAGCTCTAAAATCAATAATTTTTATACCAACACTTCGTTGAAGTTTTTGAAGTTTTTCTAAAATCTTCATAGATACCACAATAGAATCCGTATGTTTAGTTTTTTCAAGTCTAACTGTTGGAATAGTTTCATCTTTAATATTTAAATGCGCTAAAATAATAGTCAAATCATCATAAATTCTCATAGTTTCAGCAAAAATATAAGATGGAGATAATTCAAAACGATTTAACTCATCAAAAGCCGCACTTATCTGTGAGAAACTATTGTAAACATCAAGCATATTTTTGTGTGTATATGATTTTAACTTGAAATCTGGAACTTCTATAAACATTCTAACTTCAAAAATTTTAATCTCTGTTAATACTCTCTGTGTTTGACCATATACCACATCAGGATTCAACTGCTCAACAGGTTCCATACCAACAGGCTCTATACGAGAAAGATTATTTAAAGTTCTTAGTATATTTATCTTTACAAGTATCTCATAAGATTTTTGCCAGATATTTCTAGGTCTTAGCTTAGTTGAAAATGTATTTTTCTTGAGTATGCCTTTGTGGTCATGTTTCACACCATAATGTTTTAATAAAAAATGCATATGTTCTTGAATTAGCATAGACTGAGCATAAGAATCATTTGGAGTTATTGTTTTAGCAGATAGACCAAGCATAAGAAAAAGTATAAGAACTATATATTTCATAAATATCCTTTAAATATATGGTACAAACATAATAACAAAGAATCGTTTAATTTATACTATTTTCTCTTGTCCTATACGATAAAGTGCAAAATCATACTTTAGAGGGTCTTTTTTATCAAACTTTTTAAGTGTTTTTGTCAACTCAATTGCAGATTGCAAGTCATAAGTTCTTCTCTTTAAAAGTCCTAATTTCAAGGAGACATTAAATGTGTGTGTATCAAGTGGCATTATTAAATCAGCTTTATCTATACCTTTCCATAAACCCATATCTATGTTATCTTTTCTAACCATCCAGCGAAGAAACATCATCCATCGTTTTAACGCACCTGAACCTTTTGTCTTTATACTGATTTTACCTATTAAAAAATTATAGCCTTGGGAAGTGTGCGGATATAATGAGTATATTTTTTGTATTAAAGCGTGAATACCTTCTATGACATTTTTATTTTTATTATAAGCATCTTTAAAAATATCTTCTAAAGTATCTTTCTTCTTTAGTCGTTTTAGAGCGATAAAAAGTGCTATAACATCTTTTGATTTTTGAAATCTATAATAGTGATTTTGCAGTGATTTCTCTATCTCTGCATCACTTTTTTTTAATAAAGCAAAATCAAGAGAATCTAAAAATTTAACTATTTGTTTTACATTTCCATAAGCAAACAATGCACAAACAAGGGAAATTGTAGGGTCTTTATATCTATGTGCAACTAAAATAGGATCCAAGTTACTTTCCGATACTTCATCACTTGTATTTCTTTTTTTAACTTCTAAATCAAGCCTTTGTTTTAGTAAAGATGGTATAGTTTTTTCCTTTCACTAGAACCTGCAATGTTCAGCTGTTTTCTATATTTTGCAATAGTCCTTCGAACCATTTTTACTTTAAATTTATCTTGTATAAGGTCTAAAAGTTTCATATCACTAAGTGGCTTTTCACGATTTTCTTGCTTTACTAAACCTACTAAAAACTCTTTTATTGCTGCGTTGGAGACATCTTCATCTATTGCTGTTGTGAAGAACTCTTTCATGGCGAACACACCTCTATCGCAAGCTATATATTTATTAGCAATTGCTCTTGAAATAGTAGATGGGTTATGTCCAAATTCATCTGCTAAAGTTTTTAAAGTTAATGGCATAATCTGACCACCTGTAAAAAATTCATACTGATATTCAATTATCATAAGTCCAACTTTATAAAGCGTTGCACGTCTCATATCTAGCGCATCTACTAAACTTTTTGCTTCTTTTATTTTTTGAGTTATAAACTCATGTTTTACCGCATAATTTGTATCTATATTTATAATCGGATAGTAAGCATCGTTTAGTTTTATTTCTATTGAATCCTCATCATTAAAGAAAATCATCAGATCAGGTATAACTTGAGCGGATTCTTCTTGGTACTCTATGGAAGGAGGGTTTTTAAATGTTGATAACACCCTCATTACTTCGCCAAAATACTTTTGATTTGAATAACTATGTATAACTTGCATATCTTTTATAACTTCTACGCATAAAGAGTAAGCTTCATCACTAATATCTGAACTATCTAACTGAAACAAAAATGATTCTGATAAATCTTTAGCTCCGATGCCAACTGGCTCAATATGTGCAAATCTTAAGCGTACTTTTTCAAAATCTTCAATATATATATTATTTAAAGAACAAAAATCTTTACTATTACCTTCATAATAACCGTCTTCATCTAGATTTGCGACTACAAAGTAAGCTATGTCTTGTGATAAAGGAGTAGGAAACAGTGGTTTTCCTATCTGTTCATCTAAAACTTCATAGAGTGATTTTTTCTGTATTGTTAAGGCTTCTATTTGTTCTGTTCTTGAGTTACTTATCTGTCCACTAATTACTTTTTTAGGAATTTTTTTCTCGAAATCTTCTTCATAACCAGATTCTACTTCAATAACAGGATTTGACTCAACAAAAGGAGCCATTGCTGCACCTAAATCACCTAAACTAGAGTGTAAGATGGGCAACCAATTTCGTAGAGTATTTGATAGTTTATGTTTTGTTTCTACGCCTTGTGTTTGCCTTAATGCTCCCATGATTAATTAAGCTTTTTACAGCTTAAAGTCCTCCCCTAAATAATACTTTCGAACATCTGGATTTTTTCCTATTTCATCACTTGTTCCACTGGCTAACAACTCACCTGCTTTAATAACATAAGCTCTATCACAAACAGCTAAGGTTTCACGAACATTATGGTCAGTTATTAATACACCGATATCATAAGAAACTAATTGTTTTATAACCTTTTGTATATCCATAACAGCGATTGGATCAACTCCAGCAAAAGGTTCATCTAAAAGTAAAAATTTTGGTTTATTTACTAAAGCTCTTGCTATTTCTACCCTTCTCCTTTCTCCACCACTCAGACTGATGCCTTTACGATAACGAATAGGTTCTATATTAAACATGTCAAGAAGTTCTAAAATTCTCTCTTCTTGTCTTGCTTTATCTTTTATATTTACTTGAGCAGCAACCATTAAGTTATCTTCAACCGACAAGTCTTTAAAAATAGAAGCTTCTTGAGGCAAATAACCTATACCTTTAATAGCTCTTTGATGAAGTGGCATCTTAGATAAATTTTCTCCATCAAAAAAAACTTCACCATCACTAGCCTCTACAAGTCCGCAAATCATATAAAATGTTGTTGTCTTACCAGCTCCATTTGGTCCAAGGAGTCCAACAACTTCACCACTACTTATTTCAAGGCTCATTCCTTTTACTATTTCTAAATCTTTTATTCTTTTTACTAAGTCAACTGCTTTAAGCGTGTGCATAATCTACCTTATAGTTTCTACTATTGTTTTCATTTGCATCTATTATAATTGTTAAGTTGTTTATACTAGCAGAGTTTAATATATCTACTAGTTTTTCATCACCCCACTCCACGAAATGGAGACCATCTCTATCTAATTCTTCAAGCATCCCTAAGGATATAAAATGATCCAACCCATGATTGTAAATATCATAATGAAAAACTCTATCTCCATAACATTGTTGAAGTGAAAAAGTAGGTGAAGTAACATCTTCACTAACACCTAGATGCAAAGCAAAAGCTTTTGTTAATGTTGTCTTACCAGATGCTAAGTCTCCTCGTAAAACAATCACTCCATTTTTAAACTTTTCACTAATTTCTTCCACTATTACATGAAGCTCATCTAATTTAAGTTGATAATTTATCATAATTTATTTGAAATCTCTATGATTTGTTTCAACTTTTCTTTGGCTTTTCCTGTTTTTATCATTTTTTGTGCAATTTCTAGTCCGTCTTGCATATCTCTTGCATATCCATCCACCATAAATGCTGCAGCAGCATTAATACAAACAATATCTCTTTGTGCATCTGTTGCCTGTGAGTTAAAAATATTGTGTAATATACCAGCATTAAAAGATGCATCTCCACCAACTATTGCTTTAAGAGGGACTAGTCTTATTCCGTACTCTTGTGGGTCAATTTCAAATTCGTGAACTTTCCCTTCACAAAGTCTAGACACATAAGTTATGTCACTTATACTTATCTCATCCATGCCTTCTTTTGAACTTACAACCATTGCTGAAGTAGAACCATTAATCTTTAGAGCTTCATTTATTTTTGGTACAAAAGCTTTATCAAAAACTCCCAAAAGTGATTTGTTTACACCAGCAGGATTTGTCAATGGACCAAGAATATTAAATATTGTTTTTTCACTAATAGTTTTTCTAACTGGCATTATAAATCTCATAGCAGGATGATGATTTTGTGCAAACATAAAAGTAAAACCTGACTCTTCTAATAGTTTAGCACTATTGTTTAAACACAAGTCAAGTCTAACCCCTAATTTTTCAAACATATCAGCACTTCCTGATTTTGAAGTAACAGAACGACTTCCATGTTTCGCAACACTAACTCCTGCAGATGCTACCAATACAGAGACTGTTGAAGATATATTGAAAGAACCTATTTTATCTCCACCAGTTCCAACTATATCCATTGATTTAAGACAAAGTTCTTCACTTATTGGCAAAGGAATTGAAAATTCTCTCATAACTTCAGCAGCAGCAGCAATTTCTTCAACGCATGTGTTTTTATCTAATGTTATTCCAACTAAAAAATTTCTCATTTGTACTTCTGACATCTCTTGTTTAAAAAGAGAGTTAAATTGTTTTTTTGCTTCATCATAAATCATAACAGTTCCTTTATATATTCACTTTGAAGTGATTTTGGAGTTGATTTTGTTGATGGAATCTTTAAAACTAAATATTTTTTTATTTCATTTAAATAGTTTATATTTATAATATCTCCAACTTCAATATTTTTACTTGCTTTAACTACTTTTTCATTTATAAAAACAACCTTATTAGCAATCATATCCTGTGATATAGAGCGTCTTTTTGTTATGTTTACTGAATTTAAAAATTTATCTATTCTCATTATCTTATTCTTTTTTATTGTATTGTAGAGTAATAAAACTAAAAAGAATCTAATAGTTGGAACAATTTTTGCATTAGTTAGTGGCAATTTTATTTTTTAGTAAATATTAATTTTTATGCTATACAAGAATACAACTAGTTATAAGAAGGTGTTTTATATGATATTTAGCTCAGATTTAAAAGGTATTATCAGATATTCAAACTGTAATATCTAGAATTAAAAAATTTTAACCTTACGAAGCAAATCCACTAGAAAAGCTGTCTTTTTTAACAACAATCTGTTTTTGTTTTTCTTTTCTTTTTGTGTCTTTTTCTACAAATATCTTTTTACGAGTTTTGGGATCTAACTCTGTGTAGTACATAACTGCCGAGTATGTACCAGGAGTTGGTGTAAAAACCTGAGCTTGTTCAGGATTCATCTTTAACTCATCAGTTGTAAAACGCTTTAACTCATGCATATCTTTTTCTTCACAGCCCGGATGAGCGGCAATAAGGTAGTAAGTTAAAAATTGATTTTTACCCTCTTCTTTGTTTAGTTTGTCATACATCTTTTTAAAATCAACCAGCGTTTCTTTACCAGGTTTTCCCATTAGTTCTAAAACATGTTGTTGAGTGTGTTCGGGTGCGACTTTCATCTGTCCAGATATATGATGCTGAACCATCTCTTTTAAATACGAGTAACCATGTTTTTTATCTGCCGTAATCAAGTCATAACGGACTCCAGATGCTACAAAAGCTTTTCTCACACCTTCTACTTCTCGAACCTTTCTTAAAAGGTTTATATTTCTTCCATGGTCAACATGCATAACTTTACAAAGTCTATCAGCATCTACACATCGTATATCATCACATGTACCTTTTTTAAGCTTTTTACCACACTCATAGCCATACATATTTGCAGTAGGACCACCAACATCACTTATGATGCCTTTGTAATCTTTGTATTTGTTAAAGTCTTTAGCTTCTTGGAGTATATTTCCCTCTGTACGAGTACGAATAGTTCTTCCTTGATGAACACCAATAGCACAAAAATTACACTCTCCCCAGCATCCATGATGTGTCATGATAGAAAATTTTATTGTTTCTAAACATTTTACTTTTCCCATTTTTGCGTAGTATGGGTGGAGTTCTCTAGTAAAAGGCAAGTTAGAATTTGCATCCATTTCCTGCTCATCTAAGTAATCACAAGGAGGGTTTTGAATAAGAAAACGACTATCAACACTCTGACAAAGTCCTGTTGCACTAATAGGGTCATTGTTATCATAAAAATAATCAAATAAGTCTATATACTTCTCTTTATCATCTAAACATTCTTGATGCGATGGAAGTTGTATATATTCATGTTTAGGCTCTTTTGAAATATAACTAACACCCCTTATATCTCTATAATCTTCCCCTAAGGAAATTGCACGAGTTAGTTCTTCTAGAGCTATTTCACCCATCCCATAAATCAAAATATCAGCTTTTGAATCAAATAAAATAGGTTTTTTTAGTTTATTGACCCAATAGTCATAGTGAGTTACTCTTCTTAGAGATGCTTCTATCCCTCCAAGGACTATAGGAACAGAACCTTTAAAATATCTTCTAATTAAGTTACAGTAAACACTTAAGGCTCTATCTGGACGCTTATCATTTTTTCCACCAGGCGTATAATCATCTGAATTTCTAAACTTTCTTGTTGCAGTATAGTTAGACACCATACTATCAACACTTCCACCACTAACACCCCAGTATAGTTTAGGCTCACCTAGTCTCATAATATCATCAGGACTTTTTATATCAGGCTGACCTATCATTCCAACTTTATAGCCTAATTTCTCAAGCATCCGTCCAACCATAGCAACACCTATAAATGGGCTGTCTATATATGCATCTCCACTAACAAGAATTACATCACAATAATCCCAACCTCTAGCATCCATTTCAACTCTAGTTGTTGGTAAAAAATCTTTTTCTTTAAAAACAATAGTATCTCGCTTTAATTGTTTAGTTTTACTTCTTCTGCTCAATATTAAACCTTTATGTGTATAATATTACTAAATACTTCCAAAATAAGAGATTATATATGAATTACCCCTATAAAAATTTAGATAACTTAACCCTAAGAGCAATGCTTGATAGAACGATAGAACTATACTCTGACTCAGATGCATTTGGTAATGTTGGAGAAGACGCTTTTAAATATTCAGAATTTGATAAAAGAGTAAAAGAAACCATAAATTTACTTCGTGAAAATGGTATATCAAAAGGTGATAAAGTAGTTTTGCTTAGTGAAAACATGCCAAACTGGTCAGTTGCTTACTTTGCAGTTACATATTTTGGGGGAGTTATTGTCCCAATTTTACCAGACTTTCATCCTTCTGATATACATCATATTATTAAACACTCAGAATCAAAAGCGATTTTTGTATCAGATAAGTTTTTAGCAACAATAGAAGAAGCAAATGAGGATAGTTTAAAACTTGTCATCAGCCTAGAAAATTTAACTATTATTGATGAGTTAAGTAGTCATAGTTACCTCTCTCAAATTAAACAAAAAATGTCATCTAGCAAACTTATGAAACCTCTTGAAGATGATATGGCAGCACTTATATATACATCGGGAACAACAGGACACTCAAAAGGTGTAATGCTCTCACATAAAAATCTCGTAACAAATGCCTTATCTTCTTTTTGCAAAGTTACTATTACAAAAGATGATGTATTTCTATCCATCTTACCATTGGCACATACTTTAGAGTGTACAGTTGGTCTTATAGTACCTTTACTTCATGGAGCTAGTATTTTTTATATAGATAAAGCACCTACACCCAGTGTGTTGCTAAAGGCTTTTAGTGTTATAAAACCTACAATGATGGTAAGTGTACCTCTCATTATGGAAAAAATTTATAAGAATAAAATTTTAGCAAAATTTAATGGCTCATTTATTTTAAAAAATTTATACAAAATTGGATTCTTTAGAAAAAAATTAAATAAAGTTGCTGGACAAAAACTCATAAAAACTTTTGGTGGACGAATTAGATTTTTTGGTATAGGAGGGGCTTCTCTTTCCCCTTTTGTTGAACAATTTTTAATCGAAGCAGAATTTCCATATATAATAGGTTATGGGCTAACAGAGACATCCCCCTTAATTGCAGGTGGCTCAGTTTTAGATGGAAAAATAAAAGTAAAATCAACAGGAACAGCTTTTTATGGTGTTGATATTAAAATTAAAGATAAAAATCCACAAACAGGTACTGGAGAGATAATTGTTAAATCACCTAGTATTATGCTAGGTTACTATAAAGATGAAGAACAAACGAAAGAAGTTATGGATGGAGAATGGTTTTTAACAGGTGATTTAGGATACATAGACAGTGAAGGTTTTTTATTTATTAGTGGACGAAGTAAAAATGTTATTATCGGTTCTGGTGGAGAAAATATATATCCAGAACAAATAGAAGCTAATATTAATCAAAATGAAGCTGTATTAGACTCACTAGTTATGGAACAGGACTCAAAAATTATAGCTAGAATTCATCTAGATTATGAATTCATAGATACTATGTTTAAAGCGGACAAAGTAACAGATGCTAAAGTCAGGAAAGATATAGAAAACTTCTTAGAAGAGATGCGAATTGATGTAAATTCAAGAATCTCATCATTTTCAAGAATGACTAAATTTGTTGAACAAATCGAACCATTCGTTAAAACACCGACTAAAAAAATAAAAAGATACTTATATACACAATAGGAACAATTATGTTAAAGAAATCAATTAAAATACTTATCTATTTAGTTTCTGGAGCAATAACATTACTTTTACTTGCCTACGGAGTATCACAATCAGATTTTTCTAAAATTAGAAAATATGATGAAATAGATAGTAGTACTCCAAGAGCAAGAATCAATACACATTCTGATTTAAAAGATAAAATTGCAAAAGAAAGGCGTTATTCAACAAGGGTTAAAATTAAAAATGGGAGTATGGTCACTCTAGGAGATTTTAGTATTAATATATCTAGAGGTAAAATACTTACAACAAACATATCGTTAAAATATAAAAATAACAAATCAAATAATTTTTTAAATACAAACAATGTTGAAAATGAGATAATAGAAAAAGGTGCTATTTTAAGAAGTAGCGTAATTAATATTATTTCTCATAATAAAAATGCTACCGTATCTAATAACAAAATGAAGAATAAAATAGTAGAAGATATAAACAACTACCTCTCAGATGGAGAGGTAGAAGATATTTATTTTAATAAGTTTATCATAAACTAAAATAGAGGTTGCAAAAATGGTATAACTTGTTTTTTACGACTAAGTACTCCATCTAACCAAACTTGGGAGTATTCTAGTTTTGTATTAAATGCTGACTCAATTTTACTCTCATCATCACTAACAACTAAAAGCTGAGAACCTTCTTTAATGATATCTGTTAAAAGAAGTATTACACTATGAAGTTTACCTTCATTTTTTAACTTTTTCATATCATCAAAAAGATCATCTTTTATTTTATCAAAAACGCTTAAATCTACTACTTCAAGTTGTCCTACCCCTAGTTTTGAGCTTCCCATATTAAACTCTTTATAATCACGAGTTATTAGTTCTCTTGGGCTTGTACCGCCTACTGCAGATTTTACTATAAACATCTCCATTCCAAGTGCTTTATAGTCTTTTATTTCAGCAATCTCAGCCAATTCTTTAACAATTTTTGTATCAATCTTTGTACAAGTTGGTGATTTGAAAATTACAGTATCACTTAAAATAGCACACATCATCATACCTGCAATATTTTTTGGAATTTTAACTCCATGATAATCATATGCTTCTTTTATAACTGTATTTGAACAGCCGATAGGTCTTATCCAACACTCTAATGGAGCTGAAGTTGTTAAATCACCTAGTTTATGATGATCATAGATACCAAGAATTGTAGCGTCTTGTATATCTTTTGGAGCTTGTGCTAAATCTGAAAAATCTACTATATAAACTTCTTCACCAGCATACGATGTTTTTAACTCTGGAACATCTGCCCCAAACTTATTTAATATAAATTCAGTTTCAGGAGAGATTTCACCTTGACGAGTTGCAACACAATCTTCACCTAGTTTATTTTTAAGATAAGCTAATGATATAGCTCCTACAATAGAGTCTGAATCTGGATTTGTATGACCGAAAACATATGTTGACATATTTGTTACCTTATAATTTTTTTGCTATTATACTTTATTTTTCTATCATTAACTCATATTCTTTTATTTTTTCTTCATAATTAGGTAACATCTTATTTATTGTATCTATCTCAAACAAATCAACCTTATTTAACAATAACTCACTATAAATTATCAAATCTTTTAATTTATGTTTAATAGAAAGCTCTAAAAGCTCTGTTGCAAAACTATTAATAGTATTTAAATCATTTGTACTAATCGCTTCTTCATATATCTCTTGTAAGGCTATTTTTTGTACATGTAAAAATATCTTTAATTGTATTAAATTTATATTATCAGGATGTTCATGCACATTTTTTATAGATAAACTTCCATTTTCCTCTAGTACTGAAGCATGTGAGTTTAATACTTTTAAAGTAACTTTAAATAATTCTATTTTTGTAAGTGGCTTTTTTAAATGTCCTATTGGACGGATTCCCCCAACTTGAAATACTATATCTTTAAGTCTTGTATTTGTCAAAGTAATTACAGGGGCAGTCGTTACTTTTTTCATCACTTTTGACACAGCACCTTCATCATTACTAAGCATGTCTACATCTATTAAAATTAAATCTACCTCTTGTCTCTTTAGAGACTCTATAGCACTCCTTGCATTATTAAAAGTTAAAACCTTACTATTTGTATCAACAAAACTCTCTTTTGCTAAATCCAAATCTAACTCAGAATTACAAACTACAAGAATTTTTGCCCCTTCTGGTTTTATAAGAGAAAAATCAATTTTTGATTCATCGACCCCCTTTTTTGAGTTAAAAAGAACAATTTCAATATTTCTAAGACTTAAAATAAAAGTTGAACCAACCGACAACTCACTTTTTACGCTTAAGTCACCACCCATTATTTTAGATAATTTTCTATTTATTGAAAGTCCTAGACCTGTTCCTTGGTACTCAATATCATCACAATTACTTTTCGTTTCAAATATCTCAAAAATTTTGTTTTGATTTTTAGATGCTATCCCTATTCCACTATCTTTAATAGATATAAATAAATCTACAACATTGTTTACTTCATCTACATTATCAATACTCACTAAAACTTTTACAAAGCCTTTGTGCGTAAACTTAATAGCATTTGATAGTAAATTGTTTAAAATATCCTCTACTCTTAATGAGTCTATCATTAAAGAAATTGGTACATTTTCATCTATTTCTATACTTAACTTCAAATCTTTTTTATCTGCTTGATTTCTAAATTCTTCTACACTATTTAAAAAAAGACTTCTTATATCAACTGCACTTTCAATAATTTCAAAAGTACCAGATTCAATTTTTGAAAGTTCTATAATATCTGTTAAAAGGGTTAACAGCTTATTGCCAGAATAAAAAATATTTTTTGCAAAGCCATTAAGTCTTTTATCTTGAGTCTCCTTTTCAATAAGTTCGGCAAAAACCAAAATGGAATTCATAGGTGTTCTTACTTCATGCCTAACATTTGCCAAAAAATCAGATTTTATCATACTGGCATTTTGTGCTATATTTTTTGTATCTTCTATAATCTGATATAATCTTTGAATCTTTTTTTCTAAATATTCTATTTTACTTGTTCCAGAACTCGTATCTTGTTGACCAACAAGTCCTTCAACTCCTAATTGCTTATCTATTAAAAGTTTTATATCTGCTTGTAATTTTTCTACTATTTTAGTATTTTTTTTTTGCTTATATCTATAAAAAAACAAAAATATGACAGGTATTAAAATTACTTCCATTATGTATATATATAAATTATTATCTAAGTTCATTAATTTTCTTTAAAATGCTCAATAATTTTCTTAAAATCTGCTAAATTGTCCCTAAAACAGACTATAAGTTTAGGATCAAACTTTGTACCACTTAACTCTATAATATGGCTTGCTGCTTTATCAAAACTCCAAGCCTTTTTATAAACTCTTTCATGTGTTAAAGCGTCTAAGACATCTGCAATAGCTACTATTCTTCCATAAAGATGAATATTGTCTCCAAACAAGCCATTTGGATAACCACTTCCATCATAATTTTCATGATGTTCATGCGCAATAATACTTCCAGCTTTTATAAGTTTTGTTTTTGATTTAGCAAGTATTTTATATCCATGTGCGGAATGCTCTTTCATTATGTTAAATTCGTTTTCATCAAGTTTACCTGCTTTATGAAGTATCTTTGAATCTATAATAATCTTGCCTATATCATGCAGTGGAGTTGCTAAAAAAACAATATTTATTTCATCTTTGCTAAGACTTCCATCTAACTGGGCAAGTCGTTTTGCAATATGAGCCACACGCTTCACATGGCTAGCAGTTTCTGAACTACCTGTTTCCATAATATCTGAGAGTATATATACAATCTCTTT
Organism: Sulfurimonas sp.; assembly: GCF_029027405.1. Classification (NCBI taxonomy): domain Bacteria; kingdom Pseudomonadati; phylum Campylobacterota; class Epsilonproteobacteria; order Campylobacterales; family Sulfurimonadaceae; genus Sulfurimonas; species Sulfurimonas sp. The sequence goes on from NZ_CP093396.1 coordinate 1,588,065, forward strand.
TTGAGCAAGTTCTACCTCTGTAAAATGCTTTTCTTTGTTGTCTTGCATCTTATTAAAAAGAGTGATATTATTAGCTTTTAATTGCTGTTTAGCTCTGTAAAGTTCTAAATGATTTTTAACTCTTGATTTTAGCTCAATAGAATGAAATGGTTTTGTTACATAATCTACCGCTCCAAGAGTGAAACCTTTTTCAATAGATTCTATATCAACTTTTGCAGTTAAAAAAATAATAGGTACATCTCTCAAATTACGTGTTTTTTTTAGAATTTTACATACTTCAAATCCATCAATTCCAGGCATCATAATATCTAAAAGTATCAAGTCAAATTTTTTAGTTTTTAGCACTTCTAAAGCCTGCTCTCCAGTTAAAGCAAAAGAAAACCTATACTCTTTAGATTGAAGAATATTAATAGCAACTTTTATATTTTCACTTACATCATCTACAATTAAAATATTATACTCTGCGTCCATCATTGTAATCCATTTAATGAGTTTAATTATTTATGATTATAACTAAAAGAAACACAAATTGTATACCTTATTAGCTGATAAATTCTATTACCTCTGCAAATGGAAGTCTAAGTTGTGCAGATTGTTCATTAAGTCTATATCCTACAGGTAGAATTATGGATAGTCCATATTTGCTTTTATCAATGTTTAAAATATCTTCAACCTGATTTTTATTGAAACCTTCTATAGGACAAGAGTCTATACCTCTAACTGCTGCAGCACTCATCATATTTGAAGTGGCAAAGGCAGTTTGTTTAGATGTCCAAGCATATATATTAGCATCGCTACTCAAAGTTTCTGATAGATGATCTGCATATAGTTTTAGATAAAAGTCTAATCTCTCTTGTGGCATATCTCGTCTCGCAAATCGTTTTTCAGGAATGCCTGATTCTGGTTTTACAGACTCTATTCCCGCCAATATAATGATTAAATAAGAGCATGAAGTAATCTGAACTTGATCCCAACAAGCAGGTCTAAGTTTAGCTTTTAGTTCTTCATTGGATATTACTAAAAACTTCCAAGCTTCCATACCAAATGATGATGGAGACCTTCTTCCTGCTTCCATAATATACTTTATATTCTCATCAGATATTTTTTTATTATCATCAAATACTTTACACGCATGTCTAAATCCTAATGATTCTTCAAATGTTTTTTCTATAATATTTTCCTTTGAATTTATATTCTATATCTTTTAGTCCTTGTGTAAAGCTAGCTCTTTTTCCAAATATGCTCCTGTATAGCTTCCATTTTTTTTATAAGAGTTTGCTAAGTCTTCAGGTGAACCCTCAGCGATAATAAGACCACCACCAGAGCCACCTTCTGGACCCATATCTATTACCCAGTCAGCATTTTTAATCATATCTAAGTTATGCTCGATTATTAGCACAGAATTTCCAAGTTCCACAAAATGGTGAAGAACTTTTGTAAGTCTATCAACATCTGCAAAATGAAGTCCTGTAGTTGGTTCATCTAAAATATACAGTGTTTTACCTGTATCCTTTCGACTCAACTCTTTACCTAATTTAATTCTCTGAGCCTCTCCACCAGAAAGAGTAACGGCATTTTGACCAAGAGTTATGTAACCTAAACCAACATCAACAAGTGTTTTCATTTTAAGATTTATTTTTGGTATTGGTCCAAAAAATTCGTAAGCTTCATCTACACTCATAGCTAAAACATCAGCTATTGTTTTACCTTTATAGTTTACTTCTAAAGTCTGCTGATTGTACCTTTTTCCATGACAAGTATCACACTTAACCATTATATCTGGTAAAAAGTGCATCTCTATTTTTATCTCACCTTCTCCTTGGCATTTCTCACAGCGTCCACCTTTTACATTAAAACTAAACCTTGAAGTTGTATAGCCTCTTATTTGTGACTCTTTTGTTTGAGAAAAAAGATTCCTTATCTCATCCATTACACCAGTATAAGTTGCTGGATTACTCCTTGGCGTTCTTCCAATCGGGCTTTGATCAAGATAAATCACCTTGTCAACATGCTCTAAACCTGTAATCTCTACTCCTGCAACCTTATTTACTTTTCTTGCATGATTTAGTAACTCTCTTGCAGTTGGTAAAAGAGTTTGAAGCATAAGAGAACTTTTCCCACTTCCGCTAACTCCAGTTATACAAACAAAATTGTTTAATGGTATTTTAACACTTAGATTTTCAATATTATTCAATGTTACATTTTTGATTTCTATATATTTTTCTTGTTCTCTTCTATAGAAATATTCTATTTGTTTTCTTCCATAAAGATAATCAGCCGTCAAAGTTTTAGCTTTTTTAAGCTTATCAAGAGTTCCAGCAAAAACAACCTCACCACCAAATCTACCAGCACCTGGACCAATATCTACAATAAAATCTGCATTTTCTATTGTTTCTTTATCATGCTCGACAACTATAACACTATTACCTTTTTCTTGAAGACTTCTAAGAGTGCGAATAAGCTTTTTTGTATCTCTTTCATGAAGCCCAATACTAGGTTCATCTAAGACATATAATACACCTGTTAAACCACTACCAATCTGAGATGCTATACGAATTCTTTGAGCCTCGCCACCACTTATTGTTCTAGCATCTCGACCTAAAGTTATATAACCAAGACCAACATCAAATAAGAAGTAAAGTCTTTCTCTAATCTCATTTAATATAGGTTGTGCTACTTGAGTGTTTTGCGAATCTAGGTATTTAAAATTATCTTCATTTGCAAACCATTCATAAGTTTTTTCTATTGGCATTTCTAAAAGTTCTGATATACCTTTTTGCCCTACTCTAACAGCTAATGATTCAAGTTTTAATCTATTTGAGTTACAGATGCTACAAATTTTTTCACTCATATAATCTGCTAACTCTTTTTCGTCTTTAAACATGTCGTAAGCTATACGAATAATCCCAGGGAAAATTCTTTTTACTTCATGCTTTTTCCAAAGAAATTTTATTTCTTCTGGATTACCATGTAAGATAGCCTTTTTTTGATGCTCCTCAAGCTCTGAATATGGGATAGTTATATCTATATCGTTATGAGCACAAAAACCTTTTAAAAATGTAAAATAATAACCTTTATTAAATCCATATACTATTTTAACTCCACCTTTTTCTATCGGCAAGTCAATATCTATAATTTTTTCATGGTCAAGTGCATAACGAAGGCCAAGTCCATCACACTCACTACAAGCACCTTTAGGAGAGTTAAAAGAAAAAGAAAGAGGTTCTAGCGGGTCAAAGCTTATTTTACAGTCAAAACAAGCATTATGTTCACTATAATGAATACTAGACACTTTTATATCCATCTCTTTATGATTTAATATATCTATCTCAAGTTCACCATAACTCTCTTTTAGAGCCTTTTCAACATCAGATGCTATGCGTTCTTTATTTTCTTCTTTTACAACAACTCTATCTACAACAACTTTAATGGTATGCTTTTTAGTTTTACTTAACTCTATTTCTTCATCAAGTCTAACCATTACTCCATCTATCATAGCCCTTACATAACCCTTGTGAACAAGAGATTCTAACAAGTCCGCATAAGAACCTTTTTTCTCCCTTACAAGTGGAGCTAAAAGAACAAGCTTTGAACCCTCAGGTAGTTTAGCAACCTCACCTATAATATCAGATGCAGACATTTGAGAAATAACTTTTTTACACCTATGACAATGCTGAACACCTACACGAGCATATAGAAGTCTAAAGTAATCATATATTTCTGTAATAGTCCCAACTGTTGAGCGAGGATTTTTAGAAGTTGTTTTTTGATCTATAGCGATAGCAGGAGTCAATCCTTCTATTTTATCTACATCAGGTTTTCCAACTCTATCTAAAAATTGACGAGCATATGATGACAAAGATTCCATATATCGTCTCTGCCCTTCAGCATAAAGCGTATCAAAAGCTAAAGTAGATTTACCACTTCCACTAATTCCTGTCATTACAACTAACTCATTTTTAGGAATAGATAAATTTATATTTTTTAAATTATTTTCTCTAGCACCTGTAATTTTTATAACATCTTTTTTCACTTATAACCTTTTAAAAAAATATTCTTACTATTAAATATAAAACAACTAACATATAAAAAACTACTAAAAGCTTTTTTTGTAAAATGGCATCTACTCTATCTTTAAAATATACACCTACATAAACACCAAACATAGATGCTAAACCGATTATAATACCACTGTGAAAATCTACATGCCCACTTAATGAATGAGAAATCAGTCCTGAAACAGATGAAAAAACCACAAAAAACAGACCAGCAGAAATAGCTTTTTTGAGTGGTACATGTAAAAAGCCAACCAAAATAGGCACTAAAATTATACTTCCACCAACTCCAATACTCATACTCATGGCACCCAAAAGAATACCAACAACAAATAGAACTACTTTACTACCTTCTCTTTGTTTCAAAGCTTCTTTTGGAGTGAAAAAAAGTCTTACAAGTGCAAAAGTAGAAAAAAGTAAAAAAACTATTTCTAAAGTACTTGATGAAAATATCAAAACAATAAACCCGCTAAAAAGAGCACCAATAAAACCACCAATACCAACAGTAGTTATCATAGCAACATCAAGTGTTCCTTTTTTATAGTTTAAATAACTCCCATAAACCGAACTAAATACCATTTGAACAACTGTTATACCAATGGCTACTTTTGTTTCATATCCAAGTATTAAGAGAAGAGGTACAAGTATTGTCCCTCCTCCAATTCCAAAAAAACCAGAAATTACTCCAACAATAGCACCAAGAAATATCAATTCTATCATCTAAAATTCTCTTAAATTTTTCCGAATTATACCCGCATAAGGCTTTAAGATAGTTTTACAAACTTTGATTTAATTTTAATTTGAGATTCAATAAAGTATAATGAAACTATGAAACTATAAAAGGATGAAAATGATAAATACTATAATTAAAGCTTCTCAAAACTTCTGTATTCATCAGATTCGTATGCCATATACTGTAAGTAATGGCATAAGTGAAAAGAGAACGCTTATTGCTTATATTGACATAGAAGAACAAAGTGGTAAAAAGCATAGAGTATATGTAGCATCTGACATAAATTTTATGCAACGGATATCTACACTATTTTTAGATGAAGTTGATAGCGATGAGGAAACATTAATAGATATGGCATTGGAAACTGTGAATCTAATTGTTGGAAGTGCTAAAGTTATCGCTGAAGAAACACAAGACAATCCTTATACAATCCAAACACCACATTTTTTAAAAATTGATAATTTTGATTTTATATATGATGAGTCAAGAGTTATAAAAATTGAAAATGATGAAATGATTATTGCGATAAAGGAATTATAATGGCAAAAGTAAGAAGATATAAACCTCAAAGAGTCCCTTATGATGAAGAAAAAGAGTTGGCTTGGATGAATTATTCTGGTCTTTTAGACATGGAGGTAGAATTTGTTTCTGATTTAGGTGAAACAGAGGCAACAATTGCTGAAATTTTAAAATATGAAAAAGGTTCTATTATTGATTTAAAAAAACCAGCAGGAGAAAGTGTAGAGTCTTATGTAAATGGACGGATATTAGGTAAAGGCGAAGTTATGGTTTATGAAAAAAATCTTGCAATTCGTATTAATGAAATTTTAGACTCTAGTGCCGTTTTATATCATCTGGCAAAAGAGCGTTTATGATTAGAATCTTACTAATATTTTTTCTTCCTCTTCTTCTTAATGCCTCAAAAATTTTAAGTTACAACATTTACGACAGAACAGATAGAGCAGATGTAATGATAACTTTTGATACTCCTTATGAAGGCGTAATTAAGCAAAGCATTACTAAATCAAAAATTATTATTAAACTTCAAGATGCGAAAATAGAGTCTTCAAAATTAAAAAAATTATCATCACAATATTTATACTCAATTAGCATTACTCCTATGTCTGGATATACTCAAATAATCGCTTCTGTACCTAGTACCGTAAAATTAATAGCTTCTAAAACATCAGATGCTTATGGATTAAGACTTAGATTTGCTTCTAAAGCTTCCTCTAAAATAACAACTCAAGAGCAAATCAGAACAAGTAAAAATTTCATATCAACACTACCAACAAAAAAGAGCATAGAAATTAGTAATGCCTACTACGGTGTGATTGCTCTTCTTGTACTAGGTATTATTGTTCTACTTTTTATAAAAAAGAAAGCAACTGTCAAAAAAGTTAATCCTAGTTCCAACAAATGGCTATTTAAAGAGAACGAACAAAATCAAGAAGCAACAGCGCAGTCAGATAATGTTTCAATTAGATTTCAAAAAAACTTAGATAATACCAATAATGTTGTTATGCTTGATTTTGCAGATCAAAGCTATCTACTTTTAATGGGGAATAGTAATATACTGCTAGATAAATTTTCAGATAATAAACCAGTAACACAAGAAGATTTTGAATCTATTTTACAAAATAGGCATAAAGAACTAGATAATTTTTTATCCCTTAATGAAGAGGTAAAAGAGCCACTCCAAGCATACAAAGAAAAAGCAGCTTCTATCTCTTACGAGGGTTAAGAAGCTTTGCTCTTCTCTCTTAAGTGACGCTCTTTTAAAAGCTTTTTTATAATCTTAATATTTTGCATACTCAACTCATAACTATCATCCATCATTTTAGAGCTATGAAAAACTTCAGTTACTGTAATGCCGTACGGGTCTTTTTTTTCTTTAGATAATTTTTCATTATCAAAAGAGTATAAATATAAGTTTTTGCGTGCTCTTTGTATATAGTAAGTTAAAACTATTTCATCACTATATTTTTTCTCGATAGCAATAACAACTCTTTGATTTTTATCATACTCTTCATCCAATTTCAAAAAGTCTCTAGCATTTTCTATACTTAAGTACCCTATATAAAATTTATTATATAAGTCATGATATCTTTGAATCGAATCCTTCATTAAAAAATTAATATCTAATATATGTTTTTTATGCGCCCTTATTGTTCTAGTTATCCAACTCATAGTATTGTAATATCTAAACTGATATATTTTTAGATTGTGTGCTTCTATCATTTTTGGAGATTTTACTTTTTCGATAGGTAGTAATTTTTTAGAATTTTTATCTTTTATATATTTTAGTACATTTTTTGCAGAAAACTCTTGTGTAAACCATACTTTACAAAATGATGGAAACTGTCTTGTTCCCGTTGCACCTTCATTTAAAATTATAAGAGCCTTTATCTCATAATCTGGAAATATTATTTCTAATAGAGCCCTTTTCTTTCTTAATCGTTTTCTTAATTTCAATACTGACTTAACTAAAGTCATTTCTACAAAATACAACTCTTTATCTTTGGTTACAAACATCGCGTCAAATTCACTAATCTCTCTACTCTTGGTTCTATAAACTATTTGCTGTTTTTCACTGATAGAAAGAGTATTTGCATATGCTTTTTGCTTGTTTTGATGAAAACCTTTCAAGATAAACTTATCTATACTTTCATTATCTCTAGCATATCTTAAAAGTTTTTCATATATAAAGTTTTCGTAAACTTCACCCTCGAAAGAGCGGTATGAACTTAAAAATAGTGTATCTTCTTCATCTATACCTTTTTTTATTAAAGAGAGTAGATGCTTAGTATTGTAATCATAGTGAAAAATATTATCTACGATGTCACTATCATTTAAAGTTTTGATTGATTTTGAAATTTCTAGCATTTTTTATCCATTATGACACCAACTCATTGTTTTGAAAAAAATCGTCTATTACACCTCGATATTCTGCTATATCTGAGATAGTATTGACACTATTTCTAAGAACAGAAGCACCATGATAACCTTTTGAATAAGTGTGAGTATGTTTTCTAAACATTGCTACACCATGAGAGCCATAAAACTCTATCATCTTATCAAAATGTTCCATAATTATTTCATGCTTTAAAGCATTGTCAATATTCGTAATTCCTTCTCTTAGTTGATGGAAAATCCAAGGAGCACCAACTGCTCCTCTTCCTATCATAACTCCATCACTACCTGTATGTTCTAGTACCCATTTAGCTTTTTCGTATGAGTCTATGTCACCATTTGCAATAACAGGTATAGATATAGCTTCTTTTATCTCTTTTATAGCGTCATAATCAACAGCTGCTTTAAATTTACCAGCACGAGTTCTACCATGAACTGCTAAAAAATCAGCTCCACTATCTTCTACCATCTTTGCTATATCTATATGATTTTTTTTCTCAAATCCAAGTCTTATTTTAACACTTGTTAAAGATTTATTAGAGGTATCTTTAATTGTTTTAATAATATTACCCATGAGAGGTAAGTTTAGTAAAAGTGAACTACCACTGCCATGCCCAACAACTTTTGGAACAGGACAACCACAGTTCAAATCGATTATATCTATGCCATCTTGTTCATTTAAAATTTCTACTGCACTTTTAATTATTCCAGTATCTGCGCCAGCTATCTGAACAGAATAAGGGTCTTCTAATGGAGATTTTTGCAACATGTGAAAAGTTTTTTTTGAACCGTGAACAAGAGCATTGGAACTGAGCATTTCGCTAACAGTCAAATCTGCTCCAAATTTTTTCACAACACTTCTAAAAGGCAAATCTGTGAACCCAGCAAGAGGTGCTAGGACATAGATTGGTTTATCAAAAGAGAGGTTTTTAATCATTAAATAAATAGATTAATACTAAAGTTTTTACCAGACTCTTTTAACTCGCTATAAGCTTTAAATCTTAAGTATTCATCATTTTGTGAATTTCTCAATATTTCATTTCCAAGAGAATTCATCTCTAAATCAAATAGCGTATATAGTCTGGCTTCTAGGGCTAATTCATTATCTTCACTTAAAGATTCAAAAAGTTTCATTCTATTTTCAGGAAGCATTCCAGCTGATAAAACTGAAGAAACTTTTATAAAGTCTTTAGCATCTAGATCTAATGTACTCAAAAGTGAGATTAAAGATTCATTTGAAATACTTAAAGAATGTTCACCAACATTCACTCTATCAAGTACAGTATATATAGTTTCTTTATCTAATAGATTTTTATGATTTTCTATAGTACTTAATGCACAACCTTTAATGTATTCACTATAAACTTCTTTAACTAACACTGAAGAATAATTTTCTTCATTTTTTAAGATGTTCCCAGCAGTTATATCGCCTTTAGCATATCTATTTCTTTCATTTTTGATAACTATAGGATTGTCAATTTTAAGTGCATACTTTTTTAAATCAACAACTTCACCATCATTTATTTTTTCTATTAAAGTTATTACAGCATCTAACTTTTTATTATCAGTAGTTGCTTTCAATTCTTGTGTTGGAGAGAGAGTTGTATGGTCTATTATAGTTCCAAGAAGATTATATCTTGGTGTTTTATACACATGTCTTCTATCATCTTTTGATAAATAAGAATCAGCAATGGCATCTATAATATTTTCAAAATCTTTATCATATTTTCTAAGTCTAATATTTTCAAGCATTGCATAAAACAACATATGAAGAACACTAGCAACATAAAGAAGTAAAAGTGCGGTTGCTACCCAAAATGCTATTGGCATTGTTGGCAAAACTATACCAAAGAACTCTAGCCCTATAGTTTCTTGTGTTACATATGTGAAAATATAAGCCACAATTAGCCCAATTAATAATAATGACGCTAATGTATATCTTTTAATTTGCATATCTATTCCTTAATTAATTTGATTTTTCTACAATCTCTCTACAATCAATACAATATATTGCATGAGGTTTTACTTTTAAACGCTGAAAACCAATAGGGTCTTCACACATTTCACAAATTCCATATTCGCCAGAAGAAATTTTTCCTAATGTAACTTTAATCTCTGCTAATTCTTTTGTTTGCTGAAAAACAATCGCACTCTCAACCATAGAATTATTATTTACAGCTGCATGGTCACCTTCATCATTTAACTCTAATGCATTAAGTTGACTTAACTCATCATTAACACCTGAAATATTCTTTTGTATCTGTACTTCTCTACTTTCTAAAATCTCTTTAAAGTAACTTAATTCACTTGCTTGCACTAACAATCCTTATTTATGATATGGGTGATTATTCAATATAGAAAAACCTCTATAAATTTGTTCTAGCAAAACTGCTTTTGCTATTTTATGACTCATTGTAATATTTCCTAAACTTATAACAGCATCACTGCTTTTTAAAAAATCTTCTTCAAGTCCATAAGCTCCACCTATGAAAAATTTAATGGTTATTTTATCATTTAATAGCTTACTAAATTCAAAACTATCAATTAATTTTCCTTTTGGGTGCAAACTTATAGAAAAACCCTTATTTTTATGTCCATTAAAAGCTCTACTATAAGCCTGTTTTGAGGCATTTGATGAAATAGTGTGTGATTTTGCTACATCTTTTGGAAAAAGTTCAATATCTTGCACTTTTGCGAAGCGACTTATCATTTTTGTGAGTTCTTTGTACAAAGGGTCATAAATAGAATGATCTTTTTTTGCAATACTTACTATGTCAATATTCATTTTATTAGTCCACTACCAATAACATTATAAGTAATATTATCAAATTTATCATCTAATTTAACACCACCAATAGCAGCTACTAAATGCTTTGACTTTGTTGCAATAGCGTCTATACTATTACCAAGTATATTACTTATATCTTTTTTTGTTGTTGTATCTCTATATGCACCTAAACCTATATAGTTTAAGTCCATTTTATTTGCTTCAAGAATTTCTTTTTCATTATGAGTTGATATGCCAAGAAGTTTTTCACTTCCTATAACTTTTCTAACAATTTTTACTGCTTTAAAAATATCGGCATCTATACTTTTTAAATCTTCTTGTCCAAGATGAACTCCATCGCAATACTCGATAAGTTCATAGGCATCATTAACAATCAAAAAACCATCATATTTTTTTCGCAATTGAATAAGTTGTTGTTTTATAAAAGTGACATCAGCATTTTTATTTCTATATTGGATTATTACAGCATTGTGTCTCTTAGCAAAGTCTACAAACTTTTCTAAAGATAGTTTGTGTCTATCTAATAAATCTTGATCACAAAGTGCATAAAGCTGCATTAAGCAGCTTTAAAAAGGGTCAGAAGGTCTGAAAGGGTCTTTTTAAGTTCATTTCTATTTACAATCATATCAATTGCACCTTTTTCAAGTAAAAACTCTGCTCTTTGAAACCCATCTGGAAGGGCTTCCCCAATAGTTTGCTCTATAACTCTTTGTCCAGCAAAGCCAACAAGTGCACCTGGTTCAGCAATAATAATATCTCCAAGAGTTGCAAAAGAAGCACTTACTCCACCCATAGTTGGATCAGTTAAAACTGAAATATAGGGAAGGTTACTCTTGGCCAATTTAGCAAGTGCTGCAGAAGTTTTACTCATTTGTAGGAGAGAGAATGTACTCTCTTGCATTCTAGCTCCACCGCTTGCACTAAAGATTATTAAACCTTGTTTTTTTTCTATTGCTCTATGAACCGCTCTTACAATTTTCTCACCCTCAACAGAACCAAGAGAACCGCCCATAAAAGAAAAGTCAAAAATAACTATTTGTGTATCAACACCATTTATTTTTACTTCTCCACTAACAACTGATGATTTTCTACCAGTTTTAGCTTCACCTTCTTCTATACGCTTTTTATAAGATTTTTTATCAGTAAATTTAAGTGGGTCAACAGGTGCAAGAGTTGAATCATATTCTACAAAACTATCTTCATCGGCTAAAAGTTCTAGACGCTCCTTAACACCAATACGAAGATGATAGTCACATTTAGGACAAACATAGTTTTGGTTTTCTACTTCTTTATAATACATTAATGATTGGCAAGATTTACATTTTACCCAGTGAGTAGATGAATCAGTATTTGTTATTTGTTTTTTATCAGAGTTAAAAGAAAAAATGCTAAGTAGGTTCAAAAAATATCCTTAAATATAAAAAATTATCGCGATTATATCAAATTTATACTTTTTCATTGCTTTAAAACTAGATTATTTTCTAAATTTTCATTAACATTTAAGCGTCTAAACTACTTCTGTATTTTTTTTATAAAATAAAGATAAATATATGCCAAAAGCAATCAAAATAGCACCTATAAAATAATAGATTTTTAAAGTTTCACTTAAAATTATTGTAGCTAAAACAATACTGAATATTTAACTTTTTATGGTATTACATTTTTAATTGACTCCTTTTTTCCAATCGAAGAATAATTAATTTTTTCAATATATTCTATGTTAAATGGAATTGATAAAATACCAAAACTCTGATTAATAAGATCTCTAATTTCTTTTTTTGAAATACTTCTTGTAGCTTCCAAACTAATAGTAATTTGTTCGTTTTTAAGTGTATTTTCTTTATAAATAGGAGTAATTATTACTCCTTTTATACCATCAATAGTTTCAATAATTGATTCAATTTGAGCCGTTGCAATTCTTTTTCCAGCAATTTTAATAATTCTACCACTTCTTCCAAGTAATTTAAACTTATTACCTTTAAATGAGACAATGTCTTCAGTGTTAAATGTTTTTGGAAGTTTTTTGATTTTATCTTGAATTATATAGTTTGATATGTATGGTGATGAAATACTTAATTGATTATTTAATTCACTAAGAATAACAGAGTCTAATGCTGACCATAACTCAGTTGAACTTTTTTTATATGCTATGCCACCAGTTTCAGTTGATCCAAAAAGTTGAAATATTTGTGTATTAAACTTATTTTCAAATTCATATACTTCTGCTATTGATAGCGGAGCCGTAGATGAGACAAAAGTACAATTATTAAGATTATTAGTGTCTTGTACTTTACTCAATGCTTTTATAAATACGGGAGTAGTAATAAAAAGAGTTTTATCTATACTGTTAGCCTCTTTAATCAAATCATAAGGTAAGAAATCATCTTTTATAATTGAACCCTCTGAACAATCAAGCAATTTAACTTAACCTCCCTCAAACCAAGAATTAGCTAAAATAAATATACTAAGAAGCCAAGTTTGAGGGATAAATATGCAACTAAGTTTTTTTGACCATGCCATGAAATACCAAGGTGGTAAGAAGAGTATGAAGTTTTTAAATGAGATGAAAGAGATTATTCCATTTGAAGCTATTGAGAAGATACTTATAGAGAAAAATGTATACAAACCCAACAAAGGTAAGACAGGAAGACCATCTATTCCATCAAAGATATTAGTAGGCTCACTTTTTTTACAAAACTGGTATGGATTATACTACCCCAATATGTCAAGACAACTTTTTCAAAAATCTAATTCCCTAAATACCTGTTACCCTATGCTACATTTTCACTAGATTTAGTGTAATTCTCATCATTGATTTTTAAACTATCATAATAAACATTCATAGGTTTTTTATATTTCAATGTCTCATGAAATCTTCTATGATTATAAAATTCTATATAATCCTTAACATCACTTTTGAGAATTGATACTCTCTCATATTCATTGAGGTATATTTTTTCAACTTTAGCACTTCTCCAGAACCTCTCAATACAAATATTATCTGTTGCTCTACCTTTACCATCCATAGAGATAATTATGTCATTATCTTTTAATGTTTGAGTGTGGATACAGCTTGTATATTGTGACCCTTGATCAGTATTAAATATCTCAGGCTTACCATAGAGTGCGAGTGCTTCATCTAGTACACCCATGACTAAATCTGTATCCATTGTGTTGGATATTCGCCAAGATAATATTGCTTTAGAATACCAATCAATTATGGCAGCCATATAGACCATACCACCTTTAATTTTAATATAGGTTATATCTGTTGACCATACTTGGTTTGCTCTTACGATATCTAATCCTCTTATTTTGTAAGAGTATTTATGATGTTGCTTGTCCGCCCATGTATTTAGTGGTCTTACAGCTAAAACAGCCTGTAATCCTAACTCTCTACGGTATGCCAGCACTGTGTTGGGACTGACACGAAAACCATCCTCTAGTAGTTGATAATACACTTTCATATAGCCATAGCTTGGTATCTCTTCAAATACTTTTTCTATATGTTTTTTAATTACATTTTTAGCAAGATTTACCATTGGTGCATAGAACAAATTACTTCTGTTATAGTTAATAAGATTACATTGTTTTACAACTGATAATGCCTTATTTTCATCTCTATCAATCAACTCCTTTTTATAGCTAGAGTCCAAGCTGCTTAACTTTCCCACCGCCCAGTCCTTCTCTACTGTTAGTTGACCTACAACCTTTGCATATTCATCAAGTTTAGCTTGTAATCTTACATTCTCTTCTTTGTACTCTTTAATTACTTTTGCAGGTTCCATCGCAACTTCTGCATTTTCCAAAAATATCTTCTTCCAATTTTGTAAGTTTTTTGGTGTGATATTATTTACACTTGCTATTTCATTTAGTGTCTTATCTTCTTTTAAAACTTCTAAAACTAACTTTGTCTTGAATTCTGCTGTATATGTTGTTCTTTTTCGACTCATAAGATTACCTTCTATTTTTATTGTTTAATTTTACTCTTTTAAGAATTAAACTTTAGAAATAGTTGTTTGATTTTCTTGGGGTAGTATATAGTCTCATTTGATAAGTTATAGTCTCTTATACTTGTTGTAGTTGCACCGTTAGTCTCAATTGTATTTTTTTGTTTCATTAGTATATCTGTATCAAATGTATATGTTTGAGAGTAGTTTGTAGTTTTACTTAGTCCACTTGGCATCTGAGTTGTTATACTACTTGGAACTCTTTTCTTAGTTACTTGGTCTTTTTGGGTTTGGTAGTTTATAGTTTTTACTACTTCACACTTATTTAAAGTAGTGCTTAAGCCATCTATACTTGAAGAGCTATTAAATATATCTCCGCTTGCTATGATTGTTTTACTAACTAGAGAACCATCAGCTAAGAAGTAGTCTCTGTAAGTTACAACATCTCCGCTAGCTTTATTTACTATAGTTTCATTATAGGTATCATTTGCACTGTTTGAAAAGCTCCAGATTCCTTGCTGGGCATCTGTAACTTTTATGACCTTACCATTTGCATCAAACTCATGTATAAACTCATTACCGTTTGGTTCTGTCTCACTTATCATAAGATGTTCTTCATAAGTGAACTTGTAGTCTGAGTTATCTTCATAGCTTACATTTATGAGGTCTTTGTTTGCATCTATAGATATACTATTTATTTGTCCATGAGGTGTTGTAATAGAAGTAACTATATTATTAGCATCTCTGTTTATGGTAGTTGTATTTGAAAAGGCATCTGAGATGGAGGTAAGAGAGTTATTTGAGTTGTAAGCAAATGAATAGAGAGTTTTATCTGTATAGTTATCTTTAGTAAGTGTATGATTATTATTTGAGTCAAAGATATAGCTTTTATCTCCTAAGGTAACTATAGTACTATTGTTCTTTTGTGATTTATAATCTTTGATGTTTAGAGAAGTTCCACTTCCTAGATAAATATAGTCTGCATCTAGAGTATGATGTAGGTTTAGGCTCCATCCATGGGCTATTGTCTTGTTGTTTAGATATTCACTTTGGTAATGGAGGTTTATCTCACTTCCTATTAGTTCTATATCTTCATGGAATATTCCTGAGGTTGGAGAAACGAAGGAGCCTACTGGTATATTTCTACATCTCTTTGTATCTTCATCTTCTACTTTTATGCATCTGTACTCTTTTTTACAATCTTGGGTTCTTTCTTGTATAGATGCTGATAGATTTGTACATTCATCTGCACGATTATTGTCTTCTTGATAGTTGAAGAGGACTTGTTCGTTATTTGCTAATGGTTGGAAAGTTGTGTTTGGGAGTTTGCAGGTTGGGGTTGGAACTCTACAAGAAATTGTACCTGAATCCCATACCTCTGGACTTACACATGCTGGATTGATTCCATAAATATCAGGAAATCTACAACCTACTGGTGATGTATTTAAATAAGCTGTATCTTGAACCCATCCTGCTGTACAAGTAAAATCACCGTAAATAATATATCTTGAAGTCCAACCATAATTAAAAGTTACAGTTGCTCCTCTACAGGTAAGATTAGAAAGATTTACATTAGTAGGTGGAGTAAAACTTTGTATTCCATTTAAGCAACCTTCATGGTCACCAAAACTATAGCTCCCTATATATGTTTTTCCAGTTATAAAAGCCGTTCCAGATTTTACTTTTACAGCAAAAATAGGACTTGTAAATAACAAACCAGCTAATATAAAAAACATCTTAAATAACTTCATAACAAAACCTTTTGTGAAAAATTATTTATTAATGTATCTTAAAAACTCTTATACTATTCTTTTTAGTTTAAAATATTAACCTTTAATAAAATATCCTTATCTTCTTTAAAATCAATATGCACAAGATAGGATTCTTTTTCTTTATTATCTGATTTATAAACTCTAAAGCTTTTAGCTTCTCCAAAATACTCCACACTAAACTCAGCATCAGCATTTAATGGGTACTCTTTAAACGGTTTTAGTGATTCTAGTCTATATAGCTTCTGTTCTTTAAATATATATGCAATATACGGATTGTATCTGTTATGCATAGAGTTTGAGCTTTGCAAAAAGACTATATCTTCTTTTATATCCTGATTTATAATTTTTATACTTTTATTTTTAGCTAAAGAAAAGTCTAAAAAGAGCACCCTCTTCTTTAATTGTTCACTCTTTATTTTAAATAGTTCTTTTTTGTAAAAATGGTTAGATTTATTTAAAGAGGCGTAACTTTTGTATAAAAAAATCATAATAATAGATAATATAGTAATAGAGACCATCAGTTCTATGAGAGTAAACGCCTTTCTCATGGGACTCTAAACCTTATAAACGATGCGGAGGAATCATTGGCTTTTAAAATTGTCTTTCCTATTTCAAAAATCATTTCTGAACTGACATCTTCATCATCATTTTCACTCATATCAAGTTGTCTAAGTTTTTTGTATTGCACTTCAACTTTTATTTTTTTTAACTCTCGTCTTAAATCGTCTTCAACTATAAAATCACTTAACACATCATCTAAATCAACACTATTTTTCTCAAATCCATAATCTGCGTTTGAAATAAAGAAAGATGTGTACTGATTTACTTTTAATTTATCTTTTAATCTTGAAAACATATGATTACTGTTTCCTTGCATCTGTAAAAGAGCCATAATAACTACTGATATAATCATTACAGCAACCATCACTTCTACAAGAGTAAAAGCATTCTTAGATTTAGACATGTTCCAAACCTACACGAATCGCTTCATCTAAAGATGTCTCACCTTTTAAAAGCATAAGTGTTAGTTGTGAAGATATAGTTTTAAGACCTTTACTCTCTAGCTCAACTTTGATAGTATGCTCATCTGTTGTACTTTTTAGCAAATCTTTGATACTATCACTCATAACTAAAAGCTCGCCTATAGAGCGACGACCGATATACCCACTATAGTTGCATTTTTTACATCCTAATGCTTTATATATCTTAGCACTTTTTGCTAGATTATAGTCTTGAGCAAAGTCTTCAGCTATAGAGTCTTCTTCTTTACATTCATCACATAAAACACGGGTAAGCCTTTGAGCCAAGATGCCAAGAAGTGAAGATGAGATAAGAAACGGTTCTATCCCCATATCTGCAAGTCTAGATATCGTAGCAGCTGCTGAGTTTGTATGAAGAGTTGAGAAGACCAAGTGACCAGTAAGTGCTGCACGAACGGCTATAGATGCTGTTTCTTCATCACGAATTTCTCCTATCATTATAACATCAGGATCTTGTCTTAAAATAGAGCGAAGAGCAGATGCAAAAGTTAGCCCTACCTTTTCATTAACTTGTATCTGAGCTATATTATCAGACTTATACTCAACTGGGTCTTCAACCGTTATAAGATTTTTTTCAGGCTCCTCAACCTCTCTTAAAAATGAGTGAAGGGATGTTGTCTTACCACTTCCTGTCGGTCCTGTGACTAAGATGATACCATGGGAGCTGCGAAGAAGTTTTCTCATTTCATCTATAAGCTCGTCATCAAATCCTAGCTCATTTATTTGCGGTATCTGAGAGCTTTGCATCAAAAGTCTCATAACAACCCTCTCCCCATAAAATGTAGGTAAGATAGATACACGAACATCAAGTGTTTCTCCAGATATTTTTATTTGTGTTCGTCCATCTTGCGGGATTCTTTTTTCTGAAATATCAAGGTTTGAGATTACTTTTATACGGCTGATAATAAGATTTACTACCTTCTTATCCAAGTCTGCATTTTTACTCAGCATCCCATCTACACGAAAGCGTACTTCACCTCGTTTTTCTTGCACTTCTATATGAATATCTGAAGCTCTTTTTTTGATAGCCTGATAAAACAGAGCATTTACAAACTTGATAATAGGAGCGGACTCTTCACTTGATAAGATATCAGAAGAAGTTCTGAGAAAATCTGTTAAAGATAAATCTTGTTCATCACTTTCATTTTCTGTATCTTCTTGCATCGTCTCCATAGCTCTGTCTGTACGAAGTTCTAAAAAACGATTGTAGAGTCTGTCATAAGAGTCTTCATCTAACATATGAAGTGGATATTTTTGCTCTATCTTAGTGTAAAAGTTACTAGATTCAACTAAGTACCTTTCACACATAAATGCACAAATCTCTTCATCTAAAATACTAAAAAGAAGATAGTTTTTTAGACTAAGATCAGTAAAAATATCAGATGGCTCATAAGCTTCAAGTTTTAAATTATGAATAGGTTCTAGCTTAAGCATTTTAAAAGTCCTCTATTTCATCAACTTTTAAATCATCCAAATAGTTTACCTCTTGCACTCCATTTATTTTACTTTTTTCTTCAATTTTTTTAAAAACCTTGATATTATACTCTCTTTGAATTTCCGCAAGCATTCCCAAATCTCTCTGCAATTGTGATAATTTTTCACTCTTATCAATTATGTATGGAGTTAAAATCACAACTAAGTTATCTTGTTCAGAGTTAACAGATGTAGATGAAAATAGATAATCACCAATAAAAGGAATATCACCTAAAAGAGGTACTTTAGTCTTAGATTCACTATCATAACTTTTTACAAGTCCACCAATAATTATACTCTCTCCATGACGGAGAATAGCTTGAGTTTTCACCTCTTGTTTTGAGGTTACAGGTTGACCTGATGTAGTGTTTTTCCCATCATCTAAAATATTTTCTAAGATTGCCTCAATATCTAGCGTTACTTTGTCACTAGATGAGACTCTAGGCTTAATTTTAAGAGTTAAACCAACATCTTCTCTTTTGTAAGAACTTGTCAATCCTGCTCCTAGATTAACACTTGAGATAGTTCCAGTTGAGACAGATATAGTTTTACCTACATAAATAGATGATTCTTTGTTGTTAACACAGAGAATAGATGGATTTGAAATAGATTTTGAAGCACCATTTGTTTGTAAAAAATCTATAGTAGCGCCTAAAGCAAATGCTGTTTTAGCCCCAGAACCAATAGAACCTAAAAAACCTATAACACTTTTTGATGCTGCCTCTGTTAATTTTGAATCACCAAAATTTGTACTCATCGCATATAATCCAGAAGAAGAGACATCTCCACCGGCAAAGCCATATTTTATACCTAAAGATTCAGAGTTCTTTTTATTTATTTCTATGATTCTTGCTTGAATATAAACCTGATACTTTTCTTTATCCAATTCATCAATAATAAGTTTAATACCTTTAATAATAACAGGAACACCTATCACAATAATTGCATTTATTTCTTCACTTGCAGAGATATTTGGCTTCATGTTAGGATCTGAGAATTTTTGTTTTGACACTATGTTATTTAATGAAGTTAGTACAGATTTTGCATCAGAATTTTTAAGATTAAAAATCTTAATAGTATTTCTTACATTTGATTCTACATCTAGTTGTTTTACTAGAACTTGCATTTTTTTAACATTTGCTTTATTTCCTATAAGGATAACTCCATTTGTATTTTCATCTAAAATAATTTTTACTTTTTGAGAAACCACTTTTTCATTAAAAAGTGATTTAGATATGTTTACCAAACGCATTTGTAATTTTTTTAATTCCGCATGTTCTATAGGAACTAATTTAACTATATTTTCATTGTTTGTATCTATATCTCTTATGACTTGTTTTATAGTCTCAATATTTTTTGGATAATCTGTAATCAAAAGAATATTGCTCTCCTTCATAGTCATAAGCTTTGCTGTTTTAGAGATAAGATAACGAATTTTTGCAGCTATAACATCAACATTTTCGCCTTTGATTTTTATGGACTGTGTAACCATAAAAGAACCATGAAGCCTTTTACCCTGTTTTATAACTCTTGCATTATGTTTTGAAGCTTCAGTTGAGCGAACAACCTCATAAATTGAACCATTTTGTATAATAGTAAAACCTTTTGATTCCAATACCGAAACCAAGATACCCATTAATTCATCATCGTAAATAGGTGTAGAACTGATAAAATTTACACTGCCTTTTACCTTATGATTTATTAAAATATTTTTATTGGTAATTTTTGATATTAATGTTATAAAATCTTTTATCTCTAAATTTGAAAAGTTTACATTAATTCTCTCTCTTGCCGATAAAACCAATACTAAACTAAGTATTAAAAAAACTGTTCTAATTAATCTCATATACTAACTCCACTTCATGATTATCTCTTATGACTACGATTTGAACCGCATCTAAGTTATCAATATTTTTATAAATTTGTATTGCATCTCTGTATGACTTAAGTCTTATATTGTTTACTTTTATGATGATATCACCACGCTTTAGACCCAAACTCGCAAACTTTGAGTTAGAGTCTATTTTAGTGACTTTAAAACCATTTAGTTCTTCCCCTCTCTTAACTTCTTGTAGAGATATATCTTTCCAGATGCGGTCAGGATTTTTAGCATAGTAAGATATATCTTTACGAGATACTTCTAAAGAATTTTTCTGTGATTTAGCTACTTTTGTAATAGCAGAAGAGTTTTTTATCTTCTCCAGACTCAGTATAAAATCTGAACCATTTTTATTAAAAATAGCACTTCTAAGAGATATGGACTTAAGCTCATAACCCTGATAGCTTTCACCTATACCAACTATAGAAGTCTTTTTAGGTGATGATTTCATCGTAACTATTACAAAGCCTTTATGCTTCGTACCATAGAGTCCTTTTAAAATCATATTTGTGATGCTTATACCGCTATTTGACTGTTTAACACTGCTTACTTTTTTGCTTACATTCTTCGCTATCATATTTTTAAAATCAACTCTTTGATACCGAGGCTGATAATTCTCTTTAACCATAAGCTCAATGCCTTCACTTGGTAAATACCACAGAACAAAAAGAGAAATAGTCTTAGCAATAACCAAAAGTATAAGAAGTTTTGTAAGAACTAAAATAAATTTTGAGTTAGAAAGTTTTATCATAAACAAACTCCCCGTTCTCAGTTTTATTTAGCTTTCTCAAACTGCTTTGATAATTTTTAAGCATCTCTTGTGATGGTTTTAGTTCCAGATGCAAAGTGCTGTTTACTATGTTAAACTCACCCTCTAGTTCACCAAACTCACCTACTGCCTCTATGCTTACATTTAATGGGTTAAAGATTGAGTAGATTACTTTAGCCTTGTGTATATTTAAGGGAGCAAAGGATTTTGCCGTAGTTGAAAGAGTGATGCCTTTTAAACTCACAGAGTTATAAATAGCAAAAACAATTATAGATGCTTCATTAATTTTTGCACTTGAAATAGATTTAAAAGAAATATCTGCATCTACTATATTTAGAAAAAAACCTTTATCCTCTACTTGCTCAAAGCTAATAACAATATCTGATTGCTTTAGCTTCTCTTCTAAAAGAAAATAAATACTGTCTTTTGGAGTGAAGTACATAAGTGCTAACATAAAAAAGATAGTGTATGCAAAAAAGATAGATATTTTTTTTACCATTTTATCTCCAGATACAAGCTGACTTTTGTAGCACTAAGTTTTTTAATCTTTAGTCCTGTTATGTTGTATGCACCATTCAAAATTCTTGACATAAGTGAATTTAACTCTTTGAAACTCATACTTACAGAGCTTAATGTTGCTCCTGTTTCAGTTCTCTTTTGTACAACAGATACAGACCTTAAAGATGCCAAGTTGACTTTTTTAGTATAGACTTTTTTAAGAGAGCTTAGCTCAGTTGAGAGCTTTAAACTCTCTTTATAAGCCTCTTTAAGTTCGGTAAGTTCACTCTTAGAACTGCTTAGTTTAAATGAGATAAATATAATCAGTACTATGAAAAAAAGTCCTAAATAAAGTGGATTTATACGATTCATAGTAGCATCTCCAGATGCAGAGTATTATTTTTTATCTCAGTTGTAAATTTAACTTTTTTAGACTTTAGAGTGTTTTGAATACGAGAGAGAGTCACTTCAGATGCACCGCTGAACTCAGCATCTAGAGTTTTATCTTTTAAAGTAAGTTTTGATAACTTTTCACTACCTTGAAGTCTAAGTGACAAAAGATAAGATGTATATTCTCTCAGTTTTGTCTGCTTCTCATGGATAGTTTTATACTTTTTTAACATCGACTTGTTTTGAAGCATCGTTGGTTTCAACTTATTCTTCGTAAAAAGCTCATCTTTAAGCTCCCTAACTTCTGATGTCTTTTGCAGAGTTATCAGATACTCTCCAAAAACAAGCAATAACAAAACCACTAAAACTGCACCTATTTTATAAAGGCTCGAATTCTCTACAATATGTGCATATTGCTGTAAAACAACCTTGTGTTTAGATAAAGTCAACTCAGACATATCCAAGTTTCCACTCTCCTCTATCCAACAGCATGGTACTAAGATAAGCATATCATCTTTTACATAGATGCTTTGAGATTCGTTTATCTTTACAGCACCTTCAATACCCTGCATCTCACTTTGAGCGAAGTGAACACTAGATACATTTGAAAGTGAGATACCAACTTTACTCATAGCATCTAGTATTATCTTGTCTTCATAGGCAAATATGAAAAACTCATCTTCTTTTTTATAAACACTATAACTGTAATTTCCCTCTGGTAGAGTGTCTTCAAAGAGAGATGGAAGAAGTTTTTTAGCATCTCTTGCATACTTTACAGGCAGTGATATTTTTTTAACCCAGTAAAGAGATGGAGAAAGTACTATATTTACTCGCTCACCATCAGAGATGCTGTAATACTGCGTAGAAATTGGATCTAAAAACAGTGTTAGCAATTTAGTATTAAATCTCATAAACAAAGTTAGACCCCTTCTTATTTTCTATATCATACTCAAACCTTATATTTGCACTTTGATTGTCTTGTATGATTCTCAACTGAACATATATATAGGCTTCAAATATACTTGTATTAAACTTTGTTAGTATTTCTGTTTCTTTTTCACTCAAATCTATATCAGCTTCACTTTCGTAAATATCAGAACTAAGGTCTATCGCTCTTTGCTTATCGCATCCAAGCATCATCTCCCATACTTCCACTGTTGCATAACTCAAATCAACTCTATATGAGTCATTATTACTGTAGTAAAAAAGCTTCTCAAAGTCTATATTTTTTAGACTATCTTCATGGTAATAGTTAGTGTAATATTCATTTAACTCACGAAGATGTTTATATGAAGTTATATAGTCCCTAAAAAGATATGGTTTTTTATTAAAAATATCACTATTATAAGACATGTCTTCTTTAATACCGCTCATAGAGTCTAGTAAAACATCTACATATGTAGTGATAACCATATTATTACTCACATACTGTTTAAGAGATTCTACTCTTTTCTCATTTTGCTTATTGCCTGTTACTAAATTATTGACATTAAACCTTGATCTTGCACTCGACATCTCTATAACAACATTAATTCCCTGCGCTTCAAAAGGGATAATAGAACTCTCAGATAAGAAGACACTTAACTCTGAACTGGAATTAATATCTTGTAATTCTTGCGAATTTTTTAAAATATTTAAGACATCATCTAAAATCACACTACTTTGATACAAAAACTTCTCACCGTTAACATAAGCAGATGCTTGATTTACTTGTTTTAATCCAATGCCAATGCTAATAGTTATAAGCATTACAAACATCAAGGTAATTAATAGTGCAATACCTTTTCTCATGATTATCCTATACTCATAGAGAATATTGGTAGTAGCATCGCAGCAACTATAAAGCCTATACTTCCACCTACAAATAGCATCAAAGAAGGTTCTAAAAGAGTCAGTAGCATACTTATCTTGTCTCTGTTTTCTTCAAAGTAAAGCTCTGAAATATTTGTAAGTACATTTTGTACTTGGGAAGTTTCTTCACCCAAAGCTATTGACTGTATGAAAGCGTAGTCAATCTTTGTTTTTGAATCGTTTAAAGCATTTGAGAGTAGTTTTCCCTCAACCACTTTTTTTGCAGATGCAGTAAAAAGCTCTTTTAAAACAAGATTATTTAATATATTTGCACTTAGGTTTATAGTCTCAACAAAAGGTACTCCTGAGCGAGTAAGCAAAGATGCAATATATGAGAACCTAGCAAGTTCACTCTTTTGTGCGATTTTACCAAAAAGAGGAAGTTTCAAAATAAACTTATGAACTCCATATGCAAACATATAACTCTTTTTCATCAAAAATAAGAACAGTGATATAATAGAAAAAATAACTATAAGTATAGTTGTAAAATTATTATTAAAAAAGTCACCCATTGCTATAACAACCTTTGTAGAGGTTGGAAGTTCTTGATCCATACTCTCGAAAATACCTGTGATTTGAGGAACAACAAAGGCTAACATAAAGGAAATCATAAGAAGTGATATAACTATCATAAATGTTGGATAAGCAAAGGCACTTTTTATCTCTTTATTTATGGCATCTTGTTCTTTTAAAAACCTTGATAACTCCATCAACACTTCATCAAGAATACCGCCATTTTCGCTAACTTTAATGGATTGTTTAAAAAATTCTGGTAAAACAATCACTTGCTGAGATTCTAAGGCACTGTAGAAATTATTTCCCTCATCAAGATGTGTACTAACTGTACTTAAAAATAGTTTCATCTTCTTATTTTTCTCATAATGAGTTTGGATTATTTTAAGAGCAGAGACTATAGTAATGCCAGAGCGAATATACATAGAAAGTTCTCTTGAGAGTCCTGCTAACTCTTTTGGAGAAATTTTATACTTCCTTGAGAAGTTGATATTTTCATAAAAAGCAGGTTTGTCTTCATTTATAGTTTGATAGATAATTTTTTTAACTCGTAGTTTGGTTTTTGCTTCATTTAAAGAGACGGCTTCTATCTTCTCACTGACTCTTTTTCCATCTGAGTTGATGCCTTTGTACTTAAAAATCATCTAATTACTTCTTGTATCAAATTTTCTTTAACCTCAGTTGCTTCGTGAAGTGAGTCATAAATATATATCTGGCTAAGGTATGAAGAAAAGTCATACACTTTTGTCTTAAACTCAACAAACACTTGTTCTCCCACCCCTTGTTTATTTATGATATATGAAAAACAAATATCATCTTTTTTTTCTAACTGGGTCATTCCATAAGAAAAATCATATCTATAAACTATCACACTTTTATCTAAAAAGCTCTCTACCTCTCTAAACTTTTTGCCATCTACAAAAACCTCACACTCAGAGCATTCATCCAAACATAAAAACTCTATATTTTTTTCATGCGGAATCTTTTGTAAATACTCCTTTAAGTTTTGTAAAGAAAGCTTTTGACTTTCATCTTTCATCTTCTTAAAATTACCCACAGAAATAGTATAAACCACTCCGATAATTACAATAACTATAAGTAACTCTATGAGTGAAAAAGCTTTTTTCAAATTTAGTTACATTCACTCATTTTAATGTCACTTGCAGAATCTTCCCCACCCTCTTTTTTATCAGCACCAAGAGAGACAAGTTCAACAGAACCACTATTGTTTAAATATATAAAAGGATTTCCCCAAGAGTCTTTTGGAAGTTTTTTGTCTTTAAAATAATCTTTTTCAGCTAAAAGTTCCAATCCTTCTTCAGTAGATGGATAAAGACTGTTATCTACCTTATACATATCTAAGGCATTATTATAAATCCTCTGCATCTGAATACAAACCAAATTCTTTTTAGCCTTTTCGCCTTTACTTGTAAGACTTGGCATAACCATAGCTGCTAATAGCCCCAAGATGACTATCACTATCATTAACTCAATTAGAGAGAATGCTTTTCTTTGCATAAAATTACCTTTGATTGTTTTTAAACCTAATTATAGTGAAAATTTCTAAAGAAATATAAATTTTTTCTTATTTTGAATTATTAATTAATATTTTTATAGAATCACATACTTAATAGACTCTCTCGCAATTGTTCTACTGGAGTAGATGGTAGCCTTATCTACACAACTGGTGAATCATACGATACTTTTTATGGCATTGAAAATTGATAGTTTGGGTCAAGCATATTTTTATTGAAATAAGTTGCCCTCTCAAATTCAATCACATTAGTTCCTATATTTGATACTAATGGAAACATTGAAGCCAAACTATTTAGCTCAATTGAAGCTAGATATTCTAAGCAACTGCAAAATCTTTGTAGTAGTTTGATTTAGGATAGCTATATCTTTAATCTTAACTGATTTTAACTTTGATTTTCTTAAGCTATCATATCCTTGATAATTAATTTTTATTTAAGTTTATCTACTTATAAGTTTATTTTCGATATGTTACATTTAAATTTTACTAGATAAGGCAATTTATGCAAAATTCAGTTTTTATGACAATAAAAGGTACTACACAGGGCTTGATTTCAGAAGGTGCTTTTACCCCTGATTCAGTAGGGAATATTTATCAAAATGGACATGAAGATGAAATTTCAATTCAAAAATTTAATTATGGCTCTACTGTTCCTATAAATTTATCAACTGGTCAACCTATGGGTCAAAGAACACATTCTCCATTTACGATAGTTAAATTACTAGATAAAAGTTCACCTTTATTGTTTGAAGCAGCTAATAAGGGTGAAACTTTAAATAATGTTGATTTAAAAGTTTATAGAACCTCTTATTTGGGAAAGCAAGAGCATTTTTATACAATAGCTTTAGAAGATACAACTATTATCGATATTGGTGTTTCCAATTCTGAGGATGGACCTGTAGAACATGTGAGCTTTTCTTATAGAAAAATCGAGCTTAGACATGTTATTGCAAGCACATCTAGTTCAGATGATATTAGAACAGGTGTTGGTGCTTAAAGGAAATATATGGGCAATTTACCTCTTTGGGAAGTGTTGAGCTTTCATTATCCTGCACAAGAAGCTGGTTCAGTTTTTCAAGGTATTGGTGGAAAAGTTGAATTGAATTATGATATTGGCGTATTTAATAATGCTTGTGCAACTCGAGTATCAAAAGCATTAAATGGTTCATCAGGGACACATCTTATTCAATACTTTAAGGATATTGGCTCAAGTGGGAAAATGGAATCGCAGGTTTCATCTGGAAAAAATAAACATTGGTATATCTTTCGTGTGCAAATGCTAATTAAATATTTAACAAAAAGATATGCTAGACCGATAGAATTAGCTCCATCTAGTTATAAAGAAAAACTAAAAGGCAAAAAAGGCATTATTATATTTCAAGTACTTGGTTGGAATGATGCAACAGGACACGCCGATTTATGGGATGGTTCTCGTTGTCTTTGGAAAGGCTATGGTGGACTTTCTAACAAAGTTTTATTTTGGGAGGCATCGTAAATGCAAAAAATAAAATTATTAATTTTATTGTTAAGTATATTATCTATAACTGGATGTGTAAATAAAGAACCTTTAGCTAATAAGCAAAAAAAAGATGAATTATTACAGTTTGCTCAAGCAAACTGCATGCTATGGTATTTTAAAAAGAAAGGTTACGATACACAAGATATTAGAGCTATTTCAGGCGGAATTGTGGAACTGGGTTCTTACTCTGCAGAAAAATATCAGAATGTAGCTTTTTTAGTAAAAAAATATTCACCAAATCTTCATAGTAAAAATAATATAGATGTAGCCTTATGGAAATGTTATAAACTAGACTCTGACAAGTTGTTTTTAGAAAAGCTAGATAATATAAAAAAGTAACAACACGTTTTTTATATTTTTTGTAAATTAACGGCGAAGCTGAGCTCCTTTAATGAGTATATCAGAAAATTTGCTTGAGATTTTCTAGGATACACTTTGATGTGGGACTCCTGCCATTTGTTGTATGTGGAGTGGTAACCTAAATTCATACAAAGAATTAACAATTCTAAGTTAAAATAAAATGAATAAAGGCAAACCATGAGAAGAAGTAAATATAGTCAAGAATTGCGCGAAGCCTGCCCTTGGGGTATAAAGATTCAACCGTCCAGTTAATCATCAATAATAATGAAAGTGTTGTAAAAGTAGCCGAGGATTTAAATCTGAATCCCAAGACCTTATATCTCTGGGTAACAACATATAAAAAAGCTCATAATATTCCAACTAGATCATTAAATATTTTATCTTCCACTGAAACCTTAGATGAAGAGAATAAACGACTCCGCCGTGAGAACAAGTTACTCAAACAAGAGCGTGACATATTATACCCCAAGGGCAGGCTTCGCGCAAAAAGGCAACAGCGTACTTCACAATTATAGGTATGTGCCAAATTATGGATGTAGATATGTCTAGTTACTATCGTTGGGTAAGGAATGGTGCGGTAATTAATAAAGTAGATAAACAACTAAATGAAATTATAGAAGCTATATTTATTCAAGGCAGAAGTAAATATGGAACTCGTAGAATACAAGATAAACTAAAAGAGTTATATGGTCTTATTCTATCACGGAAGTGTATCTCAAGCATTATGAAAGACCTAAACTTAAAAGTTAAAATGAAAAGAAGATATAAAAATACTACAGATTCTAATCATAATTTACCAATAGCACCGAATATTCTTAATAGAGATTTTTATGCATCAGGTCCTGATGAAAAATATGTTGGCGATATTACGTATATTCGCACAGGTGAAGGTTGGTTATATCTGGCAACTGTAATTGATTTATACTCAAGAAAAGTTGTAGGCTGGTCTATGGATGACATAATGAAGGTATCACTTGTAAACGATGCTTTAAATATGGCAATAAGTCATAGAAATCCACCTAAAGGATTATTGTGGCACACAGATAGAGGATGATATGCTACGAAAAGAAACAAATATTATAAAAAGTTAAAAATGAAGTTTTAGTTTTTAAAAATTATTATCCTCAGTATAAGCTGAGGATAATGAAGGGAAAAAAGTTAATTTATTTAAGTAGAGATTTTGCTATACTTCTAGCAGCCTCTCGTCCATCGTAAGCAGCTGTTACAACTAAGTCTGCACCTCTATAACAATCACCACCAGCATAGATGCCAGAAGTAGTTGTTTCGTGAGTATCTTCATTTATAATTACTCCACCCCAACTATTTGTTTCTATACCATTTTCAGCTAAGAAAGCAGGCACTTCAGGGTTAAAACCTAAAGACATAATAACTATATCAGCTTGAATTCTAGTTTCACTGCCTTTTAGCTCTTCCATCCTTTGGCGACCACTTTCATCTTTCGCTCCAAGAGTTGTTTTTATAACTTCCACTGCGATAACATTAGAATTTTCATCTAAAATTATCTCTTTTGGAGATACAAAAAAAGTAAAGTCAACACCTTCTTCCATAGCATTTTTATACTCTTTTTTACTACCTGGCATATTATGTGCATCTCTACGATATAGACAGTTTACACTTTTTGCTTCTTCTCTTTTAGCAGTTCTAAGACAGTCCATAGCAGTATCACCACCACCTATAACAACAATATTTAAGTCCTTAAAATCAAACTTTTTGTCATATTCAAGTTTAAAGTTTTTTCTTTGCATTGCTGTTAAGTATTCCATAGCATCATAAACTGTTTTTGATTTTTCTCCTACCAAAGAAGCACTTTTAGCCTTTGTAGCACCAACTCCAATAAACATAGCATCATGAGAGTTTGCTAGCTCTTCAAAAGCAATATCTCTTCCAACTTCACAATTTAAAACTAGTTTTAAACCAGCTTCTTTAAGTAGTTTAACACGACGCTCTACTATCTTTTTATCTAGTTTAAAATTTGGAATACCATAAGTTAAAAGTCCACCTGCTCTATCGCTTCTCTCATACATAGTTACAGCAATTCCTGAACGAAGAAGGTAAGTTGCAACAGATAGTCCTGCTGGACCACTTCCTATAACAGCAACACTTTTATTTGTTATGATTCCTGGAAATTCTGGTTTATATCCAGCTTTAAAACCTTCTTCTGTTATGTGAGTTTCGATAGAACCTATGGTTATAGCACCATGACCATCATTTAAAGTACAATCCCCCTCGCAAAGCTTATCGTGAGGACAAACTCTTCCCATTACTTCTGGAAAAGGTGAAGGCTCATTTGAAAGCTTAAAAGCAAACTCTAAATCTTTTTGAGCAATAGATTTTAGCCATTGAGGAATATAATTATGAAGAGGACACTTATTTAAACAAAAAGGGTCTCCACATTGGATACATCTCTCACTTTGTGTCGAAGCATCATCACGATCAAATACTTCATAAATTTCACCAAAATCTTTTGTTCTTTCTACCACTAATCTTTTAGTAGGATTAAGTCTTTCAGTTGCTAAATATTCTCTCATTATTAATCTCCATTCTCTAGGTTTAAAGGCAGTTTAGTTAAATTTTTAGGTTTAACTAACCAAAAGTTTCTTACTTCTACTCTAAAGTTATCAAGTAATTCTTTTGCTTTTTTACTCTCTGTTTCAACTACATAGTCTTTCAATAATTTTTTTAGTAAATGTCTAGCATCTGCACTTTCATCAGTATCTATACGAACAGCATCTACTAATTCACGATTTACATTTTCAACAAAACTGTGATCAGCATCATATACGAAACTAATTCCACCTGTCATACCAGCACCAAAATTGATTCCTGTGCGACCAAGGATAACTACAATACCGCCTGTCATATATTCACAAGCATTATCTCCAGAACCTTCAACAATAGCCAATGCACCAGAGTTACGAACAGCAAATCTCTCCCCAACTGAACCAGAAATATAAAGTTTACCACCAGTAGCACCATAAAGACAAGTGTTACCACCAGCACTAAAAATTTCACCTTCATTTTTTGAAGCAATTATAATTTTACCGCCATGCATACCTTTACCAATATAATCATTTGCAACACCTTCTAAGTATATAGAAACACCGGGGATTAAAAATGCTCCTAGTGCTTGACCTGCTATACCTTTTAGCTTAATCTTGATAGTGTCTGCTTTAAGACCTTTATCTCCATAATATTGCGCAATTTCACCAGAAACTAATGCACCAAAGCTTCTATTTACATTGTTTATTTCTCTATTTATACGGATAGGATGCTCTGGATGTTTAATAGCTGTCATAGCTTCTCTTAAAACATCTTTTTCAAATGAGTTGTCATCAAAAGGATGATTAAATTTTTGTTTATGAGTGTTAACACCTTTTTCTTGATGTAGTATTGAAGAAAAATCAAATTTTTTCACAAACTCATCATTTTTAGGAACAAGAATATTTACTTGCCCTATCATCTCTTCCATAGTTGAATAACCCAGCTCAGCCATGATAGAACGAACATCTTCGGCTAAAAGAGTAAAGTAGTTGATGACTTGATCAACATGTCCTTTAAAAAATTCTTCACGAAGTTTGTCATTTTGAGTTGCAATACCAACTGAACATTTATTTACATGACAAATACGAAGCATTTTACAACCAACAATTGTAAGAACACCTGTACCAAAGGCATAAGACTCAGCACCTAGAAGTGCAGCTTTTACAACATCTAAGCCTGACTTAAGACCACCATCTGTTTGAAGTTCAACCAGTCCACGCAGATTGTTGGCCTTTAAAGCATTGTGAGCTTCACTTAAGCCAATTTCCCATGGATTACCAGCAAACTTGATAGATGTAAGTGGAGCAGCACCAGTACCACCATCACCACCAGAGATAATAATTTTGTCAGCGTATGCTTTTGTAACACCGGCGGCAATAGTACCAACACCGATAGTTGAAACAAGTTTAACTGCTACTCTTGCACTAGGATTTACTTGTTTAATATCAAAAATAAGTTGAGATAAATCCTCAATAGAGTAAATATCATGATGTGGAGGAGGAGAAATTAAAGTGACTCCTGGAACTGTATGACGAAGTTTACCGATTAGCGGTGTTACTTTATGCCCTGGAAGTTGTCCACCCTCACCAGGTTTTGCACCCTGAGCGACTTTAATCTGAATTTCTTCAGCACTTCTAAGATATGCAGGCGTAACACCAAATCTACCAGATGCAACTTGTTTGATTTTAGAAACTCTCTCAGTCCCAAATCTTTCCTTATCTTCTCCACCCTCGCCAGAGTTTGATTGAGCGCCGATTCTATTCATTGCGATTGCAATAGTTTCATGTGCTTCTGGAGATATAGAACCAAGACTCATAGCAGCAGATGCAAATCTTTTAAAGATTTCCTCTTTTGACTCTACTTCACTAATATCAATTGCTTTTTTAGGAGATTTTAAATCAAAGAAGTCACGAATAAATTTAAGCCCTCTGTTATTTATTAAATCAGTTAAAGCTTTAAAGTCTTCTTTTTTACCACTATTTGATACTTTATGAATTGCATGAATTACAGCAGGACCATAATCATGATGTTCTTGTTCATTATAAAATTTATAATACCCACCAATATTTAATGGGAAAATTTTCTTAAATCCATCTTCCGTAAATGCTTCTTTATGATATCTTGAAACTCTCTCATCAATATCTTCATAAGTAAGTCCACCCAACTCTGAGTTTGAGCTAAGAAAACAATCACTTACTATTTCATCATTTAAGCCTAGAACATCAAAAAGACCAGCATTTCTATAAGAAGCTATTGTTGCTATTCCCATTTTTGACATTATTTTTAAAAGACCGCTATTAAGTGCTGCGTGAACTGATTTGATACCTTCATTGCACTCCATTTTCAGAACTCTTGAGTTTTGAATTTTATCTATAACCGTTGCAAAAAGTAGATTTGGATAAATTGCACTTACTCCATAACCAATAAGAACGGCCGCACTATGAGAGTCAATAACCTCGCCGGTTACAGCAATCAGAGACGCTAAATGGCGAATTTTTTCTTTAATAAGAGCAAAGTTAATACGACCAACAACCATCGCCATTGGAATAATTTTATTTTTTAAACTAAATTCATAATCATCTAAGATAATAATTCTCGTTCCATTATTTTTAACGGAGTCAACAACTTTCAGAACTAAAGCATCTAGTGCTTCTTTTAAAGAACCTGTATATGCAGTTGAAAAAATAGTGTTATGGTAAAAAACTTGATAACGAGGTGACTTTTTATCTCCAAAAGATTTAAGAACATCTAATTTTTCAAGAGTAATAATAGGAGATATTGATTTAAGCCTATGTGCATGAGATGGAATTTCATCTAACATATTATGAATTTCACCAAAACCTGTGTTTAAACTCATAACAACTTTTTCACGAATTGGGTCAATTGGTGGGTTTGTAACTTGAGCAAACTTTTGCTTAAAATAATCAGTAAAGTTTCTTTGTTTAGAAGAAAATGCTGCCAGTGGAGTATCATCCCCCATACTTCCAACTGCTTCTTTAAAATCAATTATCATCGGTTCTATAACTTGTTCAACAACCTCTTGCGTAACATTGAAAAATCTTTGTCTTTTAACAAAACCATCTTCATCAAATTCACATTGTGTTTCATACTGAACTTCAACATGCTCTTGAAGATAAATCATATGCTCATTTAACCACTTCATATACGGATTAGAGCTTTTTAAATAGTCATTTATCTCATCGTTTTTAAGTAGTTTTCCAAATTTTAAATCAAGCCCTATCATCTCACCAGATTGAAGGCGTCCTCTTTCTTTTATATCTTCTTCTGCAATATCAACAACACCATATTCACTAGCAATTAGAAGGTTATTATCTTTGGTAACTATATATTTGGATGGGCGAAGACCATTCCTATCTAAAACACAGCCGATATAACGGCCATCAGTTACAGAAAAAGCGGCTGGTCCATCCCATGCTTCAAATACAGTTGAGTGATACTCATAATATGCACGAAGTTCAGGGTCCATGTGTGGAGCATTTTGCCAAGCTGATGGAATAACACCACGAACAGCTTTAAAAAAGTCCATACCATTAACTATAAGAAACTCAAAAAAGTTATCAGCAGATGCACTATCTGATGAGTTTAACTGAATGATAGGAAGAATTCTTTCAATCTCCTCAGGAGTAAAAACTTCACTTTTTATAGATTCAGACTTTATCTCTACATTTAAACGATTTCCTTCAACTGAGTTAATTTCTCCATTATGTGCAACAGCACGAAACGGTTGTGCCAATCTCCACTCTGGAAGTGTATTTGTTGAAAATCTTTGATGAAAAAGAGAAAAAGAAATTTTAAATTCTTCGCTTTGAAGGTCAATATAAAATTCTTTAATATGCGTTGGCATAACAAGACCTTTATATGATAGAACTTTTGAACTCATAGATGCTATGTAAAAATCTCTATCTTTTATGAGTTTATGCTCTGTTTCTTTACGAGAAAGATACAAAAGGGCATCAAATCTATTTGTTGCCATTATAGAGTTTGGAGTTATGAAAAGTTGTATAATATTTGGCAAAGATTCCATGGCTTGAGCACCAAGAGCATCTGTATTTATAGGAACTTCACGAGTTAGAACTACTTTTAAGTCATTATTTGCACAAATCTCTTCTAAGGTTTTTAAATGTTCTTTATCTTTTGTAAAGACAGAAGCAACAGCAAACTGTTTAGGAAGTTCTACACTATTTTGTGAAGCTACATTACGAAGAAATTCCTGAGGCATTGAAAGTAGTAAACCACTTCCATCTCCAGTTTTTCCATCTGCTGCAACTGCACCACGGTGCATCATTCTCTCTAGTGCTGTAACTGCGTCATTTAAAACTTTATGAGAAGCTTTATTTTTGATATTTGCTACAAGCCCAAAGCCACAGTTATCCTTAAATGATCTCAATAAATCATGATGTTTTGTCATAATCACTCCAAAATTTGTAAATTTACAACTAAATAATCTAAATTTAATCTCTTTTTAAAGAAACTTAGTATATTTAGAAAAAGTGTTTGAATTATACCGTTTAAAGGTTTAAAAAAGCATTATTATGTAAAAATTATCAAAATATAATTACAAATCGTGTATAAAAGAAGCTAAAAATGCAAGGCTACATCATAAATCTTAACAAAGTAAAAGATGAAGATTTAATAGTTACCATAATATCTAGGGGTAACTTAGATACTCTTTATAGGTTCTATGGAGCTAGGCATGGGACTATAAATATAGGATTTAAAATTGACTATGAAAAAGAAAGCTCAGCGAAATCAACAATTTCTAGACTAAAAGATGTTATTCATATTGGTTTTAAATGGATTAATGATTATAAACTTTTAAAATTATGGCAAGACTTTTTAAAACTTTTTCATAAACACTTACAAGATACAGAAGAACTCGGTGATTTTTATTTTGAACTTTTGGATAATGCTTCAAATATTTGGGGAACTCAAAATCCAAAAAGAGTAGCAATAGAATCTTATACGAAACTTTTAGAACAAGAAGGGAGACTACATAAAGAGATGGTATGCTTTTTATGCTCACAAGAGATACAAGAGAATGAAATATCTATAATTCGCGCTTTTTTGCCAACACATAAGCAATGCTCACACACGCTTGGTATAAATAAGCTGGCATTGCACGAACTATTTTTTAACAAATCCTCTCTTTTTTTAAATGATAAAGAAGTTGATAGACTCTGGTATGTTTTAATGGAAGGCTTATAATAATGGCTATATTATTGAAATATTTATATAACGATGATTACATCTCAGCTTTACTGAACTCACTTGAGTATCCACTTCTTAAGCATGAAGAGTTTAAAAAAAGTATCTTTGATAAAAATTGGGAAGATAGAGAACTAAAGCAAAGAATGCGACATATTAGTTTAACACTTGGTCTATTTTTACCAACAAATTATGTAGATGCTATAAAAATTTTAAAAAAAAGTTTTTTACAACTAAATCATGCATACCGCCTTGAAAATATGATATTTCAAGACTTTGTAGAAGTTTATGGACTAGAAAATTTTAAAGTTTCAATGGATGCTATAGAGTTTTTTACCATAGATTCATCTAGTGAATTTGCCATAAGAAAGTTTATATTAAAATACCCAGATGCTACAATGGCACAGATGCTAATCTGGGCAAAATCTGACAATCTTCATGTTAGAAGATTAGCATCTGAGGGTTGTAGACCTAGACTTCCTTGGGCAATATCACTACCTATATTTAAAAAAGAGCCTAGTAAAGTCTTAGAGATTCTTGAACTGCTAAAAGATGATAAGAGCGAATATGTAAGAAAAAGTGTCGCTAACAATATTAATGACATATCAAAAGACAATAAAAATATAGTAAAAAAGTTAGCATCTCTATGGATAGGAAAAAATTCTAATAGAGACGCTATGGTAAAACATGGATGTAGGACTTTACTAAAAAGTAGTGATAAAGAGGTACTAAGTCTTTTTGGTTTTAATTCCCCAGATGCTATAATTTTGAGTGAATTTAACTTAAATAAAGAAGTTGTGATGGGTGAAAAACTAGCATTTTCATTTAACCTAAATTCAAAAAAAGAACTAGGAAAATTAAGGATTGAATATATTATAGAATTTATAAGAAAAAATAAAAAATACAATGCAAAAGTTTTTAAAATTTCAGAGGGAGTTTTTCAACAAAAGAAAAAAAATATTCTTAGACAACACTCTTTTAAACCGATAAGTACGAGAGTTTATTACAAAGGACTGCATAAACTCTCTATCATCATAAATGGTAAAAATTTAATAAAAAAAGAATTCTTTTTAATTTAGTTTTTTTGAGCAACTATAGATGCTATTTTAACTCTTTCCCCTCTCAGGTTTGTATCTATTTTTTCTTCATAGTAAATAACATCTAAACCTATAAAAGAGTGTAAGAGTTCATTTTTACGAAGTAGATAATCTAAGTTCATTGTTGGTAACTTAAAGTCACCATGAGCGATTATGAAAGTCTCAAACATAACTACTCCACCCTGCTTTAAACCATCTTTCATTTGAGAAAGTAAACGGCGATTTAAATAGTTTGTATTTAATATCAAATCATACTTATTTGGAGCTATATTATACTTATCTAAATCAGCTTCTATTTTAGTTATTATAGGTGATTTTTTTATTTTACTTAAAGCATAATCTGAAATATCCACTGCATCTATATCAAAACCTTTACTTGCAAGAAAGTGTGTGTTTCTACCCATTCCACAAGCAATGTCAAGTGCTTGACCAATATTCACATTATCTACATACTTCTCAAGAATTTTACTAACATTATCAGGTATCGGGTGTTCTTGATATCTTTCGTTCCATCTTTGTTTATCTTCTAACATAATTTTTCCTAGTATTTTAATCTTTTAAGTATTCTAACAAATGCTCTTTTGTGAGTGGCTTAGAGTAATAATAACCTTGAAATATATCACAATTAGCTTCTTTTAAGTCTTGTACTTGCTTATCACTCTCAACACCCTCTGCTAAAGTTTTCATATTGAAATTTTTACCTATATTTATGATACTTTGAACTAGAGCTTTTTCATTATCATCATATAGTATTTTATCTATAAAACTTTTATCTATCTTTAACTCATCTATTGGTAACTCTCTTAAAATACTCAAAGAAGAGTATCCTGTTCCAAAGTCATCTAATGATATTTTAATATCATGCTCTTTAATATCATAAAGAATATTCAAAATATCATCCAGCTTTTCCATTGATACACTTTCTGTAATTTCTAATGTTATTGACGATTTATCAATCTTTGCTATTTCTATTTGTTTTAAAAAACTTACCAAGAAATTTGCTTCCATCAATTGTACCACTGATATATTTATAGATAAGCTAAAATCTAAGTTTAACTCTTTTTTAACACTAGCAATTTCAGCTAAAGAAGTTTCTATAATATATGCACCAAGTTCTCTTATAATGCCAGTATCTTCAGCTATTGGTATAAATTTATCCGGTCCAACAAATCCAAGTTTTTCATTTTTCCATCTAACAAGAGCCTCTACTCCATATAATTTTCCATCTGCTTTTATTTGTGGTTGATAAACCATCCAAAGTTCATCTTTTTCCACAGCACTACGCAACTCTTGCTCAATATCTGTTTTTACAATATTATTATGCCTCATAGTTTCTGAAAAAAAACAATATGAATTTTTTCGTTTTTTTGCTTCATACATAGCTGTATCTGCTATGCTAAGTAGTTCTTCAATATCTTCTGCATCTGCTGGATATTTAGCAATACCAACACTCACACCAATTCTAAACTCTTTTGTATCTATATGATAAACCTGTGAAATAAGACCTATAAGACTTTGTATCCTTTCCTCATTATTATTAGCATCTACACACTCTTTTAGAATTATAAACTCATCTCCACCTTGCCTAATAAGCATATCACCTTCATTAAAAAACATTCCTAATCTATGTGCAACCTCGATTAATATTTTATCTCCAACAGTATGTCCAAATTTATCATTTATATTTTTAAAATTATCCAAATCTAAATATAGAACGAAATATTCTTTGTTATATTCTATTTTCCATTCTTCTATATGAGCATACATAAAAGTTCTATTAGGAAGTTTTGTTAAACTATCATGTTGAGCTTGAAACACAAGTTCATCTTGTTTTTTTCTATCAGACATAGCTATTCTTTTAAATAAAAAATAAAAAACTATAAAACTAGCAACGAAAAGAGTGAAGTATATAAATAAAGTATTGAAAAATTCACTAATTATTAAAGAATCACTATCTTCTACTAAAATCCATAATTTGTACTCTTTGTTGTATGTAATACCAGCAATTATGTTTTTATTAAATGGTGATTTTAACTTTAGACTAATAGTTCGCTCACTATTCATTAAATCATCTAAAGACAAATCATATTTTTTTTTAAATTCTTTTTTTAAAATTTCTACAAAAATTTCAGGAACATTTGTATTGTAGATAGAGTTACTATGTTCTTTTGGTATTTTACTCATATATTGTCTGTACAGTTTATGTTCAGAGTTATAATCTTTTATAATTAAGATAGTTTTATCTTGGGATACTCCTAGTTCATTGATAATAGTTTTATTTCTTAAACCTATTGTCATAACAGCTATAATTTTTCCATCTTTATTTAAGATAGCTTTTCTTATTGGAATAATCCATTCATTTATATTTTTAAAATAATAGGTTCTACCAACTATCATTTTTTTAGTTTTTAATGCTTTTTTTAAACCATTTACTGTTTTTTTGTTTTCTAAAAAATTAAAATTTTCTGGCGCTTTTATATTTGAGCTTGTTGCCATAAAATTCCCTTCTATGTCTGCAAGACTTAAAGCAACATAATATTGGTTTTGCTCAAGTAATTCATCGAAGAGTTTTATTATTCTCTGTTTATCTTTATAATTATCATTATCTAAAAGTTGATTTCCAATAATAGTGAGTATCATATCATCTTGCAATAACTTAGAATGTATTGCATTTGATATTATTTTTGAGTAGTTTTCAAGCTCTGAATAATGTCTATTCTTTATATCAGAATAGCTAAAAGTCAAAAGAGTTAATATTAAAATAAAAGAGCCAAAAAACATTAAATAAAATGTTGTCCATATATCATTTATAGTTTTCATTTAATTATTATAGCGAAATAGTCTCATGAGAGCCTATTTTTATACTCTTTATATCCAAAGTTCTTTATAATTTTCAACTTATTTTCTTTATTTATTATTGCTAGAGATGGTAGTTTAATACCATTAAAGGTTGTACTTTTTACAAAAGTATAATGAATCTGGTCGAGGAAGATAACCTTATCTCCAATTTTTAAAGCTTCATCAAATGAATAATTACCCATAATATCACCTGCTAAACAAGTATTGCCAGTAAGTCTATAAGTATATTTTTTATCATTCGCTACAGATGCACCATCAACTTCTGCTCGATATGGCATAGCAAGAGTATCTGGCATATGAGCTTCTGCTGATGTATCTAAAATTGCTATCTTCATTTGATTGTCTACAATATCAAGAACACTACTAACTAAAACACCTGTTTGCCAACCAACTGCCTCACCTGGTTCTAAATATACTTCTACATCATATTTAATTTTAAATTTTTTTATAAGTTTTATTAGTTTATCTACATCATAACCTTCTTTAGTTATATGATGACCACCACCAAAATTAATATATTTTAAATTTTTAAAATACTTCGCGAAATTTTCTTCAAAAACTATTAAAACTTCTTCTAATTTGTCTGCACCCTGCTCACATAAAGCATGAAAATTTAGTCCATCTATATGCTCTAAAACTGCCTCATCAAAATTTTTAATAGTCGTACCTAAGCGGCTATAAATTCCACATGGATTATATATCTCTTCTGGGGAGACTGAATGTTCAGGATTGATACGCAAAGATATACTTATATTTGGATTTATATTTTTAACTCTTTGAGCATATTTTAAAAGTTGATTTGGTGAATTAAATACTATATGATTTGAGATTTTTGCTATTTCATCTATCTCTTCATCTTTAAAAGCGAGAGAATAAGTGTGAACTTCTTTTTTAAATTCTTCATGAGCTAGTCTAGCCTCATACAAACCACTAGCTGTACAACCATGAAGATACTTTGATACTAAAGGAAATGTACTCCACATAGCAAAACCCTTAAGTGCCAAAATAATCTTAGCTCCACTTTTTTTTTGAACATAATCTAAGAGTTTCAAATTATTTTCTAAAAGTTCCTCGTAACAAATATAACAAGGAGTTTTTATACTATTTAAGATATGATTTTCTAAGTTCAAGAGTAACTTCTTTAAAATAGTTCGCATCTAACCCAAGAGCTTGAACAAGCTTCATACTCTCTTTTATGGAATTATCTGTAAGTATCTCTTTTAAATTTATACACTTTCTAACAACTTTTATTTTTTCAATATATGCAATAATCTTTGCATCTATTTCTTTTAATTCATCTTGTGTAGCATCTATAAGGTTTAATATTTCTACATATTTTGATTCTAAATTCCAGTGAGAAAAAAGCATCGCAGTAAGCTCATAAGAAGTTCTTGTAATTAGACTTTTTTCATACTCTTGTATATCTTCACACTCGTTAAAACCCTTCCTAAATTCACCACTATAATCACTTCTTACAATCTCTTGTGCAAGAATTAACTTTCCAGATTCCATCATTAGAGCTAAGGGAGTTAAAAACTGTGCATCTTTTAAGTTTATTTTTGAGCACCACTTAAACATTAATCTACCTTGAAGCTGACAAACATCATTAAACTGAGCATTTGTAAATCCATAGATGCTAGGATCAGCTTTTAGTTTTTGACTAATTGCATAGTGAACTACAAGCATATAAATTTGTTGAACTCCCAGAAGTGAAACAGCCTGAGAAATAGAACTTATTTGTTTACTCATTCCATAATAAGGGGAGTTAATCATCTTTAAAATATTTATAGATAGCATTGCATCTGACTCTATAACTCTTACTAATTTAGATATATTTATGTGTTCAATACCACCCGCATATAGAGACTGTACTATATGAGCAGCATTTGATAGTGGAGGCAATGAGTCTATATGATTTATAATTTTCTCAAAAGTCATCTTAAACTCCTAACTCTTTTATTTGCCAAGGTAAGCCCTGCTTATTTAACTCATCCATAAATAAATCTGGGTTAAACTCTTCCATATTGTAAACTCCATTTGCGCTCCATTTTCCCTCAAGCATAAGTTTTGCACCTATCATAGCAGGAACTCCTGTTGTATATGAAACTCCTTGTGAGTTTACCTCTTTAAAACATTTTTCATGGTCACTCACCTGATAAATATAAATTTTTCTTTTTTTGCCATCTTTTAAACCTTCGGCTACTATACCGATATTTGTTTTACCTTTTGTTCTCTCGCCTAGTGTTGAAGGGTCAGGAAGAAGCGTTGCTAAAAACTCCATAGGAACTATTTTCATACCCTTATGCTCAACCTCTTTTATACCTAACAAACCAACATTTTGCAAACATTTCATATGAGTTAAATAACTCTCACCAAAGGTCATAAAAAATCTTATACGCTTAAGTCCTTTTATATTCTTAACTAAACTCTCCATCTCTTCATGGTAAAGTAAGTAAGAATCTTTTTCTCCAACTTCTGGATAATCCCAAACTATTTTAATTTCCATTGGTTTAGTTTCTATCCATTTTCCATTTTCCCAGTATCTTCCATTTGAAGAAACTTCACGAAGGTTTATCTCTGGATTAAAATTTGTTGCAAAAGCATAACCATGGTCACCATCATTACAATCAAGTATATCAATAGTGTGAATCTCATCAAAATAATGTTTCTTAGCATAAGCACAAAACACATTTGTCACACCAGGATCAAAACCACTTCCAAGAAGTCCCATAATTCCTGCTTCTTTAAACTCTTTATCTTTTGCCCACTGAAGTTTATACTCAAATTTTGCCTCATCTGGATGCTCGTAGTTTGCAGTATCAAGATAAGGTGTAGAAGTAGCTATACAAGCATCCATAATTGTTAAATCTTGATAAGGAAGTGCTACATTTATAAGTATATTCGGTTTATATTTGTTTATTAATTTTACTAATTCATCAGTATTATCAGCATCTATAGACGCCACTTCAATATTTGCATCTGGGAGTTCATTTTTTATATTTTGACATCTTTTTATAGTTCTACTGGCTAAAATTATGCGTCCAAAAGTATCCGCATTTTGTACACACTTATGCACAACTACTCGACTGACTCCACCTGCACCAATGATTAAAGTTGTTTTCAAAATTTTTCTCCTAAATATAAATAAAATGATTGCTCTCCATCTTGAGCAAAACCAAAGGCCAAATAAACTGGACCTAAAAAAGTATCTGCTGCACCATAAAAAGTACCAGATTTTTTGAAACTACTTAGTGTTTCTTTATCTCCATCATTCCAAGCATCTCCTATTTCTAAACTAAAACCAGCATAAAGTGGTGCGTTTAAAGAACCAAAAAATCCACCATCTT
This sequence comes from Sulfurimonas sp., assembly GCF_029027405.1. Lineage (NCBI taxonomy): Bacteria > Pseudomonadati > Campylobacterota > Epsilonproteobacteria > Campylobacterales > Sulfurimonadaceae > Sulfurimonas > Sulfurimonas sp. The sequence continues at coordinate 1,631,193 of NZ_CP093396.1, forward strand.
TTATGCGGTATCTATATTTTAAAACCCCTAAAGCCATATGATTTCCAATAAGAGAGTATGGTCGGTATCCCGACATATTAAACAAACCTCCTAAAACGAACTTATCATTTAACATCAATTTATCGCTATCATTATTATTTTTATAGACTGTACCTACTTGTAAGTATGCTGTAAAATTGTTATTATAAAAAGTAAGAGGTTTTTCTATGTCAAAGTAAATTTTTTCATGTTCATAATCACTTCCAAGCCCTTTCATCTCTTTTGTCCACTTTAAAGTTGACTTTACTCCAGTGTTTGGAAAGTTTAAATTGTCTAAGTTATCAACTAAAACAGAGGCATAAATAGGTCTAGCAGCATACTCATTGCTTGCACCATCTATAAGAGAAATATCTAAAAAATCCTTATACGCTGCAATACCAAGTTCAAATTCATAATTAGTTGTAAAATGAGCGCCAACAGCGAAAGAAGCGCCATATCTTTTACTCTCAAGTTCAATAGCAGAGTCATTCTTAAAAGGAAGTAAATCAATAATATTTTCATATAAAAATGCTGATTTCACATAATATCTTTGCATAGTATCAAGAGGCTGAAAAAACTCCGTATAAGCTCTTTGTCTTCTACCAATTTCAAAATCATTTTTCCACTCGGCACCTAACTTATTTATGCCAAAGTTTATAAATCCCACTTTAAGTGAATATGAGGAATGCCCTGTAAAATCATCTTCTATACCAAAAGCAAAATTCATCTCTCCATGGTTATTCCAACTAGGAGTTGTGATTATTATTAAAATATTTTTACCATCAACTTCTTTTAAAGCATACTCAACACTATCAAAAATTGTCATATTATAAATATGCATTAAGTTCTTTCTTAAAAGATTTTCATCAAGTCTATCGCCAACTTTAATTTTTATTCTTTTTAGTATAGACTCATCGCTAAGGTAGGTTGGATTAACTATTTCTATGGCATCTATGATTGGTGCTTCAAACTTTTTTAAAACTCTTTGTTGTTGCTTATACTTTTCATAATCTTGATCACTGATACTTAGATGCTTTAATTTTTTTTCATATATTTTGCTAGTTGCCTCTGCCCCTTTGCTAATTATTTGAGCATATTTATCAGCATCTAAGCCTCCAAAACCATTTAAATCAGGAGTTATTAAAATATCTGTATCGTTTAATTTTAAGATAGACTCATCAGCATTTTTTCTCATTAAGATATTTACCATTTGACCTAAAACAACAAAATATGAATTTACATCTATCGTATCTTCAAATTTTTCACTAACATCAACAGCTATAATAATATCTGCACCCATATCTTTAGCTAATTGTATCGGTAAATTATCACTAACTCCACCATCTACCCAGTCAATTCCATCTATGTTTATAGGCTGTAATCCACCAGGGATGGAACTAGATGCATATATAACTTTTGCTAAAGAACCTGACTTTAAAACAACAGCTTCCCCATTTAGTATATTTGTTGCAACTGCTCTAAAAGGTATAGGTAAGTTATCAAAATCTTTAATATTTTGAGAATTTTGAGTTTCTTGCATAAACTTCATAAGCAATGGTTGTCTTTTAAGGACACCTGTTGGAAGAACGATTTTGTTGTCTTTATTTACTCCTATCCCTAATCGACCTTGGTAAATATACTCAACTTCTTTAACTCGCATAGGAGTATCTTTTCTATCAAAATCAGTTCGTATATGCTTTTTCCAGTCAGTTGTTACTAACATCTCTTTTATGTCATCTGCTGAGACTCCAGATGCATATAAACCTCCAACAAAAGAACCCATACTTGTTCCAATTATCATGTCTATTGGTATCTTTTTTTCTTCTAAAACTTTAAGAACACCCACATGCGCGCCACCTCTAGCCCCACCACCGCTCAATACTAATGCTATTTTGACTCGTTTTGATGCAAAAGAAAAACTAAATGCTAAAAGTAAAATCAGTAATATTTTCATTATAACCCTAGACTAGCTCAAAGGCAACTGCTAAAACACTCAGCCAAATAAGGGAAGTTACTATAAGACTTAAAAGAACCATAGTTGCACCTACATCTTTTGCTTGTTTTGCAAGTATGTGGTAATCCGTAGTAACCAAATCAACAACTCTCTCTATCGCAGAGTTTGCCACTTCTGCTAAAACAGGAATAAAAAGAGATAAAAAAAGTATGCTTGAATGTGAAAAACTAATAGGAAGATTCCAAGCCACTATGCCCATAACAAAAAGCATAAGAAGTTGCCATTTAAAAGATGTTTCATTTTTTACAATATCTATAAAACCCTCCAGAGCATATCCACCATTACGAAATAGTGAGTGTTTCGGTTTATTTAGTTTCATATCTATCCTTTAGTTCTTGAATTATACTCTTTAAGTCATCGGCTTTTGTATCGTTTGGTATAGGTGGAGCAAAATAAACAGTTATTTCTCGTCTTTTAAAAAAACTTTTTTTATTTTTATTTTTATATTTTGAAAAGGAGCTTCCAAATACCCCATCTATAAAGTAAGGGACTATAACTCCTTTGTAATCACTTGAAATAAGCTCGTAGCCTCTATAAAATTTTCCTAATTTTCCATCTATACTAATTTCACCTTCTGGAAATATTCCTACTACTTTTGCATCTAAAAGTCGTTTATATGCTTCCTTAAAAGCATCTTTAGAAGCCTTAGGGGATACTGGGATAGCTTCACCTTTTTTAAAAAATGCATGAAAAAATTTCCAGTGGTATATATCTTTATCCATTAAAAAATTAATACGCCGACTAAGAGGAAGCTGAACAATAACCCAATCTAGCCAACTCACATGATTTCCTAAGAGAAGTACAGCACCTTTAGATGGTATATTTTGTAAACCAACATAAGTATATGAATGTCTAAAACTAGAAATCAACTCCATAAAAGCCCAAAAAGTCATAACAATATATCTTTTTAAAAGTAAAAAACTAAGCATAAGTCCAACAATTGCCATTGCATAAATGAGGATTCCACCACTAATGGAATGATAAGCAAAAATAGTTGTTAAAACTAAAAATGAAAACATAAAAATATTTTGTATAAAATTATTTCCAGCTAAGATAGTTCCAAGATGTACTCGAGGAGATAAAAACTGAATTTGTGCATTTAAAGGTACCATCAAAAAACCACTAAAAATCCCAAAAAGCATAAAAATTATTCCTAACTGAGTTAAAGAAGTTGAAGTTGGGATGAAAAAAACGACTAAGGTTAAACCAACAGCACCAAGAGCAGATAAGCCTGTATTTATAAAGTACTTTGAAAATTTTGCCGCCATTATAGAGCCTATAACTATACCTATTCCAGCTAGTGCCATCACACCTTGAACAAAAATAGTATTTGTAACTCCTAGTTTACTCTTTGCATATTCTCCAAAGACTGCTAGAACAACTTGAGATATAGACCAAAAAAGACTAAGAGCAAGTATAGCTTCAAAAATTTCTTTTTTTCTTTTTATAATTTTCATATTTTTATGCAGATAAGCACCTGTTAAATAACGCTTAACATTAAAACTTTTTTTACTACTTTCTATCATTTTATTTGGAAGTTTAGATGCTAAGAACCACTCAACAATAGAACCTATAACTAAAAGCCAACCAAGTGGAGCAACTATTTTTAATATATCTTCTTTTGTTTGGAAGCTATCACCAAGCATTCCCTCAAACAAAACTGTATAGAAAATAATTCCACCTAAAATAGCAACAGTTGTAACTGCTTGAATCGCTCCATTTCCTGCACTAATAAACTTTATGCCAACTAACTCCTTTATATAGCCATATTTTGCTGGCCCATAAATAGCACTTTGAAAAGCAATCATAAAAGTCATACCAAAAGCAGTATAAAAATGTCCATGATAGTAAGAATATGTTATCCCTAAAGTAATAAAAATGGCAAAAATAGAAGAATACTCCATAATTTTATTTTTAGGAAATCTATCTGCTAAGAAACCAGAAGGAGAGAAAATCAAGATAAAAGGTAAAAGAATCAGAGCATTTACAATGGCAGTTAAAACTATAAGTGTATCGCCATCATATATTTTAAATATAGTATTTTGTATGATTATCTTATGACCTAAGTCTGTAAAAGCATTTAAAAATATAACTATTAAATAGTTAATTAGCCCTACGATACCAAAAAGAGTATCTTTTTTTTGCATCTATTCTTCGTCCTTGTTTATTAATAGCGTACTCCAGCCTTCATAATAACCATTATCTATTTTTACTTTTTCAAATAGTGTATTAACTACTTTTTGCACTTCTTTCTCTGTAACATTATGATTTTTTACAAGAGCTACACCATGCTCAAAATCTTCAGTACTAATTTCATCTTTAAAACTAAAACCTTCTAAATCTAAAGTATTTACAAATCTATTTTTCCCAGTTGGAGTTTCAAAAGAAACATAATGCTCAACATCTCTTGGTATAGTCAAATCTTCGCCTTCTTCAGCAAGCAAAAAAATAATTTTTGCACTTTGGATATGACATAGTTCAAGTTCTGTAGGCTCTAGCTGTAACTCATAAAAGTCCCACTTTGTATCTCTTACGATATTGCTTTCATATATATATTCCGATGGTACTAAAATATTTTTTACAATTACATCTATCCTTTTTGAATCATAAGAATAAAAATAAAACTCACTCCAACCATCAACAAGCCTACTTCCTACATAAACAGCTCTTTGATTATGTTCTAGTGCAATAATTAAAGCTTCTTTAGTCTCTAAAAACTCTTCATAAGACTCTTCATTTGCTTCCATAGTATCACTTTTTATAAACACACTAAGTAACCAAGGGTTCATTTCTTTTGACTCTAAAGCTTCCAAGTTTACTTCTATATTTATCTCATCTATTTTTTCTAGGCAATCTTTGCTATAGCTTGCTTCACTCTGTAATCTAGTAAATATCTCTCTCATTAATTCTCTTATTTTTTATTTATTATATCAAATTTATGATTAAGCCTTAAATCTTGATAATGAAGATTGACAAAACATATATAATAATATACAATCTTCTAAATTTAACAAAAGAATTTTGATGAAAAAAACACTATTAACTCTACTTATAATTTTAGTACTTCCATTAAGTGCTAAAATTCTCATATCACCCATAGATGCAATGAAGCAAAGCTTTGGAGCTAGTGCAAAAATAGTTAAAAAAAACATAGTTCTTAAAAATAAAGAAGTAAAAATCATTCAAAAGACATCAAAAGTAAAACTAAAAACTAAAATTTTCAGAACTTATAAAGCCAGTAAAAATGGGAAAAATTTAGGTTATGGTATTCTAATAAATAAAAAAGTTCGTTCTAAAAATGGTGTAATTCTTTATATAATTTCAAAAAATAATATTTTAAAAAGTATAGAAATAATTGCCTTTAATGAACCACATGAATATATACCTTCTAAGAAGTGGATTTCTCAATTTAAAGATATTAAAACAGATGAACAACTTCGTGTAGGAAGACAAATTCCAACTATTACAGGGGCCACAATGAGTGCCAGAAGCATCACCGATGGCTCAAGAGTTGCTTTTGCTATATACCATGAGTTGTTGAAAAAGTGAAATTTACCCTTATAAAAAGTATCCAAAAAGATAAGGCTATGAGCCTTATCTTAAAAGGATTTTTAAGTTTTATACTACTCTTTCTAATTTCTGATATTTTAGTTAAATACTTTAGTTTTGGAATAACCCCAGATGCTATATATATAACACTATTTGGAAATGAAGAAGAGTTCATAGACCCCATAACAAAAAGTTATTTTCTAGAGTTTTGGCATACTGAAATATTTTTTATCATGATGAATTTACTAACTCTAAGTGCTATATTTATTCGTCTTTCAAACAAAAGTAAAATAGCTATGACAAATATTCTTATGATAAGTGCAATTATCTCACTTATTTCACTTCCTATGTCCTTTTTCATTTCATCAGACTTTGTATATATATATCTTTTAACATTTTTCATCTGGCATCTAAGTGCTATATATATGATACTTTATTCATTTTGGAAGTTAAATGACAAAAGCATATAAACTTTCTATACTTTATTATTTAGCTTTTTCTATACTCCTTATTTTGAGTGCTTATATGCTTTTTGAGCATAAAATTGGTTTTAGTTATCAGGGCGTTGTTGAGTACTATACAGGTAATGAAGACAAATTTATAATAGCAAAAAGTTTTAGTGGAATTTTAAAAATAGTCTTACCGCATATCTTTGTCTTTGGACTTTTATCTATGGTTTTGCTTCATTTTTTAGTTTTTACAAAACTTAGATATAAAAAAAGCACTCTTGTACTTATTTATCTAACCTTTTTCACTGCATTTACAGAGATTTTTTCTCCATTTTTAATCATTAGCGGTTTAGAGTTTTTTGCCTACTTGAAGCTTTTATCTTTTTTTGTCTTTAGTGCTTTAATTTTATATATATCATGGTTACTTCTTAAGAGCATAATCAGAGATATTTGAGCTAACTTTTAACTTCCCATCACTTTGTAAAATAACATAAGCCAATTCTAGGGAGTCTAAAAACTCATAAGCCTTTTTCATTGGCATTACACTTGAAGCAGTAGTATAAGCATCTAAAGCACTACTACTTAGCTCCGAAATCAAAGTGATTGACACAAATATCGTTTGTGATTTTTTTGTCTTAGGATTGATTAAATGATTGTTAGCTTTTGATTTTACAAATCTTACATAATTTCCACTGGTACTTATACCTAAATCTTTTTTTGTAGTTATAAATGAAGCCAAAGCACCATCACCAAATGGATTTCGAATATCAAAAGTACAAACATCTAAACACCGAATATCTCCACTCGCAGAGATTGTGGCTTCTACACTATTTGCTCTAAAATAAGCTGCTGCTTTGTCAACTCCAAAGCCTTTGCCCATTCCTCCAAGGTCTACTTTTATGCTTTTGCCCAACTTTGCTTCATCTTTTGTGAAATAAACTTCATCAAAATCAATTCTTGCCTCTTTAAGCTCATCCCTAGATGCAACTCTATCATCTTCACCAAAATGGTATAAATCCTTAGTAATCGAGCCAATACTAATGTTAAAGTAAGAATCTGTATCTTTATAAAACTTTTTACTTTGCACAAAAGCTTCATAAGTATAGTTATTTATCTTCGATTTTTTATCTCGGTTTAATCTATATATGGGGGAGTTTTTATTATAAGAGGAGAGCGAAAAATCTATATCTTTAAATATTTTAAATCCATGTTCAATGAAATCTTTATCTTTTTGTTGGACAGAAATTGTAATAAAAGTTGACATTATAACTTGAGTTCGAGAGAAAGTTTGAGCCTTTAAAACAAGACTCAAAAGTAGAAAAAAAGTTAATTTATATATTTATAATCTCTTTAACTTCTAATCCAAAACCACCAAGCCCTACAAAAGAAGTTTGCTTTATAGATGTTATAAGATTCATTTTTGATACACCTAAAGTTTGTAAAATCTGAGCTCCTGTTCCTATCTCTTTTATAGCTGCATTATCTTGGTGATTTGTCTTATTTATAAAAACTAATACACCACTATTTTGCTTTAAATACTCTATGGAATTTATAAGGTTGTTGTATTTTTTTTGATTTAAAAGAAGTTCTATATCTGGAATAACATTGTGAACCCTAACATTTGCAACTTCACCAGCACTATAAAATACAATTGCAGTATGTTTTATGCCGTCATGATCTTCAAAAGTATGCTCATTAACTTTTACACCAAAAAAATCTATCTCTTTGACCTCTATTTCATTTACAAGTCTTTCATTCGCTAAACGATACTCAACGATATCAGATATAAAAACAGTTTTTAGGCCATGCTCTTTTGCAAAAATATCTAAATCATCTCGTCTTGCCATGCTTCCATCTTCTTTAATGATTTCACAAATAACACCTGCCTCGCTAAGACCTGCTAAACGACATATATCAACGGAACCTTCTGTATGACCTGTTCTAACTAGCGTTCCACCATCTTTTGCTATTAAAGGAAAAATATGCCCTGGTTTAACAAGTTCTGTTTCATGAGAGATAGGATTTGCTAAGATTTTTATAGTATCATCTCTCTCCCCTGCTGATATACCAGTAAGAGCATCTTTAGCATCTACTGAAACCGTAAATGCTGTTTCATAAGAAGATGTGTTTGAGTTGACCATAGGATTTAAATCTAATCTTGTTGCAATCTGCTTACTAAGTGCCACACAAATTAAACCACGAGCGTGAGTTGCCATAAAGTTTACATTCTCTGGAGTAGAAAATGCGGCGGCATAAACTAAATCACCCTCATTTTCTCTATCTTCATCATCACACATAATAATCATGCGACCCTTTTTAATCTCTTGGATAGCTTCTAATACTCTTTGTGTAGGTGTCATATATTCTCTTTATATTTTTTTAGTATGAAATTATACATAAAAGTTATTTAAATATAAATTTAACTAAAATTCTTTGCTTAAACACTTGACATTAAAAAACTTTTTGTCTATAATTTCGGCTCACAAACACATTACAGAGTTTGTTTATACCGCGGAATAGAGCAGTTCGGTAGCTCGTCGGGCTCATAACCCGAAGGTCGCAAGTTCAAATCTTGCTTCCGCAACCAATTTTCTAAACTATAAATGATGGGGATTCGCCAAGTGGTAAGGCACTAGCTTTTGGTGCTAGCATTCATAGGTTCGAATCCTATATCCCCATCCACCTTTTTAAATATTTCCAAATAAAGATTTTATCATGAATGACACTTCTGACTTAACAACTTTGACATTCCGTATTGCAATTTTCATCATAATTGCTGGTATATTCTACTTCACATTAAAAAGTAAGAAAAAGAAATAATAATAACACCTCTTTATTTTGCCTTATAATATATACCTTTTTTTGGATTACTAATAACTCCTTTATGACTTATAAATTGTATAGGAATAGATTTTATACTATTTGCATTAACTACTTTATAGACTTGAAAATGCAAATGTGGTCCACTTGAGTAGCCAGTATTACCAGAGTATCCAACTATATCACCTCTGTTTATATTATCGCCAACTCTAACATAAGCACCACCTTTTCTTAAGTGATAGTAGGTTGCAAAAGTTCCATCTTTATGCTCTATTGTTACAAAATTTCCATGTTTTGCAAATTCTTTACTATATCCAACTTTATTTGAATCATCTTTTGTATCAACAACTACACCAGCTCTTGAAGCATATATTTTTGTACCAATATCCATAACAAAATCTATCGCATAAGAATTTATACCTTTATGAGTTGACTTGCCGTGAAATCCTTGTGAAACTACATGTGATGAACCTCTTGCATAGGGAAGTCTATATATGTAACTATCATCATGAACTGCATCCATAGAGCCCATTATCCAACTATAGGAAAAGTTATATGAGTAAGAACCCTTTTGCTTGTACAATTTTATATATTGTTTTGTTGAGTTTGCTGTTATAGAAAAAGTTTGTCTAACATTTCCATGGCTCAAATTTTTATACTTGCCTTTTATGTTTATAGTTATACTAAAAGGATTTTTATTACCAGCAAAAATTATTATATATTTATCATATTTTTTTACAAATATATAAACATTTTTAGTAGATATTTTCTTACTGCTTGAATTATAATTTGATTTGACAATTTTTGTATGAAATTCACTTTGAGTCATTGCTATTAGCTTTTTATGTCTTATCTTCTTATCTAAGACTTTACTTCTTTTTTTAGCTTTCACGCTATTATAGAATTCTATAGACTTCCTTTGTAAAGCCCTGCCTTTTAGAAGTCCATCAAACTCATAAGATATCAGTCTAAAAAACTTGTCATACTTTTTCTCTTTTATAGATACATCAATATTTTTATGTAGTTGATGCAAAAACTTATCATACTTCTTTTGTAGTTTTCTTAACTTAAAAAGATATTCTTTCTTTTTAAAATCATCATTTGAAGCATCTATTAAAAGACCTGTATGCATAGTTGTATTTGCAAATTTAATATAGTCGTCTGATACTACCTTTAAACTATCAATGTCTGATATTTTTGATATAGGTTTTATTGATTTAAAAAGAGGAGTTCCCATCTTTGCAAAAGTAATTGGATATTTGGAAGCATCTACATATGTAAATAATAGAAAAAACGAAAATAAATATCTAAGTAGCATCTATATATTTAGGTATTAAACTTTTTATTCTTTCATATATTATCTGGAAATCAGTAGAGTAAACCCTTGTATGAGCGATAGAAGTTATAAAGTTAGTATCTCTTTCCCATCTAGGCACTAGATGCATGTGTATATGCTCTGCTATCCCTGCTCCACCAGCCTTTCCTAAGTTCATACCAATATTTACACCTTGAGCATTTAAAGCCTCTTTTAAAAGTTTTACACCCTTTTGGGCTAAAGCACTCATATGTATCCAAGCTTCGCTATCTAAATCTTCAAGTTTGTCTGTATGAAAATGAGGGATAATCATAAAATGCCCAGGAGTATATGGATACTTATTCATCACTAAAAAACAATATTTATCTCTATAAAGAACATGCATCTCTTCATCATTACTTTCATTTGTGCTTATATGACAAAAAGTACACCCTTGTATATTTTTATTTGTAACATATTCATCTCTCCAAGGTGCATAAAGTATGTCTTGCATAAGAATCCTTTTATAAAAATTTCTGACTCGTAAAGGCTATCTTTAGTGCCTTAGCGGTTAGCGTAGTAAAATGGGATTTGCTCATTTTGCGTACAACTTACAAAAACGCAAAAACTAAATCTGGAAACAGTATAACCAAACCTAAGCCTAAAAGTTGTAAAAGTATAAAAGGGATGATGCCTTTATATATTTCTATGGTTTTTATACTATCTCCTGCTGCTCCTTTTAGGAAAAACAGAGATAAACCAAAAGGTGGTGTTAAAAAAGAGGCTTGAAGATTTAGAGCTATTAAAACCGCAAACCAGATGGGGTCGATGCCAAAACTTTCCATGATAGGAACTAAGATAGGGACTATGATAAATGAAATCTCTATAAAGTCTATAAAAAAACCAAGTATAAAGATACCAAGCATCGCAAAACCAATAAAAACCCAAACATCTCCTATGTCTTCACTAAAAAACTTTAGTATCAAGTCCGAACCACCAAGTTCGTTAAAAACAAGTGAAAATGCGGTCGCACCGATAAGAATCATAAAAATCATACCTGTAAGTTTTAAACTCTCCATAGAAGCATACTTTAGCATCTGTGTATTTAGTGATTTATTTAACTGACTTAATATTATAGCTCCAACAACACCAAAAGCAGCAGACTCAGTAGGTGATGCGATGCCAGCGAAAATACTTCCTAAAACAAAAAACATAAGAAGTAAAGGAGGGACAATAGAAATGATGATTTCTTTTAATGAAAAGTTTTTTATACCTTCTTTTTCTTGTTGTTTATGAGAATGCAGGGGTGCATCTAGTGGTCTAAAATATGCACGAGTAAGGATATAAGATATATAAAGACCTACTAAAAGAAGTCCTGGTAAAACAGCACCCATAAAAAGTTCGCCTACACTTACACTCATAACATCACCTAATATTATCAAGATAATAGAAGGAGGAATAATCTGACCAAGAGTTCCACTAGCTGCGATAGTTCCAGATGCTAAGCCTTTGTCATATCCAGCTTTTAACATAAGAGGGAGTGCTATAACACTCATCATCACAACAGATGCTGATACTATCCCAGTAGATGCAGCTAGCATCGCACCAACTAAAACAACACTAACAGCTAAACCACCACGAACATCACGAAACAAAGCACTCATAGACACCAACAATCTCTCTGCCATTTTTGACTTTTCTAAAATCAGACCCATTGTTATAAAAAGAGGAACTGCCATAAGAGTTGTGTTACTCATAATGCCATAGATGCGAAATGGTAATACTGCAAAAACATCTAAGCCTAACTCTGGCACTAAAAATGCAAAAGCAATAGCCACACTTCCAAAGACAAAAGCGACAGGAATTCCAACCATCAAAAGTATTAAAACCACCACAAACATAGACAAAGCTATCATAGTGACTTCCATTTTAAAAAATTATCTTTGGCATCTTTAAATGAAACAAGAGCTAAAAAAACAAAAGAGAGCGGTAAAAGTGCTTTTACTAAGTATCTATATTTCAATCCACCTGGATTTGATGACATCTCATTTTGAACAAAACTTAAGTGTACAAAATCAAGGCTTATATAAATGAGGAGAAAAGAAAAAGGTAGTATAAAAAAAAGTGAAGAAATTATGTTTATCAAAGATTTTGTTTTTTCACTATATGATGCATAAAATATATCTACTCTTACATGGGCATTTTCTTTTAAAGTATAAGCAATAGAAAAAAGAATAATAATATCAAATAGATGCCATTCTAGTTCCTGTAAAGCAATAGAACCCGTTGAAAACAGATACCTTGAAGTTGCGTCATACACAACAAGAAGAACTAATATACCAAGAGTTAAAGCTGTAAAATATCCTAAATACTTTATACTTTTATCTATCATCATTACATATCCATAATTTTACTTGAGTTGTGCTTTGAAGATATCTATTATATATCTTTTGAATATCTTTTATATATCTTATTATGCTATAATTAGTGCACTTAAAGTAAAGGTTAACATCATGAAAAAAACTATTGCTAATTCTAATAAGTACTTTTCTAGTGCTAAAAATAAAGAAAAAATGATTGTTAATTCTGTTTACACTTCTGCCAAAGTTGAAGGTTCTAAAATCACAAAGAAAGAACTCAAAGAACATTATAAACTTATTCACTCGTAATTTCCTCTTCTATTTTCATTTTCAACAAATCTTTCATAGGCTCGTAATCACAATCATATCCAGAGTGAACTCTTTGTATATAGTTATCCTCTTTTTTCAGCTTCAATCCTATCATAGGCAAACCATTTTTTGCTAAAATCATATCGCATAAAACTCTACTTATTCGCCCATTACCCTCTCGAAATGGATGTATGAATAAGAAATCACTTATTAGTTTAGATAAATCATGAGCAATGTTATCTATGTCTTCATATCTCTTCTTACTAACTTCTTTTATAAATTCATTTAACTCAGGAATAGCATTTAAAAAATCAACTCTCCAAACCCAAGCTTCTTCAGCATTTCCCTTACTCATATTAACACTTCTAAGTTCACCAGCAAATGGATAGATAGAACTAAAAACTTCTTTATGCCATTTTTTAACAGTGTTAAATCCAAAAGACCTAGATATATCAAAGTTATCTACCAAATAACTATAAAGCTCCAATAACTTCAGATCTTCTTGTTTTTGTATATAGTCATTGTCCGTAGATTTCAAATAATTTATACAAACACCTGCATCTGTAATTATTTTTTGAGTATTATTTGAATCCCATTCATTCCATGGATTTAATATGATATCATCAATACTTACAGCTTTTATTTCATCTATATTTTTATCTAAAATACTTTCAGGAGGTTTTTTAGCTTTAAAGTATTTGTTATCAGTTTCATACCAATAGCTATATTTTTGGTTTTTCTTACATTTAAAAGCATATAAAAGATATTTAGTTCGCGTTTGAGCTTCGTTCATTTAAGTACCTATATAAAATTCGGTGCGTCATTTGCAAATAAAATGATATCTCCAGACGCAGTTTGAGAGGCTAGAACATCTGTAATCTTTGACTTATCAGGTAAGATAATTTTATTTTTTACTTTTATGTTTTTATCAAAAAGTGCCGCATTTAAAGCACCTGTAATTATAACTATATCAAAGGTTTCATTTATAGCGTCGCACAGTTTTAGGTTTAACTCATCACTACTCTCAACTAAACCAGGGGTCACTATGACTTTTCTTCCTTCATGTAAAGAACAAAGTCTAACGCCCTCAAGCATTCCATCTATATTACCGTTATAACCATCATCGAGTATGATTTTCCCACCTGCAACTATCTTTTGAAGTCTATGTTCAACTGGAGTTAGTTTTGCAACTGCTTTTGTAATCTCTTCGCTACTCATATCAAAACTTTTTGCGACATGAACTGCTACTGCAATATTCATAGTTTGAAAAGAGCCTAAAATATTTGTACTTAGATGCATAACTTCACCTGAAATATTTAAATCAAATTTAGTTGACTCTAAAGTAGCATCTATGTTTGAAATATTATCTCCAAAAAAAGTTACTTTTTCATGTGGTTCATCTGTCACAGAGTTATGAATAAAAGCACGCTCTAATCTTGGTGACTGCATGATTTCTAGTTTTGCAGCTATGATATTTTTTAAAGATTTAAAATACTCAATATGTGCCTCTCCAACTTTCCCAACAACAACTGTTTGAGGTTCTAAGAAAGTTGTTATGTCATATATATCTCCGCTTTGCCTAGCCCCTGCTTCACAAATATATATCTGGGCATCACTAGGTAAAGACTCATTAACATCACGCATAATTCCGCCCAATGTATTTACACTTCTTGGAGTTGCATAAACATTGTACTTTTTACTTAGTATTTCATAGACAAAATTTTTGATACTTGTTTTACCGTAGCTTCCAGTTATACATACTATTTGTAAATTTTGGATACTTTGAAGTTTCTTCTTTGCCTCTTTTTTAAATGCTTCAAAAAGAAATTTCTCTATCATCACACTGCCAATATACGCAAGAGCTAAAGGCATAAAAACACCGTAAGTTTCACAAATACCTTTTAAAGTACAAAGTACATCTTGAAACAATACTAAAGAGATAAGAAGAATTAAAAAACGCTTAACACGCCAAGTAAGAACAAGCTTTTTATCTAACTTTTTATGCCAAACAAAAATGGCTGGTAAAACAGCAAAAAAGAAAAAGATAGGGAAAAATTTGCCTGTTGTATGATAAGCGATAAAGGGAATAAAAAAGTATAAAACATGCCATTGAGGTTTATGATGTTTTAAAATTACACGAGATAGTTTATAGTCATACCATTGAAGATTGGTAATTAGGTACCAACCAAGGAGAGTGACAAAAAGTACATTTGTTACAAAGGCTGTGAATATTTCAAAGTCAAACATTATAAGTTTCCTCTATCTCTTTTGAGATTTCTTTTGATTTGGACATAAAAAAATAATGATCGCCATCGTAAACTTTTAAAGTAGAGTTATTTATAAGTTTCTCTATCTTTATTGCTGAACTTAGAGGAGTTGCGGTGTCATCTTTACCCCACAAAAGAAGTGCCTTTCCTTTGTGTGATGCAAATTTTTCACTAAAATCTTCATCAACAACATTTTTAAATGTTTGATACATATGTTCACTCAAACTTTTTGCATCTTCTGCAACAAGTAAAGAGCGAAATTTTGCAAGACCAAACACTTTAAACATTTTAAACAGAGCTATTTTTGCTTTAATTTTAAATGGCTTAGGTATGAAAATCCCTGCACTACCTACTAAAACTAAGACTTTAGGTTTTAGTAAAGTAGCTACCTTACCACCAAAAGAGTGTCCAAGTATTATATCTTTTGAAGCATTTATTTGAGTCATAAAAAGTTCAATGATTTTTGCATAATCTTTTGTATATAAAGCAACATCACAACTGCTTGAACCAAAACCTGGTAAATCAATATAGATATGACGAAAATTATTCATAAATGGAGAAAACGATTTTTTCATAAGGCTTTTATTTGAACCCCAACCATGCAAAACAATCAAATCAACGCTAGCTTGAGGATTTATTATCTCATAGCTAATGTCAAATGTTTGTTGATTATATTGAATGGATTTTATTGCCATTATTTACCTTTTGCTTGGCTAATTGAATGGATATAATCATAAGTTACTTTTGTTCTTTTATTACTTGGTAGATTTGAGCTAAGAAGTTCTAAAGATAAATTAAAATCTTCAAAAAGATAATTTGCCATAGATCCTGGGATAGGATTTATTTCATTTAGTAAAACTTCTCCATCTACAACAAAAAAGTCACATCTAATCAGTGCACCCTCAAACATATTTTTATATATTTTAGTAAAGGTATTTTTTAGTTTTGCTTCTAAGGCTTCATCTATATCTGCTTTTAAAACTTGTTCTGAGCGTGAAAAATCTAAATATTTTTTTTCAAAATCTAAAAATTCATTTTTCTGAGGTTCTTCAACTATTGAAAAATGCATTTCGCCTTTTGCCATAAAACCAGCTAGATTATACTCTTTAACACCTTCTATAAATGGTTCAACTAAAACACTTTTATCATACTCAAAAGCAACATCAAGAGCATAATCAAGTTCACTCTCTTCTTTAACTATACTCACACCAATAGAGCTTCCAAGACGAGAAGGTTTTATAATAACAGGGTAAGAGCTATTTATACGATGATGTTCATCAGATGCTATCGTTTCATAATCAACACATTTAATATTTTTTGCCGCACAAAGCCACTTTGTATATCTCTTATCATAAGAAAATACACTAGCATCTACTCTTGGTCCAATATATTTTATAGAGAAGAAATCAAGCAAAGCTGCGATAGTTCCATCTTCTCCGTCTGCACCATGTATAAGATTTAAAACAGTGTCACTATATTGTGAGGAACTAAACATAGTTTTTTGATAAAATCCGCCATGTGATATACTCAATTCTGGCATATTTCTATGCTCACCTTTAGAAAAAGTCACTGCTTTCATCTTAGAGTCTTCTATCAAGTAAAACTTATGGTCTTGGTCACAAAATATATAATTTATATCAATTCCTAATAGCTTTTCTTTTAAAGTTATCGCACTTACTATACTAATTTCATGCTCAAAACTAGCACCACCAAACAATATTATTAATCTCAAATATAATCCCTTATTTTATAAATATTTTTTCGTATTTTTCTTCATCAAAGCCAACTACTACTTGACTTTCATACTCTACGATTGGTCTTTTAAAAAGCATATTTTCCCTGCAAAGCCACTCTCTTTTTCCACTTGCATCTAGGTTCAACTCTTTTAACTTTAAGATTCTGTACTTAGTTCCACGACTATTAAAAAGTAAGTTCATATCCACCTGTTCTAACCACTCATCAACCTTTTTGCAATCAACAGAAGTTTTTTTAAAGTCAATAAACTCTAAATCTATCTCATTTTCTTTAAAAAATTTTCTAGCTTTTCTAACACTATCACAAGTTGGTATTCCATATAGTTTCATATTATATTTACCTTTTAAATTTAAACACTCTGAAGAAGTTTCAAAGCTTCTTTTACAAGAGAAGCTGTATCGTCACTATTACAACTACTTAATGCTTTTGTAATTTTATCTTTTTTAAAGCCCAATGATTCTAGTGCTTCAGTTGCTTGTGAAAAAGCTATACTTTTTGGTGCATCTGTTGAACTTACTAACTCAACATCAAAACCATTTAATTCTACTAAAATTCGTCCTGCACTCTTAGGTCCGATGCCAGGGACTTTTTTCACACCATTCATATCTTTATTGTTTATCACTGTCGCAAATTGAGATGGCGTGTAAGTTGAGCAAATAGCCATAGCTACTTTTGGTCCAACTCCATTTATTTTTATAAGTCGTGCAAACATCTTTTTTTCACTCATTTCTAAAAAACCAAAAAGTAGTTGTGCATCTTCGCGGATTATTTGAGTTGTAAAAAGCTTTACCTCATCACTACCGATAGATGCAAAACTTTGAAGAGATATAAAAACCTCATACACTATACCCTGAACATCAACATGCACAAAACTTGGCTCTTTATATACTATATGGCCTTTTATTCCTACTATCATCTATAAAATACTTTCACTTATTCTTTCACTGCCTCTATTTTAAACCCGCCATCTACAAGCTCTACAACTGCGAAAATCATATCTATTGAGCCTTCTACAGGTTTATGACTCAACTCAATAGGTGGATCAACCAACTTAAATATTATCTCGTTATAACCTACCCACTTATCTCTATTTATTATTCTTGCATCAAAAATATTATCTTGAAAAGAAGCTGTTTGTGTTGTTAATAATTTTAGTTTATCAAGTTTTATATCATATTCTTGTTTTATTTTTTTTAAATGCTCTTGCATTTTTATAAACTGCTTATATTGTTTAATGAATGAAGAAGGCATTTTAACACCACTTTTTTTATAATGCAATAGTCGTTTTTTAACATCATTATGCGTAGCTAAATTTCCTTTTATAATTTTTGTATATTTTTTTATCTCTAAGTTTATATTATTTACATCCTTTTGTAATTTTTCAATTTTTTCATGATTTTCACCTAGGTCAACTTGTGTAGATTTTTTAAGTACAGGGTCAATGGTAAAAGTATTTTCACTTCCTTGTAACTTCTTAATCTCTATAAACCTTGAAGCAGTAGCTTCGACATGGGAAGTACATAACTCTATAACTATTTCTTTAGCTCTTATATTTCCACCAACAGCTTTAGAAATTTCTACTATATCTCCATCAACTTCTCCATGTTCAAGCCTTGAAATATTAATATTTCTTCCATACGCTACACCCCTGTGGACATTTATCTGTAATTTATCTGCTTTAATAACAGAATCTTTGTGAGTTTGCCCTGATACTGTTGCTTTTAATGCCACTACTTTAGCGTAAGCACCAATATTACCGTCTATGTCTATTTCAGATACTTCAACTTCCATTCCAGAACCAATAGCATCTTTTTGAGCATCTGGTTCTTTTACATTTAAATTTATACCTGAATCTACTCCAGCAGTTATATTACCAGTTGTTTTAAAACTTATTTCTCCTATATCAACTTCTGACTTTATTGTATAGTTTGTTCCCTCTAAGACAATATAACCATTTTCACAAGCACAATATTCTATGCAATCTTCACTATCAATGATTTTAATCGTATCATCTGTACTAAATGTAGGAATATTAGCCTCAATCGGTTCTTTAGGCTCCATAAATTCACCACGACAGTTTCTACCAGCTTTTCCTTCCTTAGGTTTTATATACTCTATAAGAAGTTCATCTTTATAAACATTTTGTATAAAATCTCTACTTGAATAATCGACCTTAGAGCTTTCAGTAATCTCTTCTTTTTTATCATAATGCAAAATAATTTCATCATCGGTAGTTAAAGTTGGCTCATAAGCCTTCGCTATAAGATATGTCTGATTTTTGTCATAAATAACTTCTTCTTCAACTCTAACATGTGCTACAATTTTTGATATAACATCATCTAGCATTTCATCAAAAATATTTATGAGTATATTTGCACGAACTTTACTTTTATTTATAAGAATGGCAAGTTCTTTTTCAAACCTTGGATTATAACTAACACTAGAACCAGCTTTAATACTCAGATAAACTTTACATTTTGTAGCATTTGCACCAATAGCTAAACTAAAATCAACATAATTATCATTTTGTACTTTTGAAAATATTTCTATCTCATACATCTGTTTAATTTGAAAATCTTTATTTAAAAAAGAACCTTTATCTTCTAATTCAGTAAGGTCTTCACTAGATATTTCGTCCCAATCTACCTCTGCCGATTCATTACTCATGCGAGTATATGTTTGAACTTCCAATATATTAAAATCAATTTTATTGACATTAACTTTGTAAAATTTAGCTACATCGATTAACTCCTTGGCAACATTTTGCGTGCGCACAATAGTTGGACGAATTTTTTTTGATGATTTTTTACTCTCTTTACCTGAACCAAATAATGCCATATATTCCTACAATATTTAAATTTTAAAAACTAAACCCTCTATTTTAATCAAATCTTTGTTAAACTTTCGTAAAACGAATAAAGAAGCCGAAAGAAGCCCATGTTTAAAGCTATATTTACCAACAGTTTTGGAATTTTATTTTCAAGAATTTTAGGATTTTTCAGAGATTTACTAACAGCATCTATCCTTGGTGCAAATATATATAGTGATATTTTCTTCATTGCTTTTAAACTACCAAATCTTTTTCGTAGAATCTTTGCAGAAGGTGCTTTTACACAAGTTTTTATGCCAGCTTTTGCAAGGTCAAAACATAAAGGTGTTTTTTCAGCTAATGTTTTTTTGATATTTATATCTATTGTTCTTTTAATAACTTTAATTGTAAATTTATTTCCATCCCTTTGGGCACAAGCCATAGCAGTAGGTTTTGATGAAAAAAGTATAGAGATTGCTGCACCTTTCGTAGCTATAAATTTTTGGTATTTACCACTTATATTTACTATTACTTTTTTAAGTGCTATACTTCAGTATAAACACCATTTTGCAACCTCTGCATTTTCTACTGCACTACTCAATCTTTCACTTATTTTAGCTTTATATTTTTCACAAGATAAATCACAAATTGAGATAGTTTACTATCTTAGTTGGGGTGTAGTTATTGGTGGTATTTTACAACTTTTAGTTCATCTTATTGCCATACAAAGACTAGGACTGCTAAAGCTAATAGTAGGAGGATTTAAATATTTACATAAAAAATCAAAATTTATCAAGAGTGATACTACAAAATTTAGAAACCAATTTTTTCCTGCAATGTGGGGAAATTCAACTGCACAAGTCAGTGCCTTTTTAGACACTTTTTTAGCTTCTTTTTTACTAACTGGTTCTATCTCTTACCTTTACTATGCAAACAGAATTTTTCAGCTTCCTTTAGCACTTTTTGCTATTGCAACTTCTATCGCTCTGTTTCCAAGAATAGCAAGGTACATAAAGAACAAAGATGAAAAAAAAGCTTTAGAATTTTTACAACATGCTTTTTGGTTTTTAGCATTTTTACTCACGGCTAGTGCCATTGGTGGACTTGTACTTTCTCGTGAGATAACTTCTCTTCTTTTCCAACGAGGTGCTTTTAGTGCAGATGATACTCAAAATACAACTCTAGTTCTACAAATGTACATGATAGGATTACTTCCTTTTGGACTTCAAAAATTATTTGTCCTATGGCTATATGCAAAAGAGATGCAAATGAAAGCCGCAAAAATAGCAACCTACTCTCTACTCACTTACATAATTTTTGCCCTATCACTAATATCACCTATGGGAGTAAGCGGTCTAGCCCTAGCATCTACGGTTGGTGGTTTTGTGAGTTTCACTCTAACGATCAGAGTCTTTGGAGTTAAAAACTTCTTTAATATTATTCATTCTAAAAATACTATTTATCTTTTTGTAAGTGCCATTTTATTTACTATTTTACTTTTGATTTTTAAGTTAATATTCTTTACTTTAAGAACAGTTTAAAAAAAAATTATAACTTTTTACAATGCTTTAATATTAATTTATGCTTAGCTTTGCAATAATTGAGATAACTTAAATATTAATTTATAATTATTTAAATAATTAGAATATCAATATTTATAAATACATTATTTGTGAAATATCACTAAATAATGAAAGGAGACTCATGGAATATTTTGATTTTGGTATCAATTTAGCTTTTTTACTCATAATTGTTAGTACTTTGGCAAGTGTTATCTACGGAGTAATAAATTGGAATAAAGATGGATATGTAAAACCACCTGCTCATGTTAAAGAGTGGAACAAAACTGAAAAAAATATAGAGGATGAACTATAATGGGTGCTTTTGAAAATATAATTATCATTCTATACTTAGCTGTTTTGGGCTACTTAGGCTTTAAAGGTTACAAAAACACTAAAAACTCAACTGATTATCTTATAGCTGGACGGGATACGCATCCTTTTATTATGGCGCTTAGTTATGGTGCTACTTTTATATCAACAGCAGCTATTGTTGGTTTTGGTGGAGTTGCAGCTTGGCTTGGCAACTCACTACTTTGGCTTACTGTTTTTAATATCTTTGTAGGTATTTTTATAGCTTTTGTATTTTTAGGAAACCCTACTAGAAAAATGGGTTATCGTTTAAATGCACACACTTTTCCAGAGTTACTTGCAAAAAGATTTGACTCTAAATTTATCCAAATCTTTGGAGCCGTAATCATTTTACTTTTTATGCCTCTTTACGCAACAGCGGTTCTTATTGGTGGAACACAATTTATAGCACTTTATTTTGGAGCAGATTATCATCTGTCTCTTTTAGTATTTTCTGTCATCATAACAGCTTATGTAATTGCAGGTGGTCTAAAAGGAGTTATGCTCACAGATGCTCTTCAAGGTAGCATAATGTTTGTAGCAATGGTAATTTTAATGGTCGTTACTTTTGACTCACTTGGTGGAGTAACTGCTGCATTTACAAAACTAGAGCATGTTTGGCAAGCAACAGTTATAGACCCTCTAGCACAAATTAGCATAAAAACTTTAAAACCTGGTTCACCTGATTTTATGATGAAATTATCCCTTCTTTGGGGATTTGAAGGTTGGAACTCTATGCCTGTATTTATGAGTAAGGGTTGGTTGTTTGTTATCACAACTATTACTATGGGTGTTGGTATTGGTGTTCTTGCTCAGCCTCAACTTATTGTAAGATTTATGACTGTTAAGAGTAAACAAGAGCTAAATCGTGCAGTTCTTATTGGTTCAGTCTTTATAGTTGCTATGACTGGAATTATCTTTGTCGTTGGAGCATTATCAAATGCTTGGTATTATGAGTTTAACGAAGGTAAAAATGCACTTCAAAGTGCTGGTTCTATTGGTAAGGTTATACCTCACTTTATAAACACTGCGATGCCAAAATGGTTCGCTTTTATCTTTTTGTTTGCTCTTGTATCTGCAGCTATGAGTACACTTTCTTCTCAGTTTCACACAATGGGAACAGCAGTCGGTCGTGACCTTTTTGAACAACTAAGCTCTAAAAATCACAACTCCATTACTGTTACAAGATTGGGCGTTGTTATGATGATTATCTTCTCTGTAAGTCTTGCTTATGCCTTTGACAATCAACCAGCGATTATTGCCCGTTCTACGGCTATATTTTTTGCTCTTTGTGCTAGTGTATTTTTACCTAGTTTTGTTGGTGGATTATTTTGGAGAGGAATGACAAAAGCAGGAGCTATTAGCTCTATGTTAGTTGGTTTATCAGTTTCAAGTTTTTGGCTTCTGTTTGTTCACTTTAAAGAAGCAAAATCTCTAGGAGTTAGTAAAGCTATTTTTGGTAAAGATTCACTCTTAAGCGGAGATATTATCTTTGTAGATGCTTTAATGATTGCCTTACCTCTATCTATATTAACCGCAATTATAGTGTCATTAATGACTAAAAAATTAAATAAAGCACATCTAGAGAAGTGCTTTAACGACTAAAAAAAGGAAAATAGATGAAAAAAATAAGTTTAGTATTAGCAACTCTATTAACTGCTAGTGTAAGTGTATCGGCAGATACTATAAAAGAAGCCTTTGAAAATGGAAAGGCAAGTGGTCAGTTAAAAGCTTTTTATATAAATCGTTCATATGACTGGGGAAGCGGCTTTGGTAAAAATCCATCTCAATATACTAGAGACGGTCTCTCAGTTGGTGGACATCTAGGCTATAAAACTGGAAAATATTATGGTTTTGACGCAGGGGCTACTTTTTATACTACAAACAAAGTAGACAAGAAGTCTGAAAATTCCTATGAAAATGATCCTACTCTTTTTGGTCAAGATGGTGGAGGTTATAGCGTATTAGGTGAGGCTTATCTTGGTTACACGGCAGGAAAAACTTCTGTACAGTTTGGGCAGTTAAGTATCAACACTCCTTTTGCCGCTCCAAATAACTTTAGAATGTTACCAAATACTTTTGAAGGTCTAGTTATCAAAAACAATGATATAAAAAGTCTTGGTTTTGAGTTAGGTCATATAAACAAAATCCAAACAAATGGATTTGCTAATTCTGTTCCTGTTGCAAACGGTGTACTTAATCCAAATAGTTCACTTACAAGATTAAGTCTTATTTATGGTTTTGGTTCAGGGTACAAAGTAGGAGAATTTGCAAAAATTAGTGATGTTTACTTAGGAACTACTAGCACAAAAAGCACTATGGGTATGACTTATGCAAACATAAACTACACAGGTGTAAAAGGCTTAACTATCTCTATTTGGGATCAATATATTCATGATATTATGAATATAGTAATGGCAAAAGTTACTTATAAAACTAAACTTGGAAGTGTAAAAACTTTAGCATCTGCTTTTTACACAAAACAAAATAGCGCTGGAGACAATCTTTTAGGAAAATCTTTTGCAGTTGGTGGTGTTTCAAAAGATGTAGATTCCTCGCAATATGGAGCGATACTAAAAGCTGGACTTTCAAATGGACTTGGACTTGATTTGCGTTATGTAAATACTCCTGCTAATGAGGGCACGGTTTTAGATGGTGCAATCATTAATGCTCTAGGTGGAGCAAATCCTTTTATCATCTCTCAGGGTGCATTACATGCCAACTTAGGAGATACGGCTTCTTATATGGTAGGAGTTGATTATCAGCTAAAACAACTAACAGGTTTAGACTTATTAGCAATGGTAAAATATTTTCAATATAACATCGGGAAATATAATGGTTATCAAAGTGGATATTCTTGGAAAACACAAGAAGTAGATTTAGACTTTATATATAAAGTAACTAAAAACTTCAAACTAAGAGCAAGAGCAAACTTTCCAAAAGACTGGCTAAATTTGGGTAACTCAAAAAATATGAGCTTTAGTGAATATCGTTTAATTGCATACTATAGCTTCTAATATTAATATTTTACAATAATTATATAAATTTACTTTGCTTTAAGCATATTTTATACAATTATTGTGTAAATTAACACAAATATATCTTTTATAGATAAATAATTATAAATGGGAAGATTTATGAAACAAACATTAATGGGAAATGATGCAATTGCATGGGGAATTGTCCATGCAAATATTGATATGGTTAGTGGCTATCCAGGAACTCCATCTAGTGAGATTCTAACTGAAGTACAAAAAATAAAACGCAAACTAAACTTAGATATTTATGCTGAGTGGGGAACAAATGAAAAAGTTGGTTTTGAAGTAGCTTATGCTGGAGCAATAGCTGGAAAAAGAACCTGTGCCACAATGAAGCAAGTTGGACTAAATGTAGCTAGTGATCCACTTATGAGTGCTTCATACATAGGAAACCTTGGTGGCTTTTTACTTATAGCTGCTGATGACCCTGGTTTTCACTCTTCACAAACAGAACAAGATTCTCGTGTATTTGCAAAATTTGCGCGTATTCCTGTTTTAGATCCAGCAACTCCTCAAGATGCTTATGACCTTACTAAGTATGGTGTAGAGTTATCAGAAAAATTTCAAATTCCAGTTATGCTTCGTCCTGTTATGCGTGTATGTCATGCTCGTGAAATTATCGAAATGGATGAAGAAACAAATTTTCAACCAAATAAGGGTGAATTTAAAAGAGATGTTCCTCGTTGGGGTGCAGTACCTAGAAAAGACAGACTTCCTCAAGGTATAGAGCAGTTAAATCGCATCGAAGTTATCAAAGAGTATAACTGGGATCATCTTTTAAAACCTGAGTTTGACAAATGTGAAGATAAAAAACTTCTTATCTTAACTGGTGGAACTGGTTATGGTTTTGCACTAGAAACATTAAGTGACCTTGGTTTAGAAGCTGATGTTGTAAAAGTTCTTATGCCGTACCCTCTTCCTGCTGATGAGATGAGAGATAGATTTAAGTCTTACGATAAAGTTTTAGTTGTTGAAGAGCCATACCCATGTATAGAAGAGCAAATTGCATCTCCTAATGTATATGGTAAAAATACAAACTCGATGCACCAAATAGATGAAATGACTAAAGAAGGAATTTTAAAAGCATTCCAAAATATTGGTTTTTATGATGGTGAAAATATCTATGCTACTCCACCTTCACTAAATTTTGATATAGAACCAAGACCACCAGCACTATGTCCAGGCTGTCCACATCGTGATGTTTACTATGCAATAACAAAAGTTTTTAAAAAGAAAAAGACTATCTATCCATCTGATATTGGCTGTTATACCTTAGCTCTAGCTCAAGGTGCTATTGATAGTATTCTTTGTATGGGAGCAAGTATATCTATGGCAAGTGGTTTTTCTATTAGTGACCCAGATAAAACTGTTGTTGCAACCATCGGAGATGGAACATTCTTTCACTCAGGAATACCTCCACTTATAAATGCTGTATATCAAAACCATAAATTTGTTCTTGTCATACTCGATAACTCAACCATCGCAATGACAGGTCGTCAAACTACACCAGCAAGAGCTAACAAAGAAATCGACATTAAAAAGATTGTTGAAGGTATGGGAATAGATTGTCTTGAACATCAGTACTCTTATGAGATGAATGATAATATTGAGTTTTTTAGAAAAGTTAAAGATATTCATAAAGACGCTACTGGGCCTACTGTTGTAATAGTAAGAGAGTTTTGTGTATTAGATAGAGAAAGAGTTGATGATTTTATACCAAATATTTTTGCTAAAGTAGATGCTGATCTTTGTGTAGCATGTGACCAATGTACAACTGTGTATAAATGCCCTCCTATGAAATACAATGATGATGGTGTTATAGAGATAGACCCTTTCCTTTGTGCAGGTTGTGGCGGTTGTTTAGACATCGTTTGTCCAACAGATGCATTTGTTCAAGATTTTGACTATTTAAAAAGAGGTAACTAAGATGAAGTATCAAGTTGTAATAGCTGGTTTTGGTGGTCAAGGGGTTGTATTTTTAGTAAAAGTTTTAGCTATCTGTGCTAGTAATCGTGATATAGCATTTTTAGGAACTGAAAATCATGGTATGAGTCAAAGAGGTGGCGCTGTTTCTTGTGATATTAAAATAGGGGATTTTACTAACCCTGTTATTGATAAAAATCAAGCTGATTTAATGATAGCACTAGAGAAAAATGAAGGTCTTAGAAATGTTGCATTTTTAAAACTAGCTGGTACAATGGTTACAAATGCAAGAAAAAAAGATGAGTACCCTGCTCTACCATTTGCAGGATTCGCAAAGGTAGATGCATTTGTAAAAGCTGAAAACGGGGAATTTCCTATTCAAGGCTTAAATGTATATATGCTTGGTATTGCACTGATGACAGATAAAACTTTCCCTTTTAGCATACAAGAAGTAAAGGATGCCATTGCTCAAATGAACGCTAAAGTTGCAGAGCAAAATATAAAAATACTAAACCAAGCAATGGAAGATGCAAAGGAGCTTTAATGTTATGGAATGAAATTGAAGGTGCTCCAAGAGAAAAAATTGAAGAAGTTCAGCTTTTTAGACTTCAAGAAACTTTAAAAAGAGTTTATGAACTAACCTCTTTTTATAAAGAAAAATTTGATGAACTTGAACTTACCCATAATGACATTACGAGCCTAAAAGATATAGAAAAATTACCATTTACAAAAAAACAAGATTTACGAAATCACTACCCGTTTGGACTTTTCACAGTTCCAATGAGTGAAGTAGTAAGAATCCATAGTTCAAGTGGAACAACAGGAAAACCGACTGTTGTAGGCTATACAAAGCATGATATGGATGTTTGGGATGAAGTAATGGCAAGAGTATATACAATGGCTGGAGCGACTGCTGAGGATGTAGTGCATAATGCTTATGGGTATGGACTCTTTACTGGTGGACTAGGTTTTCATAATGGTGCTGAAACTATTGGTGCTACAACTATACCTGCAAGTAGTGGTTTTACAGATAGACAAATTTTACTAATGAAAGATTTTAATGCGACTATATTAGCCGCGACTCCATCTTTTGCACTTCATATGTATGAAGCGGCTAAAAAAACAGGAAATGATTATCTTAAAGACTTTAAACTTAAGTCTGGAGTCTTTGGTGCAGAACCAACAAGTGATGGACTTAAAGAAGAAGTGAGTCGCGTTTGGGGAATTGACTATCACGAAGTTTATGGACTAAGTGAGATAATTGGGCCAGGGGTTAGTTCAAACTGTAAACATTCTAAACTTTTACATATAAATGAAGACCATTTTTATCCTGAGATTGTAGATCATAAAACAGGCGAAGTTTTAGCAGAAGGAGAGAGAGGTGAATTAGTTATAACTTCTCTTACAAAACAAGCTCTTCCTATCATTAGATATCGTACTGGGGACATTACTTCTCTTCATCGCTCCCCGTGTGAATGTGGAAGGACTTTAATTCGTATGGAGTCTATCGTTGGGCGAGTTGATGATATGATAATTGTAAATGGAGTAAATGTTTACCCTTCTCAAGTTGAACATGTCATAGCAAATGCAGAAGGTGTAACTCTTAACTATCAAATCATTGCCGATAAAAAAGGTCATCTTGATAAGATAGATATTTTAGTAGAAGTTAGTGAAGATGTTATGAGTGACTCAATCCCTGAAATGGAAAAAATAAAAAAAGATATTCAACAATCACTTACAAACAACTTATACATAAATGCAAATGTAAAACTAGTAGAGCCTCGCACAATAGAGCGAAGTATGGGTAAAGCAGTTAGAGTTATAGATAAAAGGGTATAAAATGTCAAAAATAATAAAACAATTATCTATATTTGTAGAAAACAAAAAAGGTGAATTAAGCGATATAACTACGCTTTTAGCTACAAATAATATATCAATTCATTCTATTAACCTTTCAGATGCCAGTGATTTTGGTATACTTAGGCTAATCGTAGATGACAACGAAAAAGCAAAAGCAGTTTTAGAAAAGGATGGGTTTTCTTCTCGTTTCACTGATGTTTTTGCAGTTGAAATAAGTGACCATGTTGGTAGTTTTAACAGTGTTATAAAAGCACTTGCAAAAGAAAACATAAATATTGAGTATACGTATACTTTGTCAAATGCCAAAATAGGTGCATTTATTTTTAAAGTTATAGACAAGGAACTAAACAAAGCTATAACGATACTTGAAAATAATGGTGTCAATCTAATTAACGAGGTATAATGAATACTAAAGACATTGATAAAGAAGAGATAGATTTTTTAAAATATATTGGTGGTGAAGTCCTTGACTTAGGCGAAGGATATGCTCAACTTGGATTTGACATAAAACAACATCATAAACAACATTTTGGAGTAGTCCACGGTGGAGCTATTGCAACTTTAGCTGATCACTGTGGCTGGTATGCTGCTGTTTCTGCTTTAGAAAAAGAACAAACTGCTGTAACGATTGAGCTAAAAATTAACTATTTAAAACCAGCAGATGGACAAATTTTAACTGCTGAAGCAAGAGTTGTTAACAAAAGTAAAAGAACTGTTTTTACAACTATTGAACTATTTGCCAAAGACACACTTGTAGCTTATTGTACTGCCACTTATCATATTTTGATAAAGAAAGACTAGATGCTAAATAACAGAGAAATAAGCCAAAAATTTGAAGTACAAGTAAATACTCTTTATAATTGGCAAAAAAGTAAACCAAATCTTTACTCATATCTAAAGCATGCCGACTACAACAAAGAGAGAAACCAAGAGATAAACTTACTTCTAGATTATTATGCTAAAACAATGTCTAAAGATTTTAGTGTTGAAGAAATTCACTACATAATAAACTCAGATATAAACCCTCATACAATAGAAGATATAGATAATTTTCATAAAATATTTATAACATTAGAGTCAAAAAATCTCTCTATAAAGAGTGACTTTTTATTAAATATATATGATAAGTTTCATACTATGAATATTATAGAAAAATATATTTTTTATAAAAAAGTTTACCGCATTAGAGAAAAAGAAAATTCTTACTCAAAAGATAAAATAGAACTATATTTTAAAAAATTTCTAGCATATAATTAGCACTTTTTTGATATAATCGCGAATAAATAATAATAAGGGGCTAACAAGATGAATATAGTAACAGGTTCTTCAACGGCACTAATTACTCCGTTTAAAAATGGAAAACTAGATGAGCAGTCTTATGCTGCTTTAATTACAAGACAAATAAACAATGGCATGGATGCAGTATGTCCTGTTGGTACGACAGGTGAGAGTGCAACTCTTACAAGTGATGAAGACATAAGATGCATGGAAATTGCGGTTGAAATTTGTAAAGGTACAAATACTAAAGTATTAGCAGGTGCTGGTAGTAATTCAACAGCAGAAGCGGTAACTATGGCAAAACGCGCTCAAAAATGTGGCGTAGATGCTATATTTTCTGTAAGTCCATACTATGTAAAACCATCTCAAGAAGGTCTTTATCAACACTATAAAACCATAGCAAATTCAGTTTCTGACTTACCTTTTATGCTTTATAATGTACCAGGAAGAACTAGTATAGATATATCAGCAGATACAACTATTCGTCTTTTTAATGATGTAAAAAACATTTATGGTGTTAAAGAAGCAACAGGCTCACTAGAGCGTACAGTTGAGCTTCTTTCTCGTTGTCCTGAGCTTAAAGTATTTTCTGGAGATGATGCTATTGACTTTCCTATTTTAGCAAATGGTGGAGCTGGAATCACTTCGGTAACATCAAATCTTATGCCTGATTTAAAAAGTGAGTTAGTAAGACTTGCACTGGCTGGAGATTTTGCAGGAGCAAAAGCGATTAATGATAAGCTATACCCTCTTAACTCTATAATGTTTTGTGAGTCAAATCCTGTTCCTATAAAAGCAGCTATGTACATAGCAGGTCTAATAGATACACTAGAATACAGACTTCCTCTTGTACCTCCAAGTGTTGAAAATATGAAAAGAATAGAAGAAGTTATGAAAAATTATGACATCAAAGGACTATAAAAATGGCTGAAAAAACAATGACAGGAAAAGTTTTATTTATTAGTGGTGGGACTCGTGGTATCGGTAAAGCTATGGTTTACGCCTTTGCAGCAAAAGGCTGTGATGTTGCTTTTACTTACGCATCAAACGCAGATATAGCAAATGAAATAATTGAAGATATTGAAAACAAATACGGTGTAAAATCAAAAGCATATAAGTTAGATATTTTAGAACCTTTAACTTACAAAGATGTTTACAAAGAATTTGATGAAGATTTTGATAGATTAGACTTTTTCATTTCAAATGCTATTATTTCTGGTCGTTCTGTTGTTGGTGGATTTGCTCCTTTTATGCGTCTTAAACCAAAAGGTTTAACAAATATATATACAGCAACTGTTAGTGCCTTTGTTGTTGGTGCGCAAGAAGCTGTAAAAAGAATGGAAAAAACTGGTGGCGGTTCTATAATCTCTATGAGTTCAACTGGTAATCTTGTTTATACTCCAAACTATTCAGGTCACGGAACAAACAAAGCAGCTATAGAAACAATGATAAAATATGCTGCTACTGAACTTGGTGAAAAAGGAATTCGTGTAAATGCTGTTAGTGGTGGTCCAATCGATACAGATGCACTAAAAGCATTTCCAAACTATGAAGAAGTAAAAGCAGAAGTTGTAAAACGCTCTCCACTTAGTCGCATGGGTAACCCAACAGACTTAACAGGTGCTTGTCTTTTTCTATGTAACAACGAAGCTTCTTCTTGGTTGACAGGACAAATCATCGTTGTAGATGGTGGAACTTCTTTTAAATAAACTATAAATTATTTTCACCTTACTTAAGGTGGAAATTTTTCTTTACAAATTACTTTCCGATTTTATCAGCAATTGCATTTATATCAGCTTCTGATAAACCTTTTGAATGTTCAACCATCATTGCTTTCATAGCTCCTCCGTATGTACCGTCTTGATAACCTTTCATAGATGCAACGATATCTGCTTTAGTCATATCTTTAATTACCTTACTTTTACCACCAAGAGCTGCTCTCTCCCCAGATTTACCATGACAAACTACACAGCCTTTATATGCATCTGCCATAAGTACTGAACTTAAAGATAATGCCATTAGAAATAAACTTAATTTTTTCATTTTTTCCCCTAGTATTAATTTATATATCTATTATACAAAAACAAAACTTTATTAATTAAATTTTTGTATAATCTCTAAAAAAGAGATAACTATGAGCGTATTACTAGAATTTTCGATGTTTCCGACTTCAGATGAATGTAGAGATGGTTCTTCTGTCTCTGCTCAAGTTAGCAAAATAATAGATGCTATAGATAAGTCAGGTGTATCTTACCAACTAACACCTATGGGAACTATTGTTGAGACTGACACAATGAAAGAAGCATTATCTATCATAGAACTTGCTTATGAGCAACTAAGTGACTGCGAAAGAGTATACTCTTCACTAAAGTTTGATATTCGCAAAAATACAAAAAACAGACTAAAAACCAAAATAGCATCTGTTGAGAATATTTTGAATCGAAAAATAAACCATTGATAAGCAAAAAAAAGCTAAAATCATATCATAATAAACTTAAGGACTTTTTTTGTTAAACCTTCCAAATGCTTTAGCATCACTTCGTATTCTTTTAGCACCGTTAATGTTTTGGGTTATTTTAAATCCAGAGATCTTCACAGATAATGGTTTTCATATTTCATGGAACTACTACTTTGCAACTCTTTTATTTGTTCTTGCATCTGCAACTGACTTTTTTGACGGTTTTATAGCACGAGAATGGAATCAAATGACAATGATGGGTGCAATACTTGACCCACTTGCAGACAAGATGTTAACTCTTGCCGCATTCTTAGGTCTAATGATGACAGGTGCAGCTTCTGCTTGGGCTATTTACATCATCATTGTTAGAGAATTATTTATAACAGGAATACGAACAGTAGCAGTTAGTGAAGGTTTAGAAGTAAAAGCTTCATGGGCTGGAAAAGTTAAAACTGTTGCACAAATGATAGCCATAGGATTTTTACTTATGCACTGGCCATTTGCAAATGAGCTACTTTGGTTTGCTGTATTTTTAACTCTTTACTCTGGGTTTGAATATCTTTGGGGATTTAAAAAAGCTATCATTAAGGATGAAAACAAATGAGTATATTAGTATCTATTTTAGTCCTTTCAGGACTTATATTTTTTCACGAACTTGGTCATTATGCAGCGGCAAAGTTTATGGGTGTTACTGTTGAAGTTTTTAGTATAGGTTTTGGAAAAAGACTATTTACATTTAGAAAGTGGGATACAGAGTGGAGCATCTCAGCTGTTCCACTTGGTGGATATGTTCGCATGAAAGGTCAAGATGACTCCGACCCAACTAAAAAAAGCCTAGATGCTGATAGCTACAATGTTAAAACTCCTATGCAAAAAATATTTATACTTTTAGCTGGTCCTGTTGCTAACTTTGTTTTAGCCTTTTTCTTATACTTTGGTATTGCTCTTGGTGGTCCAAATATTTTATCTCCTGTAATTGGCGAAGTAGTTAAAGATTTCCCTGCTTTTAAAGCTGGTTTACAAGAAAATGACATCATAAAGTCCATAGATGGAGTAAACATTATTACATGGGAAGAGATGGCAAAAATCATCAGTGATTCGGATGGAAGTTTAAATATAGAGATACAAAGAGATGGTTATTTAGAGTTTAAAACACTCACTCCTAGCATACAAGAAACCACAAATATGTTTAATGAAGTTATACAAAAAAAGATGATTGGCATCGCTAGTGCAGGAGTATTTCATAAGCTTGAGCTATCTCCATCTGACACACTATCTTACGCAACAGAAAAAACTATTTGGGCATCTACTATGATATTTACAGGACTTAAAAAACTCATAGTTGGAGAAGTTCCAGCAAAAGAGTTAGGCGGTGTCATAAGCATAGTAAAACTTACTTCAGATGCCACAGCACAAGGCTGGATGAGCGTTCTGTTTTTCGCAGCTCTTATCTCTGTAAACTTAGGTGTTTTAAACCTACTACCTATCCCCGCACTAGATGGCGGGCATATCATGTTTAATCTTTATGAGTTTATATTTAGACGAGAAGCTAGTGAATCAGTCATCATAAAACTAACAATAGCAGGTTGGGTAATACTCTTTTCACTAATGGGCTTAGGTCTTTTTAACGATATTAATAGATTGATGGGTTAATATATTTATAACTAACTCAATTAACTTACAAACCCTTTACCTATAAGGTTTTGTAAGCTTTATCATTTTTCAACTAACTTCCTTTCGTTAATATTCCATTAAACTTAAATTAATACTTCGTTAAATCTAGTATCTTATACTTTTATTATCAAACAAAAGGAGTTCATTATGAACAAAACAATAATTATAAGTTTAGGTACTTCAGTACTTTTAGTGTCATCTCTTTTAGCAATATCTGCACAATCAAATATGAAACAAGGAAATGGTTTTACTTGTAAACAACATAAGATGATGAAGCAAGGTATGAATCATAAGAGAGGACATGGTTTAGTCAAGATGTTTATGAAACTTGATTTGAGTGATAAACAAAGAACACAAATAAGAAGTATCATAAAAGATAACATGAAAAGTATGCCAAACCCTAAAACAGCATTTAGTAATACTGGTTTTAATAAAGAGCAGTTTGTAAAACTTGCAAATCAAAAACGAGACAATAAGGTTGAGCGTAAAGCAGAACTTATAGAAAAAGTGTACAATGTTCTAAATAGTTCTCAGAAAAAAGATTTTAAAACGATGTTAGATATGCGAGACATTATGAAAAAAAATTATATAATGCAAAAATCTAACAACTAATTATAGATAAAATAATTAAAAGGAAAGTAGTGATAAATATTTTAATGATTGAAGATGACACAGAATTTGCTCAAATACTAATTCAATATCTTAGTCAATTTAATATTTCTATCACAAACTATGAAGATCCTTTTTTAGCTCTTAGTGCTATTTCCTTAAAAACATACGACTTAGTTATTTTGGACTTAACACTACCTGGCATGGATGGTTTAGAGGTCTGTAAAGAGTTGGTTGAAAAACATGATATTCCTATCATCATATCAAGTGCAAGAAGTGATATTACCGATAAGGTTATTGCTTTAGAACTTGGTGCTGATGACTACCTACCAAAACCATACGACCCTAGAGAGTTAGAAGTACGCATAAAAACTATACTTAGACGCTTCAACAAAAGTTTAGAATCTACAAATAAACTAAATACAGAAATTTTTCATTTAAACAAAGAGAAAAAGGAGATT
Organism: Sulfurimonas sp.; assembly: GCF_029027405.1. Classification (NCBI taxonomy): domain Bacteria; kingdom Pseudomonadati; phylum Campylobacterota; class Epsilonproteobacteria; order Campylobacterales; family Sulfurimonadaceae; genus Sulfurimonas; species Sulfurimonas sp. Next base: position 1,666,048 of record NZ_CP093396.1, read on the forward strand.
ACTAAAAATACAATTCCTTTAGAGTTAACCTTTGCCGAATATCAAATTTTTTCTCTTCTTTGTGAAAATAAAGCCTCTATAATCTCAAGATATGATATTTTAGAGAGCATGGAAGCTGACTCTGATGGAACGGGAGGAAGTATAGCAGTTCTCATAAATAGAATTAGATCCAAAATAGAAGAAAATCCAAAAAAACCTCACTATCTTCTCACGGTCAGAGGAATGGGTTACAAGTTAGTAGAATGAATAAAAGTTCAATATTTTTCTCAATTACCATTACTTTTATCGCCCTTTTTATCTTTATTGTTATCAGCTTTGGTATTTTATATAAAGGAAGTCAAAAAAGAGAAGAACATTTTAATAAAAAAAGAGCTTTTGATATCGCACATAACATAAAAAATGAGATGCGAAGAGAAGGAATTATTACAAAAGATTTAAAAAAATATCTTAAACTTAGAGATTTTAAAATTGTAAAAAATAAATATAAAATCTTAGAAAATAATAACAAGCAGATAAAATGGAAGAAAAAGAGAAAAAATAATCAATTAAGCAGTTTTGAACTTAATTCTAAGAACTACCTTTATATGAAAAATCATAGAACTGATATTTTACTTTTAGATAATTATAAACCTGATAACTTCAAAACAATTATAATTTTTTTATTTATATCTATACTTTTTGCTTTTAGCCTTTTATATTATACCACTATACGAAAACTAAAACCATTAAAAAGATTAAAAGAAAATGTAAAAAACATAGGTGATGAAGATTTTGACATACGATGTTCAACTACAAAAAAAGATGAGATTTCACAACTAGCAAATGAATTTTATAAATCAGCAAAAAAATTAAAAGCTCTTAAAGAATCTAGAAATGTATTTATCCGTAATATTATGCATGAACTTAAAACACCCATTGCTAAAGGACAGTTTTTAACACAGCTTCCAAGCACAGATGAAAATCAAAATAGTATGCAAAAAGTTTTTTATAGACTAGAATCCTTGATAAATGAGTTTGCTTCAATAGAAGAACTTATATCTACAAAAGAAAAAATAGAAAAAAAAGAATATCTTTTATCTGACATTATTGACAATGCGAGTGACTTACTTATGAACGATGAAGAAAATATAAATCAAGAATTTCAAGAGACAACTCTAAAGGTTGATTTTAAACTCTTTAGCATCGCGGTTAAAAATCTGATGGATAATGGTATAAAATATTCTAGCAACAAGCAAGTAACTATAAAAACAGAAAACTCTTCCATAGTTTTTGAAAATATAGGAGAGCAACTAACTTATCCTTTAGATGAGTATTTTAAAGCATTTTTCAAAGCAGATAACACCAGTTCAAACCAAAGCTTTGGACTAGGTCTATATATAGTAAAACATATCTTAGATGCCAATGAACTCACTCTTAAGTATGAATATGTAAATGGTGTAAATAGATTTATTATTTAATTTTATTATTATTCTGATAAAATCATGCCCATAAATTAAAATCCATATAAAGACCTTAGAATGAATAATGAAGAATACAAAATATATATAGATAAAGTTATAAGACGCGTTGAGGCGGCTAGACTTAAAGTTAGTGATTATCATATCGTTAAAATAGTAGCTATTAGCAAATACTCTAAATCCAAAGATATCCAAAAACTATATCAAATCGGGCAAAGAGCTTTTGGAGAAAATAAAGTTCAAGATTTAAAATTAAAGATTAAAGATTTAGATGAGTTACCATTAGAATGGCATTTTGTTGGCAATCTGCAAAAAAATAAAATTAATAATTTAATAGATATGGAACCTACTCTTTTTCATGCTCTTGACTCTTTAGAACTTGCAAATGAACTTCAAAAAAAACTTCTTGCAAAAGACAAAACTCTAGATGCCCTACTTCAAATTAATTCTGCAAAAGAAGAGTCTAAATACGGGGTTATGCCAGAAGATGCAAAAAATATTTATGAGAAAATTTTTGAAAGTTGTCCAAACATAAACTTAAAAGGTGTAATGAGTATAGGTGCTCATAGTGATGATAAAGAAGTTATTAAAAAAAGTTTTGATACAACTTACGAGATTTACAAGTCATTAAATGGAGCAACAGTCTGTTCTATGGGTATGAGTGGAGACTTTGAGTTAGCGATAGAATGTGGGTCTAACTTAGTTAGACTTGGCACAGTTATGTTTGATAAATAATATTTCCAGCTTTAAACAGTAAGTACGAGCACTCTAAAGTTGGCACTTTAGAGTTAATTTATGTCATAAGTAAGAAGCTTACCAGCCTCTTATAATCTTATGACAAGCGATACAGTTTGTTAAAACTTTTCCATACTGTTTTGTAGCATCTGTATAGTTTTCAGATTTTAAAGCTTTTTTAAATGCTTTTAAATCAGCGGTTAAATGCTTATTTATATTATTAGTAACTTGTATTTTAGAATTATTTTTAATAAAAGTAGATACATCAACTTTTGTAAAAATAGAATTTGCACTTTCTATTGTTTTAATTCCCTCAGCAATTGCTTTCTTATCACTGTATAAAAATCCATTTTGCACTTGATTCATACCTTGTGTCATTAAACTCATCGTTGCGTTAACAGTAGTTTCACTTGCAAAAGCGAATACAGAACTTACAGCCAGTGCTAAAATAATTTTTTTCATTCATTTCTTCCTTTTATGTTATCTTATATATTACACTTTTTTTTATTAAAAATCTATAAATTAATTTTTTTTGTTTTGTTATATTTTAGATATTGATTTATTTACCCTATATCTTAGTGACTTTTTTACAAAATCATTCGCCATTTTTTGCTGATACTCGACCATTTTATGAAAGGGGTTTAAAAAAGCACATAAATCCTCTTGTTTTGTACTTTCTATATTCCATTTTGTTAGCAGTTCTAAAACACTCAAAGTAGACTCAATAGTTGAAAGGCAGTAGTCTGCAGGCTGTTCCTTTATTTTAAACTGCGATAGTTTTGTACTATCAAAACTTATATGTTTTAATAGTTTTAAATTTTTAGAATCTCGAAACATTTTTACAGAACAAGACCAAGTGGAATCAATAATAAAAATTGCTATATTATTTTTAGCTTTAATACTTTCATGTGATATGTTTATGGTTTCTTTTGAAGGATAAAGGATATAACTATCATAATCCTTAATAATTTCATTTACGCGTCTATGATTAGTAAAATCAACTCCAATAAATAATTCTGAATTTTTTAAAGATAGATGTGTAAAATGTCCTGTACCATTTTTAACTTTTTTGAACTCTTTGGGATGCATAAGAATAACAAACTTTGTTTTTGTCTTGAAACTTTTTATATACCTACACATACAAGAGCTTTGTGGTCTATAACACTTGTAACATTTCGCTCTTGTGCCAGAAGATGTTTTCAACGCCCAATAACACCACGAAGAGGAGTAATCAAAGGAGTGAAAAAAACTAGAGTATCATTCCAATTACTAGGTGATTTTGATTCTTTAGTAAAAACCATACCTTCATCTTCTAGTTTTAAAATCTTATCTTCTTCTTTAACTTTGATTTTGTTTGCTATATCCATAAATTCTTCATTTGAAAAACCATAAGTAAATGTATAGTTTTGTGTATCACTCGCTTGAATCATAACATTTAGATACCTTTTGTCTTGAAGCCTTAACTGTACAAGTCTCAGGTTATTTATTCTATACACTTCTTCATATTTAACTCTATCATCAAAAACATACATGACAGTATATAAACCACCATACTTAAACTCAAAATTTTGCTCAGTTTGTGCTTTTTCATAAAAAAGAATTCTACCTTGTTCATTTTGAAGTTTGTATATAGTTACAAAAAGGTCTTTAAAGTTTAAAAATCTACTCTCTTTAATCTTGTTTGTTAAAGTAATTTTTTCAGAATTATACTTCAAAACAAGTTCTTCATTTTTATTTAATTTCAAAGAACTAGTTACACATCCACTAAACATAAGCATAGCAAGTAAAATCATTATCATATTTTTCATACTTTAATTATACTAAAATCGAGATATAATACACCTATGAAAAAAAATGAGTATGACCTTATAGTTATCGGTGCTGGAGCGGCAGGAATGATAGCATCTATAAGAGCGGCTAGAGATAAAAAAAGTGTTCTATTACTAGAAAAGTTACCTCAAATTGGTGCAAAATTAAAAGCTACTGGCGGAGGTAGATGCAACCTTACAAATACTCTAGCAAATGAAGATTTTATGAGTCGTTTTGGTAGAGATGGACGCTTTATGCAAGATGCCTTAAAAGATTTTAACCACAATGATTTGATAGAATTTTTTAAAGAGATTGGTGTTGATACTCATGCTCCTGATGGATTTAGAGTTTTTCCAACTTCGCATAGTTCTGTTACAATTATTTCAGCTTTAAAAGAAGAGATGCAAAAACTAAATATTGAAGTTTTAACTTCACAAAGAGTTGAAAAAATTCTTCATAATAAAAAGAATATCCAAGGTGTAAAGACTTCAACTCATACTTTTTTAGCACCAAATGTCATCATATCTACTGGTGGTTTAGGATATCCAACTTTAGGGGCAGAGGGAGATGGCTATTCTTTAGCATCTACACTTAATCATACTACGACTGAACTTCATCCAGCTATGATGCCTTTAAAAACTAAAGAAGATTGGGTTAAAAACTGTCGTGCAGATACCATTGCAAAAGTTGAACTTCGAGTCGATATGAAAAAACATAAAAAACTACGAGCAAAAGGTGATTTGATTTTTACAAAAACTGGCATACGAGGTCCTGTTGTTTTAGACTTTGCAAGAGAGATTACACCTCTTCTTAGCAAGTATAAAGAAGTTCCTATACTGTTAAATCTAACAAAAGGTAAGAATGAAGAACAGATAAATCAACATTTAAAAGAAGAGGTCTTAAAACGAGTAGATGCAACAGTTGTCCAACTTATCTCTACCCTACTTCCACACGCTCTTGCACAAGAGTTATGTTTATTATGTGATATAGATGCAAATTCTACTCTAAAAGTAGTTGTTGGAAAATCAAAAGCAAAACTTATAAATTATTTGGCTTGGATGCCGTTGACAATTACAGGGCATGATGGTTTTAAGATGGCGATGATTACAAGAGGTGGTATAAATCTAAAAGAGATAAATCCTAAAACAATGCAAAGTAAACTTATAAATGGACTATATTTTTGTGGAGAGGTTATGAATTTAGATGGACCATGCGGAGGCTATAACCTCCAATGGTCATTTTCTAGCGGTTACCTTACAGGTAAACTACTTTGAAGATTTTTTAGCTACTTTTCTTGTCGCTTTTTTCTTTTTAGAAACTTTCTTTGCTTTTTGCTTTTTAGCTAACTTTTTTTCAATTTTCTTTTTCTCTGCTTTTTTAGCTGCTTTTTTCTTTTTAGCTTTCTTAGCCTCTTTCTTTTTTAGTAACTTTTTTTCTACTTTTTTTGTAGAAACTTTTTTTTCTTTATCTTTTGCCATTTAGATATCCTTTTGTATTTGAGTTAATACTATTATATAACTTTTAAACTTAATAAAAATACCTAATAGATGCAAAACCATAAACTTTTGTATTTTTGATTTTTTCTATTTGTTTTTGTTCAACTATTCCACCAAGAGCGAAGATATTTATATCGCATTCATTTACTAATTTTTTTAAATCTTCTACACCCTTTGGCTTTCCTTTATTTGGAGAAGTAAATATCGGACTATATGTAACAGCATCTGCTCCTAATTGTTTTGCCTTGAAAACTTCCGCATGAGTATGCGTACTAATAATGACTTCTAAACCTAACTCTTTCGCATATTTTATTTTATCAAACTGCGAAGAAGTAAGATGAACGCCTGTAGCATTTAACTCTTTAGCTAACTCAACATTTTGATGTATAAAACTTTTTATGTTTTCAAACTGCGAACAAACTTCTATAAAATGAGATGCTTGCTTATCATAATTTGGATTTGACTTATCACGATATAAAGCATATGTAGGTAGATGTTCTTTAAATTGTTCATGTAAAATATTACGAAATATTGCTGGAGTATCTGTATAAAACTCTCTAGAAGTTATAAGATATTTATGCATATTATCTCAAAAGAGGATTTGGGGAACGCAATTTAGGAGCCTCAAAAACTACTTTTCTTGACTCTACTTTAGCTTCATGCCTTTCCTCTACACCTTTAACATGGTATTTTAAGCGTTTAAGCAAGTAAAGTTCATCATCACTATATTTGCCCATAGCTTCATCTAAGTATGCAAGTAAAAAGTCTAATTTCTCTCTCTCATTTTTCAGCTCAATACTATTTATTTGCAAAAGTACACCATCATATTCATCATCACATTCAGATATAAAATCATACGATAAGTCAATAGTTTTCATAGTATCAAGAGATGCTATAAAAGAAAAATGATTATAAAGTAGACAACCTACAAAATACTCAATATCTGAACTTTCAAACTCAGAGTATTGCTTTTCTTCATCACTAAAATGTTCATGCCAAATTTTTAAAGTTTTATCTATTTTTTTATTCATGCATATATTATACACTTTTATCTACTAATGACACATAAGTGACAAAATTTATTATCACTCTTTAACTCATCTTTTTATAAACTTCTTATAATAATTTCATGAGGAATATCAATGGTTGAAAATATATTAAAAAGAGATGGAACACATAAAGAATTTTTGTCTTTTAAAATTGAAGATGCGATTAAAAAAGCTTTTAAGAGTGAACGAACAACCTATGATAGTGCTATATTTTTTAATGTATTAGAAAGATTAAAATCCAAGCGTATTGTAGCGGTTGAAGACATTCAAGATGCTATTGAAAAAGAACTATATAAAGGTCGTTACTTTGATGTTATGCGTTCTTTTATACTTTACAGACATATGCATAAAATGCAAAGAGATAACCTTCTTGATGAAGATACAACCTACATAAACTCAACTCAAACCATTGAAGAGTATATAAATGGAACTGACTGGAGAATCAAAGCAAACTCAAACACAGGTTACTCAAATGCTGGACTTGTAAATAACACAGCAGGAAAAGTTATAGCAAACTATTGGTTAGATAAAATTTACTCAAAAGAAGAAGGACATGCTCATAGAGATGGTGACTACCATATTCATGATTTAGATTGTTTAACAGGATATTGTGCTGGATGGAGTTTAAGAGTTCTTTTAGATGAAGGCTTTAACGGGGTTAGAGGTAGAGTTGAAAGTGACTCACCTAGACATTTTCGTGAGGCATTAGGACAGATGGCAAACTTTTTGGGCATACTACAAAGCGAATGGGCAGGTGCTCAAGCATTTTCATCATTTGACACTTATTTAGCTCCTTATGTTTTTAAAGATAAACTTCCATTTTTAGAAGTTAAAAAAGCTATTCGTAGTTTTGTGTATAACTTAAATGTTCCTGCTAGATGGGGGCAATCTCCTTTCACAAACATAACTATCGACTGGAGTGTTCCTGATGATTTAAAAGACCAAATCCCGACATCAAAGACTCTGCATCTATTTAAAAATCTACTTGATAGTGAGCTTGAGAATGAAGCAAAACAAAGAGGTTGTGACTCTTTAGGAGATATGACATACAAATACTTTCAAAAAGAGATGAACCTAATAAACAAAGCTTACTATGAAGTTATGACAGAGGGGGACAAAACAGGTCAGCCTTTTACTTTTCCTATTCCTACGGTAAATATAACAGAGGATTTTGACTGGTATGGAGAAAACACAGACTTACTTTTTGAGAATACAGCAAAAATTGGTTCTTCTTACTTTCAAAACTTCATCGGGTCTCAATACAAAAAAGATGAAAATGGAAAATTAGTAGAGAATGAAGAAGCATATAAACCCGGGCATGTTAGAAGTATGTGTTGTCGTTTACAACTTGACTTAAGAGAGTTACTAAAGCGTGGTGGTGGGCTTTTTGGAAGTGCTGAGATGACGGGAAGTATAGGCGTAGTTACTCTAAATATGGCAAGACTTGGTTTTTTATATAAAGGTGATAAAGAATCTCTTATGATTAGAATAGACCAACTTATGAATCATGCTAAAAATACTTTAGAAAAAAAACGAGTTTTTATTCAAGAGATGTATGATAGAGGTTTATTTCCTTATACTCAAAGATATTTACCTGGATTTAACAACCATTTCTCAACTATTGGAGTAAATGGAATGAATGAAATGATAAGAAACTTTACCTCAGATGCTTACGATATTTCTTCACAAAAAGGTATAGAGTTTGCAACAGATGTTTTAAACCATATGAGAGAGAGAATGGTTGAGTTTCAAGAAGCATCTGGAAATCTTTACAACCTTGAAGCAACACCAGCCGAAGGAACAACTTATAGGTTTGCAAAAGAAGATAAGAAAAGATATGGTGACAGCATCCTTCAAGCAGGAATGGATGACAATATTTACTATACAAACTCATCGCAAATTCCTGTTGATTTAACTTCTGATCCATTTGAAGCACTAGACCTTCAGGATAATTTACAAACAAAATATACAGGAGGAACAGTCTTGCATCTATACATGCAAGAAAAGGTAAGCTCAACTGAGGCATGTAGAAAGTTAGTTAAAAATGTTATATCTAACTTTAGGCTTCCATATATAACGATAACACCTCTGTTTTCTGTATGTCCAAAACATGGTTATATTTCAGGAGAACATGAATATTGTCCAAAATGTGATGATGAAATCATAAATAAATTTAACAAAGAGGAAGAAAAAGTATCATGAGTAAAAATGAAATATTAGTAAATTTAAAAGAGAAAAGACAAAAGTGCATAGTTTATACAAGAGTAATGGGTTATCATAGACCTGTAGAGAGTTTTAACATAGGAAAAACAGGTGAACATAGGCAAAGAAAACAATTTACTGAGTGCTAAAGTCATATACGACTTAACAAAGTTCACGCATCTAGACTATGAAAACCATCTATCTTGTATAGTTTGGTTTAGTTCTTGTAATATGAGATGTGATTATTGCTACAACAAAGAAATAGTTTTTAGTAAAAATGGAGATTATTCTTACAACGATGTGTTAGAGTTTCTTAGTACTAGAATAAATCTATTAGATGCTGTTGTTTTATCTGGTGGGGAAGCAACTTCACACTCGTTAGTAGAATTTTGTAAAGAGATAAAAAAACTCGGATTTAAAATTAAACTAGATACTAATGGAACTAATTTTTTAGAAATAAAAAAACTTATAGAACTAGAGCTTTTAGATTATATAGCACTTGACTATAAAGCACCAAAAAATAAATTTACCAAAATCACTCATTCAAATAAATATGATGAATTTTCAAAAACACTAGACTTAATTATAGATGCTTCAATAAGTTTTGAAACTAGAACAACTCTGCATAATGACTTGTTAAATGAAAATGACATAAATAAAATTATAGATGATTTAGTACAAAGAAAGTATCTGGGAAAATATTATATTCAAAGATTTTTAGAGACTGATATAAATATAGGGAATCTTAGCGAAGCATCTATGGAATTTGATAAATCACTTCTATCAGATAAGATAAAAGTGATTTGGAGATAATGCTAAAGTGACTCTAACTCTTCAAAAAGTTCTTTTGCCATTATCTCATAGTTACGCTTATGCTTAAGAAGTTTAGCTTGACCAGAGTGTCCCATATCAGCAATTTCTCCTTCACTCATAGCAATACTTTTCTCTATTGTAGCGGTGATTGAATCTACTTCAAAAGAACAAAACAGAGCATCTTCATCAGATAATATTGTACGGTTTTTAGGGTTATCTGTTAATATAGTAGGAATAGCGCAAGTATAATAATCCATAACTTTTGCAGGTATAACGGTATTATAAACCGAAATATCTGGAAGTAAAGCAATACCAATGTCACAATCATCAACTTGAACTAAAAGTTCATCTAAATTACCTGCTTCTCTAACAGTAACCTTTCCAACTAAACTTGGGTAGTTATTTAAAACTGTTTGAGCATACTTTGGATTAAAAGTTGAGATATTCAAATGCCATTCTTGAGATTTGACTCTTGAAAATGCAACTAAGACTTGTGCAAAATTTCTTAAACCATCAAGTGTACCAACATAGATAAAGTTACGATCAGCTCCATCAGAAATACGGTGAGAAGTAATTCTATTTGGACAAAGTCCTGCTGGAAGAGGGTAACTTCTTACGCCACTATCAGCATAAAATACTTCTTCCATATCTTTAGATGTTGGCATAAAAAGGTCACACTCTGACAAAAGGCGTTGTTTGTTAAATTTTTCAAAATAACCACCAACAGTTTTTAAAAGACTTGCCTTATTCTTCTCTTTATTTGCAGCGAGGGCTTCTTCTGTTTTAGGAAAAGATGCTCTATATCCGAGTTTAAAACCAAACTTAGAACGATTTTTAAGAGTATCACTTAAAACATCAAGCATATTTCTTACAAAAACATAACTAAAAGAGTTTAACTCTATATCTTTAGACTCTAAATAATCACAAATATTCTTTGTATATTGTTGAGGAACAATATAATCAGTTCCTTTTTTTTGAAAACTATTTTTATACTTAGTTAAATAAACAACATGAACATCAAGATACTCTTTTAAGTAACCGTTAAATAGCGCACTAATTGATCCATGGTCAGTATACTCATGCTGATCTGTTATATATAATAGTTTTTTCTTTTTATTTTCGTTTGACATTTTTATCTCCTTTGGTAGGTTCTTTATCTACTAATTCATCTTCAAATTGTTTTTTATTGAATTTTAAATTTAAATGCTCACAAATCACTTCAACATCACGAACTGCATTTCCTAAACAAGATGTAGCACCTGGAGATGGAGTCATATTAAATATAATTCCTTCTCCTGTATTTATAGATGCTTCACCAAGCATAATTTTTTGCTTCTTTTTGTCAAGAATCTGAGGTCTAACCCCACCAAAACCTTTAGCATAAGAAATATCATCTTCAGTAAGTGAAGGAACAATTTTTCTAGCGTCTTGAACAAATAGTTTTTTATTAATAAAAGGAACTTCAAACATAAAGTTTTTAAGTACATAGTTGCGAATATCACTATCTTTAAGTAAATCATAAAAGATTTTAATGATATTATGGTCAAATCTTAATGTTTTGATAAAATCAAGATAAGTACCTGATCTAAAACGCTCTAGTTTTGGAAGCATTAGCGCAGTCGGTCCAAATCTAGTAAAGCCATTTACTAAGATATCAGGGTCACCATGAAGTGCAGCAAACGGAAGCTTAGGGTTTTGAACCATATAAACTTTTCCGTTTAATATTTTGCGGTCAGCAAGATAAAAACTACCTGCCATTGGAAGACAACCAAAATCATGACCATGTCCCATCTTATGTGCTAAGAAAAGACTGTGAGCACCTGCATTTACAACAACAAAGTCAGCAGTAAAATGACTCATTGTAGTTTGAATATGGTAAGTGCTTCCGATTTTTTGAATATTTTCCACTTCATTATTAAAGAAAATATCTGTAACTTTGTCTTTAATTTTTATTGTTTCATCTATAAAAGAATCACTCAAACCTTTAAAATCACAAGTAGTATATTCACCTTTTGCGCCCATTCCTACAATATCTTCAGGACGCTCTTGTCCATTTTTATCATAAATGATTGCAGGCTCCATTTCTGCTAGTTGTTCTTTGTTATAAAGCTCCAAATATGGATAAAGACTTTTAAACTCTTTAAAACGGTTTTTTATATACGCAACTTCTTCAAATCCTACACCAATAGCTAGTTTTTGGTGAGCAAACATTACCTTGTCTTCAAGCTTATACTGAAGACAATATTTCTCAACCATTTTAGCAGTTTTCTTAACAGCAGCAGCTTTTTCAAGTGTATAATTTGTTTCTATATCTCCACAATGAATGGTCTGTGAATTTGCAGAACCATTTGAGTTTAACGAAGCAAGCGAGCCGTATTTTTCAAGTAAACAGATTTTACTAGCATCTGTATATCTACCTAATTCATAAAATAGAGCAGCGCCTGAAACACCGCCTCCTACAACAATTACATTATAATGGTGTTGTGTCATTGATTCCTCTTATTCTTTGTTGGATTTTGTATTAGAGAAAATTATACATCAATAATTATTAAACCTATATATAATTTATTGAAATACTTCATCAAATTTTTATCAAATTTTATATAATAATTTGCTAAAATAGGCTCAATAAAAATTGGAGCCTATTTAAATGCAAAATGAAGATTTAAATTCTAAGTTAAACAAAAGAGAAAGATATAAAGCAAGACTTAGACCTTATGATTACTTTAGTGAATTTGAAAGCCTTGACTTTGAAAATCTTGGTGAGGGAGATAGATTTTTTCTTCAAGATTTTGGAATATTTACAACAGATTTTTTAGAAGATGAATTTACTATGCGTATCCGTGTCCCTGCTGGTCGTCTTAGTGCGCAAGAATTTTCATATATTGCTGATGTTGTTGATGAGTATGATTTAACTATCATTATCACAGCAAGAGGAGGTTTACAACTTCACGAACTTGAATGTGATAATGTTTTAGAAATCTGGAAAAAACTCAATACAAATGGTCTTACTACATGGCAAAGCTTTGGTGATAATATCCGAAATATTGTCACAAATGTTTATGATGGGCGAGGAAAATATTGCGAAATAGAAACTTACCCTATTATTATGCAGATGCAAGATTATATAGTAAAAAATCCTCGTTATGTTGGTATGTTACCTCGTCGAGTTTCCATTGGAGTTTCTGGTAATCGTGCAAGTGTTACTTCATTTTTTGCCAATGACCTTTACTTCGCACTAGCACTAAAAGATGGAGTATATGGTTTTAATGTTTACATGGGTGGTAAAAATACAGAGATAGCTAAAGATGCAGATATATTTTTACTTAAAGAAGAAGTTTTTGACTTTTTCAAGGCTTTTGTTGAAGCTTTTTATCTTCATGGCTCTCGTTTTTCTCGTTCAAAAACTCGTTTATTTTATATGATTGAAAATATTGGTTTAAAGACTTTAAAACAACATATAGAAAAAGAGTATGGCAAAACTTTTGAGAGTGCTGGTAAAATTCAACTTGAAAAAGTTGTATTTTCTCAACATGAACAACTTCGAGATGGAACTTACGCATATTGTTATCAAACAGATTTTGCACGCCTAGATGCTAAAGAGATGAAACAAATTTCAAAACTTTCATTAGAAAAAAACTTAGACATTAGACTTGGAATTGATCAAAACATATATCTTCTTGGACTCCCTGATAAAACTACACCTTTTCCTTCACCTGCACAAAGTGCTACTATCATAACATGTGCTGGTAGTTTATGCCCATACTCTTTTTGGAGCATAAAAAATGAAACTAAATACTTACCACTAGAAAAAATTTCAGAGCATAGTATAAGTGTTGGTTTTTCTGGCTGTATAAAAGGATGTGGGAGACATCGTCATACGGATATAGGTTTAGTTGGACTAAAAACAAATAACTTTGGTAATACAGATGGCGGGGCAAGAGTATTTGTTGGTGCTGTTCATACAGATGGTTTAAGTATTAGTAGAATGCTTTTTTCTATGGTACCACTTGTACATCTTCATAAAACTTTAGATTTAATCATAGAGTTATATGAACTAAGCGGATATAAAAATTTCGAAGAGTTCTCAGATGCCATCTTAAATAAATTCTCAGAAGAATTTTTAGCGCTCTGGCTATTAGCAAATTTAACAACAAATAAAGCTATAAAATTAGAGCCGACAGACAGTGGTTTTGAGTATGAAAAAAATCTTTTAAAAGAAACTTTTAGTGAGGTTGATTTTATAGAATCGATTGAAGAAAAATTTGCTCCATCTGTAAGTGCTTTAGCTAAAAAGCTATGGACAGTTGCGGGTGCTGACCCAGTTTATAAACCAAAACTAAACAGAGTTAACTTTCGTTAATTCTGTTTTAGTTTAAAACTCTAACCTAGTTGAGAAGTAATAGCAGTTTCAACATCAGAAATATCTGCTGTTCCATCTACTGTTATATAAGTTAAAGAAGCTTTAGCTTCTGCTTGAGTTTTGTAGTAGTTTATAAGTGGCTGAGTAAGCTCATGATAAACTTTAATACGATCAGCAACTACTTCTGCTTTATCATCATCTCTTTGAACTAAATCTTCACCAGTAACATCATCTTTTCCATCTACTTTTGGTGGGTTGAATGTAACATGATAAGTTCTACCAGATGCTAAGTGAGCACGACGACCTGACATACGCTTTACAATTTCTTCATCAGGAACATCAATCTCAATAACAGCATCTATCTCAATACCAGCGGCAGTAACAGCATCTGCTTGAGGAAGTGTACGAGGAAAACCGTCTAAAAGAAATCCATTTTTACAATCATCTTCTACAATACGGTCTTTAACAAGCCCAATAATAATCTCATCAGTTACAAGTTGTCCAGCATCCATAGCTTTTTTAGCCATTTTACCCATATCTGTGCCAGCTTTGATAGCTGCTCTTAACATATCACCAGTAGAAATTTGAGGTATTCCATACTTCTTGGTTAAAAATTGTGCCTGTGTACCTTTACCAGCACCTGGAGCACCTAATAAAATAATTCTCATATCACATCCTATAATTTAATTTATGCAAGTATAGAATAATTTTCTTTAAAATATTTTATATCCTATACCTTTTAGATTAATTATAAGTTTTTTTGATGTTTTTACCCGTAGTCTTGAACTACTTAAAGTTCTAAGCATCGCGAACAATATCTAAAATATAAAAGGAGGGTTTAAGATTTCCAAAAGATATAATGAAAGAGTTACATTTAACTATTGGTGATAAAATGAAAATTTTAATTGAAAATAAAAAAATTATATTAGAGCCAATAAGAGAAGAAAGAATAAAATATAATATTAATGATTTAGTTAAACAATTACCAAGTAACTACAAAACTTATGAAGAATTTGATAATAAAATTGGACTAGAAGAGTGGTAAAATATATTCCTGCACAAGGAGATATTGTAGCTTTAAATTTTGACCCACAAAGTGGACATGAACAAAAAGGCAGAATACCTGCAATAATTATAAGTAATAAAATATTTAACCAACATTTAGGTTTAGCATTTGCTTGTCCAATCACAAATACAAAAAGAGACTTTCCTTTTCATATTGAAGTGAAAAGTGAAAATATCACAGGTTTTATTATGGGAGAACAAATGAAATCAATAGATTATAATTCAAAAAATATAAAATTTATTGAAAAAGCAAATCAAAAAACTATAAATCATATATTAGGTATAATAGATAGTATCATACAATGATGCGTACAACAAATCAAAGGATAGAACAAGATTATAATGGCGAAAATATCTTCTTATCCAATTAATATTAAATTTTAGATAAAATGCAAATATATAAATTTCTTAATTGGTAATGATTAGTCTATATAAAAACATTACAAAATGACATGCTTTTAAATAAAATTTAATTTTTATGTTAAAATTTACAAAATAAGAATAGGATATTAAAATGGCGAATGAGAGAATTACAGAAGATATAGTAAGAGAACATTTTAAGAATGATATTTTAAATATAGAAAATGAAATATTCATAGAAGAACAAAAATCAAAACATAGATCTAACTTATTTGATAATGCATCAAAAAAAGGAACAAGTAATAAAGGATATCCAGAATTTATAATTTCATTTAAAAAATATCTTAATTTTATTATAATAATTGAATGTAAAGCAGATACAGATAAACATGAAAGTGATAATAGAAATTTGCCAGTAGAGTATTCAGTTGATGGTATTTTACATTATATGAAATGCGTAAGAAAAAAAAATAAAGATATTGATATACTAGGAATAGCCGTTTCAGGATTAAATCAAAATGAATTAAAGGTATCCAACTTTCTATTTAAGCATAATTCTAATATTGAAGAATTACAAGACAAACACTTATTATCATTTAATTCTTATTTTAAACTATATGATATGCACGACTTTTCAATAAATTTACAAAATTTAAAAATTATTGAAAAAGCTGTTGAATATAATGGAAAATTAGAAAACTACTCAATTCCCACTACGGAAAGAGCAACATTAATAAGTGGTATATTACTAGCACTACAAAACAAACGATTTAGAGATAGCTATCAACAAAGTAGTGATGTCGTAGATTTAGTTAATTTTATATTAACATCTTGTGAAATTATTTTAAAATCGAATAAAATTGAAGAAGAACGAAGAGAAAGTATATTAAGAGTATATTCAACAATAAAAAATCATAAAATTACTACTGCTAAAACAATAAAAGATAAAAAAACAAAAAAGAATATTCCTAATACATTGATTAGTGATTTAGTATATGAAATAAAACAAGATATTTATCCTTTAGTAAATTACGATAATTCTGGGTTTGATGTACTAGGAAAATTTTATACAGAATTTATTAAATACTCAGGTTCTGATGGTAAAACTGGTTTAGTTCTTACTCCAGCACATATAACCGATTTATTTTGTGATTTGATTGATTTAAATGTGGATGATGTTGTATATGATTGCTGTTGTGGTACAGGTGGTTTTTTAGTTGCCTCAATGAAAAGAATGATTAGTTTAGCAGGAAATGATGCTGAAAAAATAATTTATATTAGAGAAAATCAATTAATTGGGACAGAAGAAAGAGCTGATATGTTTACATTTGCTTGTTCTAATATGATGATGAGAGGTGATGGGAAATCGCATATTTATAATGAAGATTGCTACAATGATAAACATAAACAAAGAATTAAGAAATTAAAACCTACCGTTGTTATGTTAAACCCTCCCTACTCTGTTGGAGCAGATGGTCAATTAGATTTTATTTTAAATGCTATGGAAAGTTTACCAAAAGGAGGGAGATGTATAGCAATTGTTCAAATGAGTTGTGCATTAGATACTCCAGCTGTTTTAAAAAAACATAGACAATTATTAGAATTGCATACCTTAGAATCTGTAATAACAACACCTATAGATTTATTTTATCCATCGGCAAGTGTCCCAACTTGTATAATGGTATTTAAGGCATATGAAAAACACAATAATAATAAACCATCTTGGTTTGGAGCATTTAATGATGATGGTTTTATAAAAAGAAAAAAACAGGGTAGAATTGATATTGGATGCTACAAGGAAAAACATAATCATTTACTATCTAAATATAGATATTATGAAGAAGCAAATTTTTCTGTTTTAAAAAATGTTTCGGATAAACAAGAGTGGTGTGCTGAAAGCTACATGAATATTGATTATGATAATAATAATGAAGATGAATTTATAAATACAATCAAAGAATATCTAAGTTCACTATTTCTTTTTAGTAAGATTAATTCAATTAGCGAGAAAAGTTTATCTAACAGTAAAACTAATACAACAAACAAAAAATACTTACCATTTTTATTAACAGATTTATTCAATATTGAAAAAGGCGAACGATTAAATAAAGAAGAAAGAGTTTTGGGAGAAATTCCTCTATTAACATCTACTTCAATGCAAAATGGTGTTTCAAATTTTATTAGCTATGATGAATTTAAAGATAGTAAAAAAATATTTAAAGATAAAATAACTATTGATATGCTTTGTAATGTATTTTATCATAATTATGAATATTTCAGTGATGACAATATACATACATTAATATTTGCAGACAAATATAAAAATAATGATAATATTTATACTTGTATTTTTATTGCAACATTATTAAAAAAATTAATTATAAAATTTGCTTATGGAAGACAAGTGAGATTAAAAAGATTAGATGGTGAGAAAATATTACTGCCAGTAACTAATAATAATATAGATTGGGAATATATGAAAAATTATATAAAATCATTGTCATATTCAAGTAATTTATAAAACAGATAACAAATCGTAAAAATCGAACAAGGCTATACTGAGTTTTTCTCTCTTTAACTTATCTTATAACCTACTCCTTTTAGATTTATTATAAGTTTTTTTGATGTTTTTACCCGTAATCTTTTAATAAAAGTTCTAAGTCTATCATCACTAACCTCTTCATTCCATATTTCTCTTTTTATTGCTTTATCATCTAGTATATTGTCTTCAGTATTTAAAATAAGTGTAAAAAATTTAACTTCATTTTTTGAAAGTGCTATAAATTTGGAGTTTTTATAAAGAGATTTACTTGTTTTGTTAAAGTTAAAATCGTCACTTAGCTCTACAAGTTTATCTTCAAATTCATTAGATATAAAACTTATATAATCAAGTATCTCATCAGGATCATAAGGTTTTAAAAAATACTTTATAACTCCCACATCAATAGCTTCAAAAAGTTTCTCTTTCTCACTAAAGGCACTAAGTATAATGATAGGGATACTTTTATCTATCTTTTTTAATTCTCTCGCCATATCTAAGCCTGACATATGGGGCATATTTATATCGGTAATTACTATATCCGGTGAAATTTGCAGAAATTTTTCTATGCCCTCTTTACCATTAGATGCCAATGTAAAGCTATAAAAACTATCTCCTATTGCATTTTTCAAAAGTTTTGCAATATTTTCTTCATCTTCAACAAATAAAACACGCAATTTTTTTAAACTTTTATTTTTCATAGGTTAAGACTTTATCAAAGGAATTTTGATACTAAAAGTTGTTAAACCTTTTTTAGAACTAACACCCATGTAACCCTCTAAACCTTGTTCACAAATCATCTTTGACATAAATAGACCAAGTCCTGTTCCACTACTTTGATGTTTTGTAGTAAAGTATGGTTCAAAAATTTTTTCTATATTTTCTTTCTCAATTCCACCAGCATTATCCTGAATCTCAATATAAGCAAAATCATTATCTTTTTTTGTTTTTATATTTATCTCTCGGATTAAAATACCTTTACTAATAAAAGCATCTGTTGAATTTTTTATAAGGTTTATAATAACTTGAGTTAATTCATTTGAGATGCCAAGAACTTCTAAGTCTATAAAGTCAGTGTTTACACTTATCATCTCTGCTTTTAATATTTTTTTTAAAAGGCTCAAAGATTCATTTATACTATCACTTACATTAAATGGATGCTTCTCTTTATGAGGTCTAAAAAAGTTTGTAAAATCATCTATAGTTTTTGACATATTATTTATAATAGATTTACTTTCTCTATAATACTCCAAAAATTCTTCTTCATCATTATTTAGAGCTGATTTTTTCATATTAAAGTTACTTAGATTTAACTCTGTTAAGGGCTGTCGCCATTGATGTGCGATGTTTGCGAGCATCTGACCAAGAGATGCTAGCCTTGATTGCCAAAACATCACCTTTTGCTTCTCTTCATTTTTACTGATTTCTTTTTTAACGCGATTTTCAAGTGTTTTGTTTAACTCTTCTAGTTCTCTCGTTTTTTCTTGAACACGATTTTCAAGTGTTTTGTTTAACTCTTCAAGTTCTTTTTCTTTTTTTTGCAACTCTTCTTTGTAAAAAACTTCTTGCGTAACATCATAACGGATAGCTATAAACTCTGCTATATTGTCATCTTCATCCAAGATAGGGATAACAGTAGTATTTACATAAAAAGTTGAGCCATCTTTTGCTATATTTTTTACAGTATCTTTATGTATTTTTTTAGCTTTTATTGTGTCCCATAGAATTTTAAATGTTGATACATCTACATCTGGATGCCTTACAATATTGTGGTTTTGACCAATCAACTCTTCTTGTGTGTATCCAGAAATCTTACAAAATTCATCATTAACAAAAGTAATTATTCCTTCCATATCAGTTTTAGAAATTATATTGCTCTTCTCTATGGCTTCTTTATACTGCTTTAACATAATGCCATTATATAGATGCTATACTTAAATATGATTAATATCTCAAATAACAAGCACCTTGATATTATATTACCAAATACAAACAAGGCTTTAAAAGAGGTTTTAAAAAGTGCCTCGCCAAAAGAGTTAGAAGTCTTAACTCAAAGTAAAGACCTAAAATCAGTCATAAACTCCCTGCTTCAAGAAAGTTCCAAAAACTCAGCATCTGATAAAACAATTTTAAATTTAGTTAAAAACAATCCAACTTTAAAAAATCTAGGAACTATCTCTTCAACTATAAAAGACTTACTAAATTCTTTAAAATCAACTCCACAAAATCAAACAACAGAAAAAACTCCACTTCCAATAGAGAAAGTTTTAAAAGAGTTTCTTATAGATATAAAACAATTAAGTGAAAGTGTCTTAAAAACTAAAATCACAAACTCTGGTATTTTTTTAGAATCAAAACTTAAAAATGTACAAAACCCTCAAGTCCAACTAAAAGAAACTCTAAACTCTTTACTAAAAAGTGTTGAGAAAAGTTCTATCTATCCTGTAAAAGTTTTAGATAAATATATAAAAGAAATTTTAAATAGTCTGGTTATAAAAAATACTACAAATAAATCTTTAACTACTAATACACCAGATGATAAACAAGTCTTAAGTAAAGTTGCAAAAATAGTAGAAAAAATCATCCAAACAATGCAAACAAACCTAAAAAATGAAGATATCACTACTACAAAAGAATTTTCAAAAATCTTAGAAAAGCTTCAACATACAATAGAACCAAAGGTTTTAACACCAGAAAATTTTAAAGTAGCATCTATACAAGAGAGCATTGTACAACTTTTACCACAACTAACAAAAAGCCAAGTTCCAGAAGCTAAAGGTCTTTTTGATGCTCTAACAAAAATTTTAAAAATCCTACCAAATACCTCACTAGAACAACTAACACAAACAAAAATACCACAAGAGATAAAAAGTGCCATAGAACCACTAAAAAGTGCTATTGCCAATACTGACACGCTATTTTCAAAAGACACCAAAGCTTTGTTAAACAAACTAACAACTCTTGATACTCCACAAAAACTCAGCTCAACTCAAAATGTAAAAGAGATAATTGCCAATGACTTAAAATCTGTTTTACTAAAAACAGGTGAAGAAATAGCAAAATCTCCTATAACAAACCAAAGTGAAGTTTTAAAACATATAGATAAACTATCTCTGCAGATTGATTATCATCAATTAGTTTCTCATCTAAACAATTCATCTTCTTTATATTTGCCCTTTTCATGGGATGCTTTAGAGGAAGGGACTTTAGATATAAGAAAAGATGAAGATGATAAATTTTACTGTGATATAGAGTTGAAACTAAAAGAGTATGGGGAGTTAAGTTTGCGTTTGGTTTTGTATGAAAAAAACCAAATCAACATCAAAATACACTCTGATAATATAGAGTTTCAAAAAATCATAAAAGAGAATATCCCAACTCTTCGCTCAGGTTTGATAGATGCTAACATAACACCAAGAGAAATTCGTATACTAGATGCTAGTAAAAGAACACCTATATCGCCTTATGAGAGCCAAACAAAAGCTATAAATGTAGGGTTTGAGGTAAAAGCATGAGAAAAGCAGCCGCACTTAGATATAACAAAGACAAAGAATCCGCACCTCGTGTTATAGCAAAAGGAAAAGGTGAAACTGCACAAAACATCATAAAAATTGCCGAGCTTCACAACTTACCAATCAAAAAAGATGAAGACCTCATCGAGCTTCTCTCAAAAGTAGAACTAGACAAAGAAGTCCCAGCAGAACTGTATAAAGCAGTAGCAGAGGTTTTTAGTTTTATTTATAAGGTATCAAAGAAGTAGTAAAATAATTCATATTAATCATACATTTTATTTGATAATTTAAGTGCAAGCTTTTAATTTTTAAGTTAGCTTCTATCTTTCCAGTAGTTTGGCTTTCTGTTGAGTTGCATAACAGCTAAAATAATAATTTTATTATCTCTTTGATAGTAAATTATTTCAAATGGAAATCTATTTGTTAAACATCTTCTTATATTTCCATCTAATTTTTGCCAAGCAATTGGGAATTTTAAAATTCTTTAAATTGTTTTGTAAACTTCATATGCAAATTTTGAACCAAGGTCTTCTTTACACTCTTGATAATAATCAACAGAAGTATTTAATTCTAGTTCAGCATCTGGATGAAAAGAATATGTAATTTATAAATTAAGTCTTTGAAAGATTTTTTAAAAAACTTCATCTCCATCAACAAGAGATACTCTGTTAGTTTCAATATCAATTTTTCTTTTATTTACTTCTTCTATCCATAGTGGATCTATCGAAGTGTTTGCAGGAACGATACTTGCTAATATTTTATCAACAATTTCAGTTTTTAAATCTATTGGTAAAATATCTATCTCATCGAAAAGTTGTTCTTGTTTGAAAGCCATCATAATTAACTCCAATTTTAAATACACACCATTATATCAAAATAATGTATATCTTGAGAAATAGAAAGCCGCGCTTGGCTTTCTATTTCTATCCTATTACTTGTTATATTTACGGTGTTATTTTTATACATCTTGAAGTATGTTTCCTAGTGAGCCAATTAAAATGATTAATCCAGTATAAAATAAAATATTAAATATTGATTTCCAATTTCTAGACTTTTTTGATAATGAAAAAAGCCCAATAATAATTAATGGTAAAGCAAATACTTTACCAAGAATAAATCCTATTGAAGCTTGACTAACAATAAAAGCAAAATATAGATTTACAAAAATTATTAACATTGTAATAATTGCAAATATGCTATTTGGTTTAGAATTTTCTGTAACTTTTTTTTCTTGTTTTGAATAAATTATCATAGGGATAATACCAAAAACAATGACGATTACTAAAAAAATACTGATTTCTAACATGCTTTAAATCCTTTTATAATGAACATAACTATTTATTTAACATCATTATATAGATTAAACTCAAAATAGATAATTATCTACTTCAACTCACCCCAATTATCACCAATGTTCATACTAGCTTTAAGTGGAATACTTAACTCATAGGTATTTTCCATTATGTTTTGTTAGACTTCAGCCCTTGTTAGTTCAATAAGCTCTTTGTCTTTGAATAGTAAATTGTTTACAACTTGAGTAACAGTTGTATTTCGCTCATTAGCAATTTTATTTATAAAATCTTCAAGTTCTGAATCTAAATATATTGGTAAGTGAAAATTTGCATTTTCTTTATAAAACTTTCCTCTTGTACCTTTTGAAAAATCATATTCTTTTTGCATTTGCTTATCCTTCATTATAAAATTTTATTTCATTTTTTGTTGCTTTTCTTGCACTTATAATTCTTATATTATAAGTCTTTTCATTTACTGAAATATAAGTATGAATAACAACAAGTGTTCTGGTTTTCATATCTAATCCAATAGTGGCCCATCGTTCTTCATCTTCACTATGGCTTTCATCAAAAAGGGAGATTGACTTCTTGTCTTTAAAAATTGAGGTTGCATCTTCAAAGCTAATGTTATGTTTAGATAAATTACTTTTTGCTTTTGTTGGATCCCATTCAAAATTATAATTCATTGAAAGCCTTGTATATTTTATATATTGTATCAAAAATAAAAAAATATTACGAAAAACAACTCTATTTCAGTTCACCCCAATTATCACCAATGTTCATACTAGCTTTAAGTGGAATACTTAACTCATAGATATTTTCCATTATGTTTTGAAACTTCTCTCCTAGCATCTGTGCCTGAGGGGCATCTACTTCAAAGATAAGTTCATCATGAATTTGTAAAAGCATCTTGGCATCTAAGCCTTCCTTTTTTATAACTTTTGCTATCTCATTCATAGCAAGTTTGATTAAGTCACTTGCACTTCCTTGAAACACACTATTAACCGACTCTCTATCATAAGCTGCTCTAAACATAGGAGATGCTGTTTCATAGTCAAAGTATCTTCTTCTTTTGAGTAAGGTTTCAATATAGCCCATCTCTTTAGAGTTATCTACGATTGAGCGAAAGTATGTTTTAACAGTTGGAAAAGACTCGAAATATTTTTCAATAATCTCTTTAGCTTCTTTTGTTGTTATACCAAGAGTTTGTGATAGTTTTTTTTGCCCCATTCCATACAGAAGTCCAAAGTTTACAGTTTTAGCAACTGCTCTTTTTTTAGGAGCTTCGTCTTCTCCAAAAAGAGCAATAGCCGTTTGTAAGTGAATGTCTTTATCTGCTTTAAAAGCATCTACTAACACACTATCTTGTGAGTAGTGAGCCAGAAGTCTTAACTCTATTTGTGAATAGTCAATTCCTATAAGCTTCTTACCCTCAGATGCCACAAACGCTTCTCTTATCTTTAAACCCTGAGCAGTTCTAGCAGGGATATTTTGAAGATTTGGATTTTTAGAACTTAGTCTTCCTGTTGCCGTTCCTGTTTGGACAAAAGAAGTATGAATCCTAGAGTCTTTATCTAAAGCTGATAGTTTTAAAAGTGGCTCTATATAAGTAGAGTAAAGTTTATATGTTTCTCTATACTCTAAAAGAGAAGTAATTATCTCATGTTTATCTTTTAGCGAACTTAGTACCTTCTCATCAGTAGAGTAACCTGTTTTTGTTTTTTTACCAACAGGAAGTCCTAGATGCTCAAAAAGTATAACACCTAGTTGTTTTGTTGAATTTATATTAAACTCACTTCCAGCTAAAGCATAAATATCTTTGGTCAACTTAGATAGCGTAACTTTAACCTCTTTTAAAAACTCTTCTAAAAAAGAAGAATCAACTCGTATGCCATCTTTTTCCATATCTAGTAAAGTGTTTATAAAAGGAACTTCTACTTTTTTTGAGTAGTCTATCAGATGCGAAGCATCTTGGAGTTCTAGTTTTTCATTTAAAAGATAAAACAGTTTTAGTGTAATATACGCATCTTCAGCCGCATATTTAGTAGCATCCTCTAGCTCTACACTTGCAAAAGTTTCACCTTTTTTAACTGTATCTTTAAAAGCTACCATTTTATGATTTAAAAGTTTATCTGAGAGTTTGTCAAGACCTAAAGCACTTTCTGAGTTTATGAGCCATGCAAGTATCATACTATCTGCATAAACATCTAAGTCATTCTCATTTAAAAACCTAGTTACAAAATGAAGGTCAAACTTTATGTTATGCCCAACTACTTTAGAATTAAATATCTTTCTCATAGCAGATGCCACAACCTCTTTAGAAATTTGTTCAGGTACTCCTAGGTAGAAGTGAGCGAATGGCACATAAAAAGCTTCTTCATCATTAAAACAAAAACTAAAACCAACTAAAGAGTTTTTATCATAGTCAAGCCCTGTTGTTTCAGTATCAAAAGCGACAATAGTCTCTGGAGTTAAACTATCTAAGATTTTTTGCAACTGTGACACTTCACTTACAAGAGTTGCTTTGAACTCTAAGTTTTTACTCTGTGTTTCTTGTGCTACTTCTGCTTTTACTTGCGTTTTAACTTCATCACTCACCATATTTTTAGCATGGATTACTCTAAGAACAGCATTTTGTTCATACTTTACAAGTTCATCATAAATATTTAAAAATGGATTCTCAACATCCATTTTATACTCTTCAAAATCAATAGAATCTAAAACATCATTTTTAAGCGTTACAAGCTCTTTTGACATATAGGCTGACTCATGTGACTCTTTAAGCTTCTTTTGCACTCCTGGTGGTTTAATCTCATCTATATGAGTATATATAGAGTCAAGTGTCTTATACAGAACTAAAAGTTTTTCAGCTCCAACCTTTCCTATGCCTTTTACACCTGGGACATTATCTGCACTATCTCCTAAAATTGACTGATAATCTATAAACTGCTTTGGCGTTATACCGTACTTTAAAAAACAAGCATCTTCATCCATATTTTTTCTTTTTATAGCATCTATAACCACTACTTTGTCATCTTCTATGAGTTGGTAAAGATCTTTATCGTGAGAAACCACCCTAACTTTATACTCTTTTTCTTTTGCAAGTTTTACAACTGTTGCTATCATGTCATCGGCTTCGAAGCCTACTTTACCTAAGGTCTTGTAACCCATTTTTTCTATCCACTCTATAGCAACTGGAAGTTGCATACTTAACTCTTCTGGCGGTGGCTTACGATTTGCTTTATAATTTGGGTCTATCTCATTTCTAAAAGTAGGACCCTTAGTATCTATTGCAAAGATAATATAGTCACTATCATGCTGTTTTTGTAAAGTTGATATAAAATTTGTAAAACCTGTTAGGAGTCCTGTTGGAAAGCCATCTTTATTTTTAAGATGCTGAGGAAGTGCATAAAAACTACGAAAGAAAAAACCAAAAGTATCTATAACTGTAACTACCTTAGACATCTATAATACATCCAACATATCATCAATAGCATCTTCTAAAAGTTCATGATTATATCCAGCATCACTTGCTTTTTTAAGTCCAAAGTTTATAGAAACCTCAGAAAATGGCTTATTTACAGGAACTACTGTTTTTATAATATGCAGTGCTGTTGCATATTCCTTTATAGACTCGGGTGCAAATGTAGGGGCATCTGAGTATCTAATCATCTCAATAAAATCACTATCAAATCCCCAATGCTTAAATATAATTGCTGTGACTTCAGCACAACTCATATCAACATAAGATTTCTCAACAATAGCGATGTTATTAGTTGTTCCTATCTCAGATGCAAAACTTATAGTTTCATCATCTTCAATAACATCACTAGCTATTAGTATCTTTCCTGTTTCTTGAAGAAGTGTTGCAAAATAGAGTTTGTCTGCTTTGATTTTATCTAAACGATTATACCAATTAAAAATAAGTGCAGATTGTTGTGTTGATATATCTGCAAACTGTTGAGATGTGATGCCATAAGGTTGCATATCAACATTTAAAAGCTTTCGAACAGAATTTCCCAAAGCAATAGAACGGGTCATACTCATGCCAAAAAGGCTTACTGCTTGAGATGCATTTTTTATATCTTTTGAAAAACCATAAAAAGGAGAGTTCGCAGCTTTTAAAAGGTTTGCTATTATCATAGGGTCATGCTCAATTGCTTTTGCCATATCAGCTATTCCAGCTTCTTCATCTGCGTAAACTTTATTTATATCTATTATGGTTTTTGAAAGTGGAGGCAGTGATTTTATACTATCGAGAATTGAGCTTTTCATAAATAAATCCTATTTTAATTTAAACTTATTATATCAGGTTACAAATAAATACTCTTTAAGTATGACACTCTGTTAATGTTTTTTCAGGTCTTGTAATGTAGTCGTAACCATTATAAATTGTATAAACACCATATATAACCACAGCAATAGATGCCAAAGACATCATCATATTTCTAAAACTTGTTGCAGAAGTAAGAGAGGTTAAAAAACCCAAGCCAAACATAGCAGGAACTGTGCTTAGTCCAAATACCGCCATAACTAATGCACCATAGACTGGACTTGCTGTACTAGCCGCAGTTATAGCGAAAAAGTAAACAAAACCACAAGGAAGTAAGCCGTTTAACATTCCAAGTAAAAAGAAACTTAGATTTGATTTGGAGTTTAGTACGCTTTTAAAAGCTTTTTTATAAATAGAAGAAGATGAAAAAGAATGCTCTATAAGAGTTAAGAACTTTATTTTTCCCATCAAGGACAAACCAGCTAAAACCATTGCAATTCCCGCAAAAATTAGTAAAGCTCCATTTGCATTATTACTAAAAGTAACTACTCCACCTATGGCACCAAAAATTGCACCTAAAATAGAGTATGTAAAAACTCTACCAAAAGAGTAGAGTAGATGTGCTACACTTTTTGTCACTTTAGAGCTTTGTGGTTCTATCTTTATGGTTGAGTATGCCAAAACTATACCACCACACATTCCGATGCAATGACCAAAAGAACCTAAAAATGCTATACTCATAATAGTTAATATATTTACAGTTTCCATATTTGTTCTATTTGTTCCCTAGAAGTTGTTTTCTTATATGAGGATTATTAAGAGTTTCTCCTCTTAACATTCTTAACCTCATTGTATCA
This sequence comes from Sulfurimonas sp., assembly GCF_029027405.1. Taxonomy (NCBI): domain Bacteria; kingdom Pseudomonadati; phylum Campylobacterota; class Epsilonproteobacteria; order Campylobacterales; family Sulfurimonadaceae; genus Sulfurimonas; species Sulfurimonas sp. The sequence continues at coordinate 1,693,870 of NZ_CP093396.1, forward strand.
AAATTCACATATCCGAAAGCTTTTTTTTCATAAGCACCAAAACCATACCCCATTGGTGTTTTATCTATTAAGGAGTAAAATGCATCTCTTGCATCTACCCACTGCTTTGTATCTTTACTCATAACCCAGATTATAGCTTCATCTTTAAACTCTTTATCTTCAAGCCATTTTACAAAACCGCCATGGTCATGAAAAAACCAAGTTTGTGCTGATGGCGATATAACTTGAGAAATATACTCCATATTATCAATAAGCATTCCGCAGTCACTATCTTGATATTTGTTTATTTGCATCTTAATAGGTAGTTTTTTTGTATTGTTTTTTATAGTAACTATCATCTTATTTTGTGAGGCTAAAGATAAAAAAACTGTAACAATAATAGAAACAAAAACAGATATTATAAGAAAAGGTAACAATTTTTTCATCATTTTTACAAACTCCACATATTATTTGATTAATCAAATATAAAATGATATTTCAACTACTTTATAGAACTAATATAGTGTTATAAACTATTTTAGACGAGCATTAATACACATTAATTATCAAAAAAAAATATAATTAATTAAATTCTTCTTTTACCTTTGCCTAAATCATCATAAACAAGAAATCTTGCTAAATCATCTTGCATTTCACTATCAAGATTATCCCAAATTGTTTTTTTACTTTTATATCTTGTTTGATTTTCATGTTGACTCCAGTCCATATCTCTTATAAGATAGTGATAACGAACTATCTGTTTCGTATAGTCACTTAAAAAAAACCAATTTTTTATAAGTTGATAAGAGGTTTCCTCATGGTCTGTAAAACTATACTCAAAAAAAGGCACCTCATCATCATGCTTATCATATGCTACAAATGGTTTTCCAATATCGTGAAGAAATGCTCCACCAATAAGCTTATAGTCTTTTGCCTTTAAAGCATAGTATACAACTCTTAAGGTGTGTAAAAAAACACCGTGTTGGTGCCATTTATTTTGTCTAAAGAGTAACGAAATTAAAAAAGTTTTTGATAACATTTTATTTTTTATATTTTTCATAATTGATATTCATTCTTATTTTCTTAGTTATAATATTATAACAAAAAAAATACTTTATGCCAACGGATGGCAAACTTCCACAGTTTCCTTTAAGTCTTGCTTTTGAACATGCGTATATATTTGTGTTGTCATCAGTGATACATGACCTAACAACTCCTGTACAACTCTTAAATCTGCTCCACCTCGTATAAGTGATGTAGCATACGAATGACGAATAACATGAGGTGAAACTTGTAAATATTTTTTAGTTATCTTATAAGCAGATATACGGCTTAAACTATCTCCTTTATAATTACACCAAATATACTCACTATCTGACTCTCTTTTTTCCATATATACTCTAATAGCATCTACTGCTACTTTAGCAACGGGAACTACACGCTCCTTTTCACCCTTTGCATGTCTTATATGTAACCAACCTTCTTCTATGTCTTCACCTCTCAAAGCCAAACACTCACTAATTCTTGTTCCACTAGCAAACAAGAACAATATTAAAGCATAATCACGAAGCCCTAGCCAACTACTTCTGTCTATGTATTTTAAAGCATTTTGTATATCTTTATATGATAAAAATTTAGGAAGAAGTTTTGGTATTTTCGCAAATCTATATTTTATTTGCTCATCTTTAAACTGACTTTTATAACAAAAATCAAAAAAAGCATTTAGTGTAGATAGTTTTCTATTTAGGGTTCTTTTATTCTTATACTTTGCAAGAACACTTAGAACACTATCTTGATTTAGCTTTATTAAAGAAGCGCAAGTCGCTTCTTCAATTTGTAACAAGTCACTTCGGTAAGCTTCTACAGTTTTTTTACTAAGTGCTCTTGTTACGCTAATGTATTCTAAAAAAGCTTCTAGCTCATTACTCAAATGAGATATACTCATCATCTATGTAAAATATTTTATCTGCTACAAAAATATATCCATCTTCAATATCAACTTCATAAACATCATACTTTAGTAAATCTTTTGATAATTCAATAATATAACCTTCTTTTTCTAAAGCATATATTTTATCTTTATGCATAATTAAGCCTAAAAAATGAGCAAATGGAAATTTAACTTTTGCATTAACTTGTAAATCTGGTGTTAAAGAGATTATCTCACCTTGTTTTGTAGTTATATAAATATATATATCATCATAAGCTATGTTTCTTATCTCATAACTAACTCTTATCTCTTTTTCTGCCATAGAAAGTATTTTATTTCCAGTTGATGCTATTAGTTTTGAGTCAACTACTTTAAAATCAATAATATTATTAAAATTATCTTCAGAAGAGACTATAACAGTTCTTAGTTTCTTTTTTAGTTTTACATTTACAATTACAATTTTCCCATCTAAAGTCAAAAATACAACTAAGTCCTTCATAAAGTAAGGGTTTACTATTTTTGCATTTACAACTACGGGTGGAGAGCCTTGAATTTTTACAAGAAGAGAGTTTTGTGAGATAGAATACAGAGCCATCTCATTATCAGCGAATAAAACAGCTAAAATATCATTTTTAGCACTCGCTGCAGCAATAGTCTTTTTGAGATTAAAAGTTTTTTTCATAGATGCGTCTTCTATGTAGTTAATAGTAAGTTCTCCATCAATACTTGAACTAACAATCCAACCATCACTACTACCAAGAAGTCTATGTGATTCTTCAACCTTAGTTTCAATCACACCATCTTTCAAAAGAACTTTTCTACTCTCAAGCATCGCAACATCAGAAGAAACATCAACAATTCTTTCTTTTTTTGTTCCGTAAAATTTCCAATCATCTTTTACTATTTTTGGCTCATACACTTCTTTTGAACTACATGCTCCAAAAATAAAAGCAATTAAAAATAGTAATAATATATTTTTCAAAATCTTACTTTACTCCATAATGAAGCAGAGCAGATGCAATCTTTGCAAATGATGATTGAAGTGGAACTTTTTCTAGTATTTCATGTGCTTCATCAATTTTAGATTCACTCAAAAGTATGATTGCACTTTGAACTAAAGCTAAATCTTTATATATCGCGTCTTGCTTTGAAGAGTACTCATTTAAAGATTTTACATCTTTATTGTTTTGTGCTAATTCATAAGAAGCTAAATCACCAAGCATAAATGCTGAAGAATTTTTAATCTCTTTTAAAGTTATAAAATCTTCATTTGCAACAGCATTTGAATAAATCCAAACATCGTATAAATTTGGAGATACATTTTTAAGAGTTAACAGTGCTTCAGAATTTGTAGAATCTATATTTAAAGTAGTTAAAGCTTCATTTGCGGAAGTTACTTTACTTTGTTTATTTAAGTCATAAGCTATATTAGCTCCAACCAAAACTATCACTACAACTACTGCGACTATCATTTTATATTTATATTTTTTTACAAATCTTTCAGTAATAACTGCTTTTTCAAAAAACTTTTCTTCAGAATTCAACTCTTCTTTTACCATATTTATATCATTTTTTAAACTCAAAAATATTCCTTATTTCAAATAATTTCAAATAATACCCTTAAGTTTGTTAAAGTTTCATCAAACACATAGAATAATTTTGATACAATTATTTAAAATTAAGTAAGATTAGGAACTATAGATGCAAGTAGACGACGCATTACTAACAAAACTAGAAAAACTATCTTTTTTAAAAGTTTCAGATAACAAAAGAGAATCAATAATTACGCAACTTTCAGAAATAATGAGTTTTGTAGATAACTTAAGCGAGTTAGACACTGATGGTGTTGATGATAAGTTCGCTATGAACAATAACGCAACATTTACAAGAGAAGACTTAATATCTTGTAAAACTAGCGTAAATGACGACATTATAAAAAATGCACCTCTTAGTGGTGACCACTTTTTTATAGTACCAAAAATCATAGAATAAGATATTAGGAGTAATTCAGATGAGTGAAAAAATGAAAAAAGCAGTTGACATAAAAAAACTCCTAAAGAGTGTTTTAGCCTACGGTTCGAGTGATTTACACCTTGTTGTTGGAAGTGAACCACAAATTAGAATAGATAAAGAACTACGCCCACTTAATCTTGCTGTATTAAGTGCAAAAGATATTGAAGGAATGGCTTACGCACTTATAGAAGATAAACAAAAGAAAATTTTTGAAGATATAAACGAACTTGATTTTTCATTTGAGTTACAAGATATAGGTCGTTTTCGTGCTAATTACTACCGTACTATTGGTGGGATTGCTTGTGCTTTTCGTATGATTCCTATTGATATACCAACGCTTGATGAATATGGAAATCCTCCAATTTTTAAAGAACTTATAAAAAAAGAAAAAGGTCTTATTCTGGTTACTGGTCCAACAGGAAGTGGTAAATCAACCACATTAGCATCTATGCTTCATGAGATAAATATGACAGAAAGAAGACATGTTATTACAGTTGAAGACCCAGTTGAGTTTGTTCATAAAAATATAAAATCTCTTTTCTCACAAAGAGATGTCGGGAATGATACTGCTTCATTTGCATCTGCACTTAAATTTGCCCTGAGACAAGATCCAGATATCATACTAATTGGGGAAATGCGAGATGCTGAAACTATTGGAGCAGCATTAACAGCGGCAGAGACAGGTCACTTGGTGTTTGGAACACTCCATACTAACTCTGCACCTGGAACTATTAACCGTATTATAGATGTTTTTGATGGAGAAGAGCAAGCTCAAATTAGAGCGCAATTAGCTTCTTCACTTGTAGCAGTTGTCTCTCAAACATTAATACCTCGTGTTGGTGGTGGTAAAGTTGCAACACAAGAGATTTTAATAACAAACCCTGCTATCCAAAATCAGATTAGAGAAGACAAGGTTCATCAACTATACTCTCAAATGCAACTAAATCAAAATGAGACTCACATGTCTACGCAAACGCAAGAATTAATAGAGTTACTTCAAAAAAGAACAATTACAAAAGAAAATGCTATTAAAAATTCAAACAGACCTGAAGAGCTTATTAAAATGATAGAAGGGTTATAGCACTTAATATTAAATATTACTTAAACATACAACTTAATACATAATTAACACTTTTCCCTTATAATCCACCCGAAGAATTTTAACTATACTCAAGGGAAAGATATGAAAAAAAGAGTTTATCTATCGGTTATCTGTGCGCTTGCAATTAATGTAGCGGCTTCAGATTTAGGAACAATACAGGTTGAATCATCAACAATTGATGATAAATTTGATACAAAAAAGTTCAATGTATCAAGTACAGCAACAATGAGTGCTAAAGAAGTTGAGTCTTTCCATGCAGAAAATATTGCTGATGTTTTAAACACTATTCCAGGTGTTACTGTAAGAAAAAATGAGGGTGATTCGAACAAGATTCACATTAGAGGTATCGCAACTGAGATGTATATGGGAGAAAAACCTGGTGTAGCAATCGTAATCGATGGTGTACCTGTTCAAGAGAGAGCTGGAAGTGTTAATATTGATATTGATAATATTGAATCAATCAAAGTATTAAAAGGTGGAGCTTCATATCTATATGGTAATGATGCTATTGCTGGTGCAATTATTATTACTACAACAAGACCTAAAAATAAGAACCAAGGTTTCGCTACTGCAGAAATAGGAAGTTATGGATATCAAAAATATTTAGCTTCATATAATATGGGTAAAGAAAATTTTGCAGCAAATGTTCAAGCAAGTTATAAAAAGAGTGATGGTTACTGGGAAGATTCAGATTACTCTATTAAATCTATAAATAGTAAATTTCAATACTATATAGATGATAGTAGTGATTTAACAATTGGTGCAGATAAGACCTTAAGATATGAAAATGATACAGGGTCAATAACATATGCTACTTATAATGGAACTACTGGTGTATATACAAATAATGTCAATGATAATCCAAAAAGTGTTGGTCAAGTTGGTTATTCAACTAAAAATGACATTGATTTAACAAAATTATTTTTAACATACTCTAAAAATTTTGATAATGGCTCAAACTTAATGGCTCAAATCTATCACTATGAAGATAGAACTATTAATGATAGTAGCCCAATTGACAGTAATGGCGATGGTATAAGAGATGAGCATAAATCAAAAGTCGATAAAAGTACAATTCAAAGAGGTTTAAAATCTGAGTATAGAATGGATGGTACTACATTGGCTTCTATGCTAGGAGTTGATATAGCTAGAAATGAAGAAACATCAAAAAGTAAATATAGAATTGAATATACAGATACAAGACCTCCTTTCACTGTTCATCCTATTGATGAAGTTACTCGTAATACAGAAGGTAAAGAAGATATCAATGCAATATATGGTGAGTTTAAGTATGTATTTACAAAAGATTTTACTACTACACTAAATGCCAGATATGATAATATAAATTATGATTATAAAAATATATTAACTTCTAATGATTGGAGGACTAATTTTAATGAGAGTTCATATAGAATTGGTGCTACTTATAAACTTGCAGATAAACAAGTGTTGTATGCTAGTGTATCAACAGGATTTAGAGTGCCAACACTGTCGCAATTATATGCAGGTGATATGTCAACATCATCTTACCCTGGAACATACGCCAATAACACAGATATTGATACTGAAAAAACATATAACTATGAAATTGGACTTAGACAAAAAAGTGGTTTACTATCTTATGAATTATCTATTTTTCAACTTGACAGAAAAAATGTTATCGGTAGAAGTAGTGGTAACTACGCATCTACCAAAGGTGTGGATGTATATTATGACAACATGGCTGATGTTCAAAACAGAGGATTAGAGCTTAGTATAAAAAGTGATAAACAAAAAGATTTTTCATTTTTACTTAACTACACATACTTACATTCTGAATATACTAGATATGACAGATATACACATATTCTAAATGAGGGTGGCACTGCAAACGGTACTGACCAAAATGGTGATGGTGATTTTAGAGATGATTATGTTGAAGGTGTTTATAATCTGGCTGGTAACAGAGTACCAAGAACATCAGAACATACAATCTTCCTGGAGGCTAATTATAGACCATTGAAAGGTTTACTGCTTACAGCTGACATAAACTATAGATCAAACCAAAATGCAGATGAGATGAATGAAATAAAAGTTGATGGATATTCGATTGTTAATCTAAGAGCTAAATATAATCTTAAAGTATCAGGTTTAGATATAGAAATATTTGCAAAAGTTGAAAATATTTTTGATAAACAATATTATATGATGCCTCGTGTTACTGGTGATAGAAATGATGATGGACTATACGATGTAAGAGATATGGGATTGACTGTTAACCCTGGTAGAACTTTACTTGCTGGTCTTTCTGCAAAATTCTAATAATAAATAATATAGGTAAATATAATGAACATAGAACTAATAAAAGATATTGTTGACTACGGTGTTATCGGCCTTCTAGGAGTTATGAGTTTCATGACTTTTTGGTTTTGGGTTGAAAGGATTCTTTTTTTTAGAGGAGTAGATGTAAACAGCTTCGAGACAAAAGAAGAGCTTGAAATTGAACTTACTAACAATATCAACATTATCTCAACTTTTGGTTCTAATGCACCATATATTGGACTACTTGGTACAGTATTTGGAATTATCATAACTTTTTACTCTATGGGACAAGGCAGTGACTTGGATGCCAAGACAATAATGACATCTTTAGCTCTTGCTCTAAAAGCTACTGCTATGGGACTTATAGTAGCAATTCCAGCCATAGTGTTTTATAACCATTTAGCTAGAAAAATTGAAGTTGTTCTAGCTTATTGGGATATAAAAGAAAAGAGAAAACTTGCAAATTAAAAAATTTGATTCAATAAATGTAGTCCCGTTTATTGATATTATGCTTGTACTTCTTGTAATAGTCCTTACTACTGCTACATTCGTAGCAAAAGGGATTATTCCCGTTGACCTTCCAAATTCAAAAACTGCAACAAAACAAAATAACAAAAAGAATCTTACTATTACAATAAAAAAGAATGGTGATATTTTATTTGACAAAGTGAAGGTCTTAAAAAAAGACATTATTTTAAAACTTTCAAAATATGATATAGAAATACCTGTTCATATCAACTGTGACAAAAATGCAAAGTTTGACCTGTTTGTTTCAGTTCTAGATTCCCTAGAAGAAAAAGAGTTTAAAAATCTTGGAATAATTACCAAGAAGAATTAAGAAGAAAAATCAGATGGAATATACAGCTTTTATATCAATATTTATCATTGGTCTCTCTTATGGAGCAACAGCATGTATGTTCTCATGTATGCCGTTTCTAAGTCCTATTCTTATTAGTAATTCTAACAATACAAAGCAAGCACTAGGCATAATTGTGCCTTTTAGTCTTGGAAGAATATTTAGCTATACACTTATAGCAATTGTGGCGTATTTGAGTTCTGTATGGGTAAAGCAGATGCTAAATGACAATTATATTTTTAGCATTGTATTGGGTGCTAGTACTATCTCTATGGGAGTATATCTATTTTACAAGAGCTTTAAATCAACTCGCTTTTGTGGACACACTACACCATTAATAAAAAAACCAAAGTTAAATAAACTTGGTTTTTTTACTATAGGTGCAACTATGTCCATAAATCCATGTGCTCCGATAATGGCACTCTTAGCAGTAGCAGCAAATAGTAGTAATATTTACAACTCTATAGGACTAGGTCTGTTCTTTGGAGTCGGTGCTGTTATATTTTCAATTATATTTTATGGTTTTATAGTCTCAAAATTGATTAAGGGATTGATGCTTCAATTCTCTTCTTACAAGCTTTTGATGGAGCGAATAGCAGCACTTCTACTAGTTACAGTAGGAATATTAGTATTAAACGGTGTTTTAGTACTTTAAAAAAGGTAAATAATGGTAGATTTTATAAAACGAGACAAAGATGATATTTATTCTAAGCCGATAATAGGTTTTTTATTTAAAAACCAAAAGTTTTTAATGACTCTAAAAATAATAGTCTTAGCTCTATTTTTATATGCTATATACTATGGTTACACTCATACAGGTAAAGACAACTTGTTTACTTGGGCTGTATTTTGGGGTATCTTTTGGTCTCTGTTTATGGTTATTACTCTGCCTACTTTAGGAAGAGTTTTCTGTGGCATCTGCCCTCATGGTTTTATAGGAAAATACATTACAAAATTTGGTTTGAAAAAAACTATGCCAAAATGGATGCAAAACCAGTATATAGGTCTTTTACTTCTTGTTATTGGATGGTGGGGAATTTACTATATGTTCCCTGGAATCTACAGAACAGCTATAGGAACTGCTGTTATGTTTAGTGTTATGACTCTAATCTCTTTTGTAGTATATTTTTTGTATAAAGATATGAGTTACTGTAAATATGTTTGTCCTATTGGAACACTAACTAGAGCCTACTCAAAACTATCATTTACATGGTTGGGAACTTATAAAAGTGCTTGTAATGAATGTAAAACATTTGAGTGTGCAACTGCTTGTCCTTATAACTTAAAACCATTTACATTTGATAAAAGAAATTCTATGACTGAGTGTACCCTATGTATGGATTGTAGCTCTGCATGTGAAGCGGTTAGTTTCAAAGTCAAAAAACCATCATTTTCTTTATTCTCAAAATTTCAACCTTTAAAAGCAGAAGTATGGGCATTTATTCTTATACTTGCTGCTATTCCAATTACTATGTCATTTCACCATGGAATCGGACGAAGTAATGCTGCGGGGGATATGATTTGGTCAAAAACAGCAGAGTTCTTCAAAAGTTTTATTAGTTTTGGTTCAGTAGACCCTATCGGTTTATTTGCATTTCTTTATGCGATGCTATTTACTATTGTAGCGGCTCTTGTTGGTATGTTTATAGCATCTAAGATTCTTCAAAAAGATTTCTCCAAAATACTTTATGATCTTGGATACTCTTATGCTCCACTATTTATATTAGGTTCTATCGCTCACTCGTTAGAGGCATTTTTCATAAGAGGATATGAAAAAATAGTAGAAGGATTTGCTCAAGGTTTTGGATTTAGCGTTGATGTATCATCTCTGGCAAATAGAGGAGATAGTTGGCTACATATGTTTGGCATATTCAAATGGATTGCAATAGCTTGGGCATTAATCATACTTTATAAAAGAATGAAACTACTAGATGTTCATAAGATGAGAAAGATTGTAGCCTACCCTTTTGCGGCATCTTTAATCATTTTCTTCCTAAGTATTAATATGTACAGATCACATATCTTAGATACATATGGCAGAGCTTCAGGCGGGCATGGTAATCATAGTACAAAAGTATTTCAAAGTACTTCAACTCCAGAAGACTTTAAAAGAAGAGCCACTCAAAGTTATAAAAAACCAACAGCATTTGATACCGTATATTTTTCAGATACTAATCCTGCAGCCAAAAAGAAAAAATATGGGGGAGGACATAATCATGGTCGCGATAGAAATAAAGTAGCATCGAAAAAAATGTGGCCTATCTTTGAAGACAATTCTGGAAAAAAGAACTGCTTGGGTAACATAGATGCTGATCTTTATGTTCTAGATGCTAACTTAATAACAACAAAACTAACTGGGTCAAAAGATAGAGGCTGCAAATCTGTTAGTTTTAAAATGCCTAATAATGGATACTACAACCTCTACTATAATAGTAGAACACTCCAAGATAACACTCTTTATATTCAAACAGCAAAGTATGAGAAAATGAGATTTAATCATAGTAACGATGCTATTTATGACGAAGAAAAAATGTCAGCTCACACAATTTTTGAAGTACCTTTTGATATTTTAAGACTAAGAGAAGACGGAGAGACATTTTATTATCGTCTATATTCAGGCGACAAAATAAGACTAAAAGTTATGCTCAACTCTAAAGCAATTCAAAATGCATCTCTTACACTGTCAACTAAAACAGGTTGGTCAAAAACTATTAAAACAGATAAAGATGGAGTAGCAGTTTTCACACTTCTTAAAGATTATTTTCCCAAATGGAATAAGTTTGACAGAAGACATAAGAACCAATTTTTACTCACTGCAAATTACACAGAAAATTCTAAAGGTACACATAATGATAAAGAGTATGGTTCTATAAACTACGAATCGACATATACATCTATTTACTATCCAGCAGAGAGTGCTTATAGATCTTACGCTTACGGTCTGTTTGCTGCAACTGCTACAGCTATACTATCTGGGTTTGCTATATACTGGTTTAGAAAAAGAAGACAAAAACCTTTTAAAGAGGTGAGATTTTATGAAAAAAATTAGAGACTTTATAAACAAAGCAGATATTCGAAAATTTCGTTTTTGGCTGCAACTGTTTTTCTTTGTCATCTTTATATACGGCGGTTACTTTTCTATTAATTTGGGAAATAGTATTCCTGTATTTTCATGTGGTTACGATAGAGAAGTTGGAGGTATGTGTTACTTTCTGCCTCTGCAACATCAACTGGCTCGTCCTTTGGATGTACTCTTTAGCGTAGCAAGCATCTCAGTTCTTATAGGTTTTATAACTTTTTTACTATGGTTTATAGTATTTAATAAGGCTTGGTGTGGTTATGCTTGTCCTCTTGGAACTATGCAAGACTGGTTAACGGGTCTTAGAAAAAAGATGGGTATCAGGTACAGTACTTATACGCAAGCACAATTTAGTAAACTAAAAAAGATAAAGTACATTATGCTCGCACTTGTAATTTTAGCACCTATGGCTGTTGGTATAGGACTTCTTGGCGGTGAGTGGAGAACAGCATTTTGTGAGATTTGTCCGGGAAGAATGATAACACCTCTTTTTGTAGGCGATGTGTCTCAATGGAGTTTAGACTTCTCAACAAAAAGTGCGATGATTCTTACTTCACTAGGGTTAGTATTTACTGGTCTATTTGTAGTTGGTTCGTTTGTTAAAAAAAGATTCTTCTGTTTTTTCTGTCCTATGAGTGCCATGCACTACATCTTTAGTGATGCGGCACTTTTAAAGCTTAAAAAAGATGGTGACAAGTGTACAAAATGTGGTGACTGCTACACAGTTTGCGATATGCAAATAAAAGATATTGCTGATGATGTAACAAGTACGAATATCTTAAGAGATGACTGTATTTTATGTATGAAGTGTGTGGCTGCTTGTCCAGAAGATGATGCCCTGCATGTTGACTTTATAAATTACCCGATATTTAAATCTACTAAAGGTGGCTTTGCTAAAAGAATGCAAATGGATAAGTGGGAGAAAAAAGATGACTAAAAATATGAGAGAACATACGATAGAGACTCCAAAAGAAAAACAAAACCGTCACAAAGCTATGGAAGCTATCTCAGTTTTAGACAAAATAAAACATGAGTTTAAAGAACCTCCAAAGTCTATGGATTATTTTTACAATCTTTTTGAGAGTGTACATTGCAAACATGAGCCTCTACATAGTGACAAAGTAAAAGTTGGTACTATGTGTATCCAAGTACCATCTGAAATCATCTACGCTCTAGATGCTGTTCCACTTAGGCTATGTAACGGTTTTTATACTAATGATGAGATAGGAAGTGACCTGCTTCCTTCTAAAGCATGTCCTTTAGTTAAAGCAACTGTAGGACAGTTTGCATCTGATAATTTCTCCGATAAACCAGATGTGGTTATATCTCCTACAACTTGTGATCAAAAAGCAAAATCTGGTGCTATTATAGAAGAGATGGGATTTTCAGTCTATGATATGGAGTTTCCTAGAACAAAAGAGAGTGAAGAGAGCCGTGAGTATTGGAGACGCAGTGTTAGAAAATTTACAAAAGAGTTGTCAAATAATTTAGGTAAAAAACTAACTAAAAAGAAGTTAAAAGAGTCCATACAAAAAGTCGGTTTCGCTCAGCATCTCTATCACAGACTAAATGTTTTAAGAAAAAATATAAATGTTCCTATATCTGGAGTAGATATGTTCATGATTACTAATGCTTTTTTCTTCGATAAAATAGATAACTGGATAGAAGCCATCGAAGCAGTTGCAAAAGAGTGTGAGCAGAGAGTAGAAGATGAAATCAGTATGGCACATAAGAGAAGTCCAAGAATTGTCTATACAGGTTCCCCTCCTATATTTCCAAACCTTAAAGTCCCTCTTCTTATAGAGCAATCAGATGCTATTATCGTTGCAGATGAGACATGTTCATCAAACAGAATGTTTAACGATATGGTGAGTGTTGATGAGTGGTTTGTAAATGACATGGTTGATGGTATTGCAGACAGATATCTAAAAGGGTGTACATGTCCGATATTTACAAAAAATGAAGATAGAAAAAGAAGAATTATTGATTTAGTAAAAGATTATAAGGCAGATGGTGTTGTTTATCAGGCTTTTGCAGGATGCCAAGTATATGAGATGGAACAAAGATCTGTTTTAGAAGCTATGGAGAAAGAAGGAATCCCTATCATTTACCTTGAGAGTGATTATTCTCCTAGTCATTTAGGACAGCTGACAACTAGAATCGAAGCATTTGTAGAATCACTAAAAAACAGAAGAAGGAAGCGTTAATGCAGTATTTTGCAGGGATAGATATAGGTTCAACTGCTATTAAAGTTGCACTTGTAGATGAGAATAAGAAGTTAGTGGGACATAGAATAAGTGCCAGTGGAAGCATGTTCTATAAATATGCGAAGCAAAGTTTAAAAGAGATGCTTATTGAACTTAATATAGATGAAGAAGATTTAGTTTATACCGTGTCAACAGGATATGGGAGAAAACTATTTAAAGAAGCCGATGAAAATATAAGTGAAATCACTGCAAATGCAATTGGTGCTAGAGCGGCTACGGCAGATAAGTGTGAAATAAAAACCATTATTAATATTGGTGGACAAGATTCTAAAGCAATTTCACTAGATAGTGAAGGAAATGTAGTAAATTTTGCCATGAATGACAGATGTGCAGCCGGAACTGGAAAATTTTTAGATGTTGTTGCCATGAATTTGGAACTTGAAGTTGACGAGTTAGGTGATTATCACTTTAAATCAAAGGGTACACCACTAGCTATTAATAGTACTTGTGCAGTCTTTGCTGAGTCAGAGATTATAGGACTTTTAGGAAATGACAATAGTGTAGAAGATATAGTTGCTGGAGTTCACTACTCTATAGCAAAAAGAATCATCAAACTAGTAAAGAGAGTCGGTATAAAAGAGAATATCTATTTTGATGGTGGTCCAGCTCTTAACGGTGGTTTAGTTCATGCTATTGAGAATGAGCTTGGAAAAGAGATCTTCATTCCTGAGTTTCCACAAATAACTACATCATATGGAGCGGCAATTTTGGCACATGAGTCTCATACATATGAAAACGAGGTAGACTAATTAATGTTTGAAAGAGTATTAAACTTTTTTATTGATAACTATAAAATTAACTATATTCTATTTTTTCTACTATTTGGAGTTGGAATCTTTGCATATACTCAGATTCCAAAAGAGATATCTCCTACTATAGAGCCTAACTCGGTAACCATAAGAGGCTCATATAGCGGTGCATCTGTAGATACACTAAATAAAATGGCTGTACAAGAAATCGAAGAGGAAGTAAAAAATATTGTCGGGGTTGAAAGTGTAACATCAGTAGTATCCCCAGGAAGATTTTCAATAATTTTAGAGCTTGTAAAGGGTGCAGAAAAAACAGAAGTTATCACAAAAGTTGAAGATGGCATATCTTTAATAAGAGAAAACCTTCCAAGTGATATGGATGAACCTGTAATAAGAGGAGTTGCACACTCAAGAAGTATCATGCATGTATCTATGATATCTCACGAAATACATAGAAACCAACTAAAAGCACTCTCAAAAAAGTTTAAAAGCAGACTTCTTTCAATCGAAAATGTTTCAGATGTAACTATATTCGGAGATTCTGAACTCTTTTATGAAGTGTTAATAGATGAGAAAAAAGTAAATGCTTATAATATTTCTCTTGATGAAGTACTGCGTGTATTTTCAGAAGTATCATATATATTTCCTCTTGGTAAAATAGAAAACCTCAAACAGCAGTACTATATCTCTGCTCACAATGACAAAAGACAGTCTTATGAGCTTGAAAGTACTATCTTAAACATAGATAATCAACGCATCGAACTAAAAGACATAGCTAAAATAACTAAGAGATATGAAGATGCATCTACACTTGCAAGTATGAATGGGAATAACTCTATCACACTTGCCGTTTCACAAAATCCAAAAGGTGATGCAGTTAAAATAGCCGAAGATATCAAAACACTCATATCCAAGATGAAAGTAAAAGGTGTTAACTTCGATGTCAGAATGGATAAATCAACTGTTATAAAAGATAGACTAAATATTGTTATCTCTAACATCCTACTTGGTGTGATTCTGATTACTGTACTAACTGCAATACTTATAAATATCCGTATTGCTTTTATTATCGCTTTGGGTATTCCAACATCTTTTGTTATGGGTGCTATTTACTTCTACTTTACAGGGCACAGTATCAATGTCAACTCTCTTGTTGGTGTGCTTATTGCCATTGGTATTATCGTCGATGATGCTATTGTTGTGAGTGAAAATATACAACAGTACATAGAAAAAGGTTATTCCCCAAGAGAAGCTGCGTTTTTGGGTACAAAAGAGATGGCTAAACCTGTGACTATTGCATCTATAACAACTCTCTTTTCTTTTATACCTCTACTGATGCTAAGTGGAAGACTTGGAGAGATAATACAGCTTATACCAATAGCATTCTCCGCTCTTGTTATAGCTTCACTTATAGAGTCGTTTATATTTTTACCTATTCACGCTTCACACACTCTCTCGGCAAAATCAAGGACTCTCTCGTGGGACAGAGTAAATGCACTCTACCTAAGAGTTCTCATACAACTTGTAAAGTATCAAAAGACTTTCTTACTTACATTTGTAATAATCGTACCTACCCTGATTTACTACGGTATAAAAAGTTCAAAGTATCAAATGTTTCAGCCATTTGATTCTTCATCAATTAATATAACTTTTAAGGCTAAGCCTACAACTACTTTAGAAGAATCACTAGAGATTATTCAGACTTTAGAAAAAAGTATTTTAAAAGAGAAAGATAGATTTTTTCTAAAACATGTAAGTTCTACTGCCGGATATAGAAGAAGTGCGACAGGTTCTGCTGAGATGTATCCTTATGTAGGATATATCTCTCTTGAACTGCATAAAATGGAACCTTCAAACTTTGTAGACAAATATATTACTCCGTACCTTAGTTTCTATTATGACCCTACTGACAGAGTAAGAGATAAATCTTCACAAGCAATATCTAAAGACCTTAGAACTTGGCTCAAAGAGCAAAAATACAAAAAAAGCTTTAACCTAAGCAACCTAATGGTTGTTGAGAGAAAAATGGGACATACAAAAGCTGATATACGCATCGGTATCATCAGTGAAGATTATCAAAAGGCTATAAAGACCATACGAGAAATAGAAAACAGTTTCTCTAAAATAGACGGTATAAAGTACTTTGGAGACAATGTTAAAACAGGACTTGATGAGATAAAGATAAAACTAAATTCTTACGGTGAAGATTTAGGTATTACAGAGAGTTCTCTTGGTAAATATATATCCGGTCTATACCTCACAAGAAAAGTTGGTACTATCTTTGACGGGAACGAACTTGTAGATGTAAAAGTAAAATCATTCAATATTGAAGATGACTTGGAGAGTTTTAAAAGACTGGAGATTCCTCTTAAAGATGGTGTCTTTGTAAAGTTAAAAGATATATGTGAGTTTGAAAAAGTTGAGTCTCTGGAGAGACTTGTTAAAGATGATGGCGAAACTAACTTTTATGTCTTTGCTAATGTAAATCCTTCCATAGTAACAGCAACAGAGGTTTTACAAATGATATCTCCAACTATCAAAAAGCTAAAAGAAGTAAAGGGTATAAAACTCAAATTTAAAGGTGAGAGAGAGCAAAAAAGAGTTATGCAGACTGAAATGATTTTAGCATCTGGACTTGCTGTTATACTTATATTTATATCTATACTCTACCTTTTTAACTCTATAAGAGAGACTATGATAGTTATGTCTGTTATTCCTTTTTCTCTTCTTGGTGTCTATGCAGGGCATTTTATTATGGGTTTAAATATTTCACTACCATCTCTCATCGGTGCATTAGGATTAGCCGGAGTTATTGTCAATGACGGTATTATTATGATGGCAACTATAAAAAAGGCAAAGACTAAAGATGATATATTTCTTCTTGCTCCAAGAAGGCTGAGACCTATTATGCTAACTTCTATCACAACTATTATAGGTCTATCATCTCTGATATTTTTTGCAACAGCACAAGCTGTAACATTTCAGCCTTTGGCAGTTACCATAGGTTTTGGACTTTTGTGGGGGACTATACTAAATCTTTTTTATCTCCCGACAATGTATAACTTTTTCCATAAGTACAGGGCAGATTCATGAACAGATATATCTCATCATTTATAATCAGTTCTATTTTTTATTTAACCATAATTACAGGACTAATTTATTTTGTAAGTATTGATGACAGTTGCAAAGCAGATGTAAACATAAAGGCAACTAAAAGAGTCTGCTTCTCTATCGTAACACAACCGGAGACTTCTAAGCCAAAAATAGAAAAAAAAACTAAGCCAAAGAAAAAACCAAAATCAAAACCAAAATCAAAACCAAAACCGAAACCAAAACCGAAACCAAAGATGTTACCTGTTTCGGTTAAAGAAGAGCTTATTCCGGAACTAATACCAGAGCCTATAGTAGAGGGAACAGAAGTAGTTGAAGAAGAAACTAAAGAGGTTGTTGAGCCTATCACAGAGGCTCAAAACAAAATCAATCATGAAGTTGTTCAGGCAAAACAAGATCTGTTTATTAGTCATTTAATCCATAAAATAAATAGTAATAAGTCCTATCCAAATATGGCTAGAAGAAGAGGGATAGAGGGTCTTGTAAATGTTAAGTTCAAGATACTATCAGATGGTAATGTAGAAGACATTAAAATAGTTTCAGGAAGAAGTATCTTTAAAAAATCAACGATAGAGGCAATTTCTAGAAGTTTTCCTGTTATCGTAAAAGATTCACTATTTGACTTCCCAAGAGAATTCAAAATAAATATTTCATATATTTTAAAATAATAAGCTTAAACCTAATAAGAGCTTTTGTCGTCTTAAAATATTTTTCTAAACTTAATCATCTTAAACCGTTCACCTAAAAAATTTGGCATTATCAGCATCTTCGCTTTTTGGAGTTCTTGTTCATAAATCTTTTCATCAGCATTGTCCTTTAGAATCTCTAGTAGGTTTAAAATACCCATATCTATAAGAGCGACCATTTGAGCCTTTAGCTCTATAAACTCTACTCCAGCTTCTTCATAAGCATCTTTAACATGCTCAAATGTAACATCATAAGTAATATCAGATTTTTTAAATAACTCTTCTCGTTTTATATCTTCTTGGAAAAATGGTATTACATTATGGTTTTCATAAACTCTCAATGAAAAGTCAGGTCGAGCTTGCATCTCTCCATAATCAAAGCTCATAAACTCAAACTTTTTACAAGATTTAGCCATACTTAAAGCGAACTCTTCATAACCAAGGGCAATTTCACCTCTTGATTTGTTATACTTTTGTGCTTTTTGTTTTACCCATTCATTATCTACATCAAACTCTATTTCATGCCCATCAACTCTTGCTGTTTTACCTTTATAAAAAAGCTCACAAGAAAAAGCATCAAATATTTCATTTGCTATAAAAAAAGCATTTTCACATTTCAACTCATCTAAAGATTTATAATGAGTAAGAGAAACAACATCTCCAAAAGAGCTTTGAAAATAGTTTCTCTGCTGCTCTTGAAGGTCATCAAACCTTTCTATGATGACAAACTTCAGAGTATTTAGAAGTTTCGGTCTAAGAGTAAATATAAACTCAATAACATCTGCTAAAAAGTATCCATGATGAGCACCAATCTCACAAATAACACTATTTTTATGCAAAAAGCCTTCATCAACTAAAGAGATAATATGTTTTGCTATTGTTCCACCAAAAAATTTACTTGTACTTACAGCAGTATAAAAGTCACCTTTTTTTCCAATATTTTTATATTTAGTATAATAACCATCTTTGCCATAGAGCCATTCATTCATATACTCACTGAAAAGAGTACTATTATTTTTCATTTTTGTACATCTCGTATAGTGTTAATAGTTCAAGTTGTTTATCTATTTCAAAAATTTGAGCATCTATGTTTTGAATATTTACAGAATTTTCAAGTAGTGAAACATCATAATGAGTCTTATACCCTGCACTATACATATCTTTTGTTTCTAAAAGCAGCTTTTTATATATATCAGCATTTTCTTTACTTAGAGTTTTTTTCTTTTGAAAATTTTGAATATTTTGCGTAACTTGTTCAAAAATAGCTACCAATTCTCTTTTTGTATCTTTAATCATTACTTTTGATTTTAGATACTCAACTTTTGACACTTCTATATCATTAAAAGTATTTATATCAAGTGGCATTGTTGCACGAAGACCATAGTTATAATAATCTGTATTTCCTGAGGTCGTAGCTCCTGTATTTCCAAACTGCTGATTTTGGGTTTTATCAAAATTATATCCAGCAATAAAATTAACCCGTGGTAAATATTTTGAGATAGTTACATTTTTATTGTATCTATTTTTCTCTATATCGCTTTGCGACATACTTAAAACTATGTTATACTTTAAAAAATTCTCTTTTGTAAGTTCTTTTAGATGAGGAACGAATGCACTTGCATAATCCATATCACTTATAGCATTGAACTTTGAGATAAGTCTTTCTTGATTTGTCTCTATGTCATAAAGAGCTTGAATAACAAAGTTTCTCTCAATCACAGCATTATCTAAAAAACCTGAATCAAGTTGTCCATTTAAATATTGCTCTTTTTTTTGTGCCAGTGAAATTTCAGAGTTTTTAATTTGAAGATTTTGTCTTTTTACTTTTAAATCCATCTGCTTTATCTGCATTAAAAGAGAAATAGCATCTTTAACAAGCTTTCTTTTTGCAACATCAACAGAGTAGTTGGAGTATTTTTGAGAAGCTTGTGCAAACTTTATACCATAGTAAATTCCACCACTTGCAAAAATAGCTTGATCCATCTTTATGTTAGCTTGCTCTGCAGTTTGCTCGTTCTGATAAGGGGTACTCTTGGAATAGCTATAGTTTAGATTAATTGGTGAAATCCAAGAATCACGAAGCTTAGAACTCTCTGCTTCAACTTTATCATAATCATAACCAAACTGCTCTTTTTTATTTTTTGATATATACTTATCTAGAGCTTCATTGTTTTCGTTTTCACCGTAAGCTAGACTACAAAGAGCTAACAGCACGATTAAGGGAGTTAAAACCTTCATCAATTTCCTCTTTTGTTATTGTAAGTGGTGGTAAAAATCTTAGTGTATTTTTTCCAGCTTTGAGAACCATTACACCTTCATCTTTTGCATTTGACAAAATAGTAGATAAAATATCTCCATCTTTTGCACGAAGACCACACATCAGACCAATTCCAACTTTTTTTGTAAATAATTTTTTATTATTATTAAAAAAAGCATCTAATTTTTCATTGAAATACTCTATTGTTTTATCAAGGGTTCCTTTACTTTTTAGCTCATTTAGTATATCTATAACACTGCAAGCCGCACTAGAACTAAGGTAGTTACCACCAAAAGTTGAACCATGATCACCAGCACTCAAAACATCTTTTAATGAAGTCATTACTACACCGATAGGAACACCTCCACCAAGACCTTTTGCTAAAGTAATAATATCGGGTTTAATGTCGTAAACTTGTGAAGCTAAAAACTCACCTGTTCTATATACACCTGTTTGTACTTCATCAACAATAAGAAGAACATTTTTAGATTTTAAAAGTTTTGCTAAGGCTTGAACCTCTTTTTTGTCTTGTGGTTGAACTCCGCCCTCACCTTGAACAAGTTCTATCATTACAGCAGTTGTGTGATTATCAAGCAAGCCTTCTATATCACTTATAGTATCTGCATATACAAAACCATCAGGAAAAGGTCCAAAATAGTTATGCATTTCTGCTTGACCTGTTGCTTTTACTGTTGTAATTGTTCTACCATGGAAAGAATGTTGTAAAGTTATAATTTTGTATCTCTTTACTTCACCATTAATTTCACCATATTTTCTAGCTATTTTAATTGCACCTTCATTTGCTTCTGCTCCACTATTTCCAAAAAAGCATTGCATCTCATAACCACTAGTATTTACGATTTTTTGTGCAACCTTAGCTTGTGGTGCAATATTATAAAGATTAGAAGTATGTGTAAGATTTGATATTTGCTTACAAATAGCTTCATTTACAAGTTTATTTGCATGACCAACACTAACAACACCGATACCAGATGTGAAATCAATATATTTTTTTCCATTTGAATCTACTAAAGTTGCATTTTCACCACTTACAAACTCTACATCTGCTCTTGCATATGTAGGTAAAACATATTTTTTATCTAACTCTTGTGTATTACTCATCTATTTACCTCTACTCTATTTTCTTGATATATAGCATTTTTACCTTCGTACGAATGCTTTGAAGATGTTAAGTTATTAACACCTTTTGTTCCGCTAAAAATTAAAACACAATCTTCTCTTAAATCATCTTCAACTTTAACCCTTAGCTCTACACTTCCACTTACAGAAGATATAAAAACTTTTTCATTTTCCACAAAACCTAATGAACTATGAAGATATACACTATTATCTCTATGAAACTGTGAGTTTAAGCTTAGTGGGCTTTTTGAAGTTATAAGATGTAGTTTAGTACTTTTAGGAATATCGCAATCTACTTCATCTAAAAATAAAAACTTACTATCTTCTGTGTCAAAACCATCTTTATATGGAATTTTTTCTCTGCCTTTAACTTCATAAAGTCCATCTTCACCTTCTTGTGCAAAACTTTTAAAATAATTTATATAAAATTCTTCTGATTCTAACTTTATATTATATATTGTACAAAAATAAGAACTTAAATCATACTCACTTATCCCAACATTTGTTTCTTTTTGCTTTGGCATAAAATTTATTGAATTATGAGAATAAGAAGTTCTTACATCATCTTTATATAAAAAACTTTTTGCTGGAATAATAAGGTCTGCTATTTGACTTGTTTCATTTTCATACAAACCAAAATAAATAACATTTTTAGTTTTGGAAATAGATTTTTTAACCCTAAAACTATCTGGCATCTGGGAGAGAGGATTTGCACCTTGAATAAAAACAGTTTCAAAGTCAGAAAACTCCGTATCAACTTTTGATACTCTCTTAGCATCTGTGAAAAAAGGTGAAGTTATTTTTTCTTTTGAAGATCCTAAATAAGCTACTCCACTTCCTTCTTTACCAAAAAGACCAAGCATAACCCCAAAGGCATCTATCGCTCTAATTACATCAGCTCCATCAACATACTTTTGAATTCCAACACCACAAATAATAGATACTTTTTTTCCTTCAACTAACTCTAAAACTTTTTCTATTTGGGATAAATTTACATCCATTTCATTTAAAGTTGGAACTATTCTAATACTTTGAGTAAGTTCATGATAATCTTCATATTCACTTGCAAATTTTTCTAAATACTCTTCATTATGAGTATCATAGATATATAAAAACCTACTAAGTAACATAGCTAAAAATAAATCTCTATGAGGTTTTATCTGTATATGTAAGTCCGCCATTTTTGCTATTTTTGTTTTAATAGGATCAATTACAATAATAGTTTTATTTTTTATAATAGGAAGAAGATGACTAGAAGTTGTATGCGGATTTCTTCCCCAAAATATAATTACTTCAGATTTTTCTATCTCACTAAAAGGCATATTTTTATTGCTACCTCGACCTTCTATGATTCCTGCTTCACCAGCACCATCACATAAGCTTCCATTAGTTAAAGTTGCTCCAAATGAAGCAAAAAAGTGTTCAGCTGTATCTTGGAGTAGAGAAAAATTTCCACTACCTTTATAATGTAAAACTTCATTTGGGTTTGATTCTTTTAACATCAACTCTAGATGCTCTAAAGCTTCTTCAATAGTAATCTCTTTACCTTTGTATCTAGGAGTAGAAATGAAATCATTTTTTTCAAAATGATTCATATGTGGACATAAAAAACCATTAGTATGACCTTTTTTTAAAGCTTTTAGCTTTCCATCTTCATAAAAAATCAAACAAGCATCATAACAATCAAGAGGACATGCCGTAGTGTTTTCTAGCATCTACTTATCTTTTAGTTCTACGGTAACGAGCTTTGAGAAAAGTTTTGGAGATTTAATAATTACTTGTGCCATATATTTTGAAATATTCTTTGAATCTGCAATATTTAATGTTCTTGAAACTTTATATGAAGTTTTTTCTCCATTAATATAAACAATTTTATTTTTTGCACTCGCAACATCTACTTCATCAAGATATATAGTCAATTTTGCTCTTGAAGTATCGGCGACTTTTGCAAGAGGAGTAGATATGCCAACAACCTGCCCTACTTTTACTAGAATTTCATATAAAACAAATCCTTTGTTACTTATGTTTTTATCTTTAACACTTCTTTTTAGATGAGCTTTTCTAAGTTTTAAGTCTGCGATTTGTACATTTAAATTTTGTATCTCTTTTTGTGTATTTAGGTATGAATTTTCACTAGAAACTAGCTCATGATACTCTCTATCTTTTTCAACAACTGACTTAAACTTTAAGCCTTCAATTCGTTTATAGTTTTCTCTTTTTCTAGTTAAAGATTTATCTAAGTTTTTTAAAACATCTGCATTTACTTTTACTATCTCATTTAGATATGTAAGTTTTTCCTCTATAAAAATTAATTCTTTTGAATCAAGTTCAGAATCTATGCGTATGTATGCTTTTGAAGATAGCTTTTTACCTATTTTGTCTTCATCTATAAAAAGCACTAAACCAGAAACATTTGAAGCTATATCTCTTAGTTCGTAAGGTTCAACTTTGGCATAATATACTTTAGAATAAGAGAGAGTAAACATTAAAAAAAGAGTTATTAAAATTTTCACTATATAATTACCTTTATTAAAAACAATATCTTTATTTTAGCATTTAATTGTTAATACTACTTATTTTTGGTACTATTAAAGTAGATTTAATAAAAGGGTACTTATGTCAGTTTTAGATAATGTAGACGCATCCACAAACTTAGCAAAAAACAATGAGCTTCAACTTTTGGTATTTAGAATTAGTCATAGCGATGAATCTGCTTATTATGCAATCAATGTTTTTAAGACAAGAGAAGTAGTTGAATCTAGAAATCATTTTTTAACCCAGATACCTTCAGCACATCCTCTTTTAGAAGGATCAATAATACTTCGTGGTCTTCAAATGCCTGTGCTAAATCTTCCAGCATGGCTTGGTAAAAGTCTTACAAAAGAAGAACTAGCCTTATCTAATATACTTATTTGTGATTTCAATGGTATTGTTATTGGACTTAGAATTATGTCAGCTTTTAGAGTTATAAAGAAAAACTGGAATGAAATGCACGCTCCAGACGCTTACAGACTAAGAGATGATGGGGTAGTAATGAATGATACAAAACTAGATGATGGTTCACTTTGCCTTATACTTGATTATGAAAAATTACTAGCAGATGTCATTCCTCAGGCAATGGTTAACGTTTTTGAGTCTCCTACAAATTTACACAATATTAATATACCACTTAAGCTACAACATGGTGAAGTTTTAATAGCAGAAGACTCAAAAACTGCACAAAAACATTTACAACAAATTTTCAAAAATTCGAATATCAATATTAAGATGTTTGATAATGGAAAATTATTAGTTGATTACATTAAAGAAATGCCTGATTGTTCTATTATTCCAGCTATTATTACAGATATTGAAATGCCAGAAATGTCTGGGTTCACAGTGTTAAAAACTTTAAGAGAATTTGCAGGAACTAAGCTTACACCAATTATAGTAAATAGTTCTATGACAGGTCATAACAATAAAAGAGAAGCTGAAGTTTTAGGTGCTAGTGGCTTTATAGACAAAACAAAAAGTCATGATGTCATTCCACTCATCGTAAAAACTATGAATGCAGTTGATCAGTAGGCTTAAAGAAGCCTATTGATCGGGATATTTTATTGAAATAGTGAGATAAGAACACCAGCTGCAACTGCTGAACCAATTACACCTGCAACATTTGGACCCATAGCATGCATAAGTAGCATGTTTGTACGGTCGTACTCCATACCAACTTTATTTGATACACGAGCTGCCATCGGAACTGCTGAGACACCAGCTGAACCAATAAGAGGATTAATTTTATTTCCTGGAAACTTATTCATAATCTTAGCCATTATAACACCCGCCGCTGTACCAACAGAAAACGCTACGATTCCAAGAGCTAAAATAGCTAAAGTATCTGGAACTAAAAACTGGTCTGCTGCTAGTTTTGAACCAACTCCAAGACCTAAGAATATAGTTACTGTATTTATAAGTGAATTTTGAAGAGTATCATTAAGACGCTCAACAACACCAGACTCTTTTAAAAAGTTACCAAACATAAATGCACCGATTAGAGGAGTAGACGCTGGTAAGACTAAAATAGCTAAAACTAGAACCATAATTGGGAAAACCAACTTTTCTAAACGAGAAACATGACGAAGTGTAGTCATTTTTATTCTTCTCTCTGCATCAGTTGTTAATGCTCTCATAATTGGAGGTTGAATAATCGGAACCATCGCCATGTAAGAGTAAGATGCAACTGCTATAGCTCCAAGAAGTTCAGGTGCAAGTTTAGACGCTATAAAGATAGATGTCGGACCATCTGCTCCACCAATAATTGAAATAGCCGAAGCTTGTTGAAGAGTAAAATCAACTATACCATACTGAGTTAAAGCGACTGCTCCAACTAGTGTTCCAAAAATACCAAACTGTGCAGCTCCACCAAGAAGTGCAGTTTTAGGGTTTGAGAGAAGAGGACCAAAGTCTGTCATCGCTCCAACACCCATAAAGATGATTATCGGAAACATCTCATTTGCTAAACCCATATTGTATATCACACCCAAAAATCCATGAGCACCTGCAATATTTGCAACTGGGATATTGGCTAATAAACCACCAAAAGCGATAGGCAGGAGTAAAAGAGGCTCAAAACCTTTTTTAATCGCTAGATAAAAAAGACCAAAAGTAATAAGAATCATCATAACTCTACCCCAAGACTTATGAAAATCACTCATCTTATCACCATGAGAGTTTAACTCATTTGGATCTGGGTTAATTAATGCATTTATACCTGTTGACTCTAAAAATCCACCCACCATTTCAGTAAACGATTGTGATTTATAAGTCTCTTCTTTATGCATTGAATTCTCAGCACTAGAAGCACCCTGAGTACTAGCAAAAACACTACTAAAGCTAAAAAGCATTAGTAGCGTTAATAGTTTTATAACAAAAGATTTCATATGCCTATCCTATTACTGCTACGACTTGACCTTCCACTACCTTGTCGTTTGTCGCAACATTGATAGATTTAACAACACCGCTACGAGTTGCAACTACATCAATTTCCATTTTCATAGATTCTAAAATTAGAAGTACATCGCCTTCTTGAACACTTTGACCTGGATTTGCTACTAATTTCCAAACGCTACCTGGAAGAAGTGCTTTTATAGAAACTTCATCTCCAGATGCTGTTGCAGGAGCAGCTGGTGCAGATGCTGTTGCACTTTCACCATTTACTGCTGTGACTTGAATATTTGCATCACCTTCTGCAACTTGAACACTAAACTTTTGACCATCTACTACTACTGTATAATTTCCATTACCCATATTTGAACTTCCTTCACAATCTGTTTTCATTTCTGATATTTTACGAACATTTAACTCACCTTCACCTTTTAAGAAAGCTATACCCTTCTCTTGACATGCAGCTGCGATAAATATATTCTCTTCTGTAATTTCTAACTCTTCTTCTTTAAGTTTATTTATCCAATTTTCTAATGATTTTGAATAATCAGCATTTGCTAAATCAAGAGCATTATCAGTTGTTGGAACTAAATTCAACTTCTCAGAAGCAATTTTTACAATTTCTGGATCTGGAGCAACTGGTGTTTTACCAAAATAACCAAGAACCATTCTTCCATATCCTGGAGCTATTGCTTTCCATGGACCTTGCATAACATTGTTAAGTGCTTGTTGGAAGTAAAATTGAGAAACTGGAGTTACACTTGTTCCGTAACCACCTTTTTTAACAACTTCTTGCATCGCGGCTATAACTTCTGGAAACTTATCCAAGATGTCATTATCACGCATCATTTGAGTATTTGCAGTTAATGCACCACCTGGCATTGGAGAAAATGGAATTATTGGAGAAACCATAGTAGCTTCAGGAGGCATAAAATAATCACTAAGACAGTACTGTAACTCTTTTTCATAAGTTAAAATTTTATCAATCTCTAAGCCACCAAGGTCATAGTTCATTCCCTTAGTTGCATGAAGCATAGTTAATATATCTGGTTGACTTGTACCACCACTCACAGGAGCAGCGGCCATATCTATACCATCTATACCAGCTTCAAGAGCAGCCATATAAGCAGAAACACTTACACCAGCAGTTTCATGAGTGTGCAGACGAAGATGAGTTCCCTCAGGAACTAAACCTCTTGCCATTTTAATAGTATCAAAAACTTTTTGAGGGTTTGAAGTTCCAGAAGCATCTTTAAAACAGATACTACTATAAGGGATACCACTATCTAAAATTTCACGAAGAGTTTTTTCATAAAAATCTACAGTATGAGCACCATGACATCCTGGAGGTAAGTCCATCATTGTAACAACTACTTCATGCTTCAATCCATGGTGAGCAATTCTTTCACCTGAATACTTTAAGTTTTCTACATCATTTAAAGCATCGAAGTTTCTAATTGTAGTTGTACCATGCTTTTTAAATAATTTAGCATGCAAGTCAATTAGTTCTTTTGAACCTGTTTCAAGCATAACAGTATTTACACCACGAGATAGAGTTTGAAGGTTTGCATCTGGACCAACAATCTTACGAAATTTATCCATCATTTCAAATGCATCTTCTCTTAGATAAAAATAGAGTGACTGAAATCTAGCTCCACCGCCAAATTCATAGTGAGTTATTCCTGCAGTCTTTGCAGCTTCAACAGCTGGAAAGAAATCGTTCATTAAAACACGACCACCAAAAACCGATTGGAAACCATCTCTAAAAGTGGTGTCCATTACATCTATAAATTTTTTAGCCATTATAATCCTTAACCTTGTCTATGATGAGAAATTGCAGCTGTGATTGCTGCAATTATCTTTTTATTATCTGGTTTTGACTCCACTACTGGATCTAAACTTGCCTGTGGTTCTGGAAAATATTTATTTACTATTTTTGACATTGCATTCATCAAAAATATTAAAACAATAAGGAAAAGTAATACTGTTCCCATTCCCAAACCCATAAACTTAAAGCCCTCTAGTATGAGGTTAGTTTCCATAAAATTACCTTTTGTAAATTTTGCCAAAGTATAGTATAAAGAAGTTTAAAGTTTTCTAGTCTTGTTTAAAAATTGTTACCTTTTGAGTATATACTTTCACTTAAATTATACAAGGAAGATTACTTATGATAAAAAACAGTGTTAAGAAATTTGGACAAATCAACTCTATTGAAGGGTATTCATACCTGATTTTACTATTTATTGCGATGCCAATGAAGTATTATTTTGGATACCCAATTGCAGTAAAAATTGCAGGTATGCTTCATGGTATTTTATTTATATTATTTTGCCTTTTACTACTTCTAGCATATAAAGATACAAAATGGTCGTTTAATGAAAATATTATATTTTTTATAGCTTCACTTATCCCTTTTGGAACATTTTTTACAAAAAATAGAATAAAAGCTTATGAGTAAGTAAAGTATTATTTTGATAAAATGTTAAACATTAAATCGGAGAAATTATGATATTTGGAATGAATGAACAAGATTTTGTTGCATATGTGGTTTTTGGAATTACACTTAACTTTCTTTTTTCTATACTATTTGGAATATATCTAAGCAAAAATATTGGTATGCAAGAGATGATAGAATCAAAAGGGGATAAAGAACAATCCTTATTAGTAAGTTTGAGTCTATTTTTACCTTATGCAAAAATGCTAATAACACTTTACAGAGTAACTATACTTCAACTTTATTTTTTAAATAAAGGGTATTCACATAAAGAATTTTGGGTTTATATGACTCATAATGAAAGTTAAATTTTCAACTACAGTTCTGGCACACAACTTGTGAATATATTTGTACCCCATAAACCTTTTTTTTGCATCTTAGCTTTTCTTTGTGCCGCTGTATAATAATCTTGAAACTCTTCATCTTTAAAAATTGGTTTTTTTATGGCTAAACCTTCTTTTAATAATAATTCAGAAAGAGTTATTTGTCCTTTCGCATAAACAACACATCCATCCTCTTTATTTTGAATATGATATAGTTGTTTGTCTTTTAAAATAAAATTTACAAAATACTCTTTCTTTGGATATCTTTTATAAAAAGCATCTATACTTTTTTGACAGATAGAGTTTCTTTTTGACTTATAATATAATGTTTCTAAAGCTAATACACCATATGCCTGACATTCAAATGTATAATTTTCTATACCAAACTTTTGTTTTTCGTTTGACATGATATTTTCAAGCCTAGCTAATACCAATTCATTAGCATCTAAGCTCAAGATAATGTAAAAGTAGATAAATAATTTTAACATGATATAATTATAGCAAGCTATAAATAAATATAAAAGGAATGTAGAGTTTTGGATGATTTTAAATTAAAATTGATTCTTAGTCTGTTAGTTGGAGTTATATTCTCATTTGTATTTATACTCCTCTCATTTGCCTTGCCTTTAGACAACAAAAAGGTATTTAAAAAAACACCTAAAAATACTTTAGAAAAAGTTTCTCACTCAGTTAAACAATAATTTAAAAAGAGCTTTTTATCTCTATTAAGCGTAATGTTTCGTGTGCACGCTTTGGTTTTAATCTAATTGCACAATAGACTAAAGCCTCAACACATAAACTAAGATACTCTAAATCTGTACTTGTCATCATATCTTTCAATATCTTACCTGCATCAAGAATACGAAGATTTCTAACAACACCTAAATTTTTATGAGTTAATTCTCGTAATGATGTAAAATCAAGTTTTCTTGATATCTCCTTGTTTGCTTGTAATGCTTCTAAATATTGTAAATATATTACTTTTGATGTTAATATTTGAGTTACATAATCTTCTACTAGCTGATTTACCAAGTCAAAATCCAGACCTAGTTCTTCCATCGCTTCATCAGGAAAATATTGATAATTTTCTATTTGTAAATCTATAAAATTTTTTTGTAAAAAAATTTTTGTATCCTCTTGTTCTTTTAGTGCAATTGTATTGTTCATAATAAAATATATCATATTTATATCTTTTTATTACTATGCTTGCCTATTTAATATAAATTAATTTAACGAGTGCTACAAAAGCACTCATCAAAAATAATTATAAGGCTTTAGAAATAATTCTATTTAGTCTTGAAATAAAATCTGCTGTATCATCAAGTTCTTTTCCATCAAACAATTTTGCTTGGTCAAGAAGTACATGCGCAGCATCATTTACTAAATTTTGGTCAACCGAATCTTTTAGTTTTTTAAGTAGTTCATGATTTGGATTTATTTGTAAAATCGGAGCAGGTTCTGGCATATCTGAATCTTGTCCCATTTGCTTCATCATTTGAGCCATCATATAAGCTTGATCTTCTTTATCTTCTTTTAGTTTTACAGGAGAATCAACTAAATCTGATGTAGTCTCAACAGATTTAACACTATCACCTAGTGCATCTTTGAGCTCTTTTGCTAAACCTTCATAAGTTTTTGCTACTTCTTCTTCAGCTTTTTTCTCTTCTTCACTCTCTTCAAACTTAGCATCTGCTACTGCTACTAATTTATAATCTTTATACTCTGTAACCATAGGAAAGATGATAGTATCAACTTCTTCATTTAAAACTAAAACATCAAGACCTTTTGCTTTAAATCTCTCTAATGCAGGAGAAGATTTTAACATTGCTAAAGAAGCTTTACCAGTGATATAATAAATTTCTTTTTTCTCATCATCGATATTTTTTACAAAATCTTCTATCATTACAGTTTCTTGAGAGTTCATAGTGCTAAACTGCATAAGTTCTAAAATCTTTTCACGATTTTCATAATCATTATAAAGACCTTCTTTTAAAACATTACCGAATTCTCCATAAAAAGTATTGTATTTTTCTTTATTTTTTTTAGCCATTTTTGCTAATTCTGAAAGAACTTTTTTTACAGATGTTTTTTTGATTTTGTCCATTGTTGGATTTGATTGTAAAATTTCACGAGATACATTAAGTGGCAAATCTTTAGAATCAATTACACCTCTTAAAAATCTTAAGTAAGTTGGCATCAATTCTTTTTCATCATCAGTAATAAATACACGGTTAATATATAGTTTAATCCCTGTTTTATAATCAACTCTAAAAAGGTCCATAGGAGCTTTTGATGGGATATAAAATAGTGTAGTATATTCAACTGCACCCTCGGCTTTATTATGTATCCAACTTAAAGGCTCTTCAGATGAATGTGCGATAGAACTATAAAAATCTTTATACTCATCTTTAGTAATATCTTTTTTAGGAATTGTCCAAAGAGCACTTGCTTTATTTATTTGCTCATTTACTATATCTGTTCTACTTGGCTCAAGTTCTTTGTCATCATCATCTTTTACAGCAGGAACAAAATTTTCTTTATCCATAAAAATAGCAAAAGGAATATGATTTGAGTATTTTTGAATAATACTTTCAACTCTATAAGTTTCTAAAAATTCACTCTCATCATCTTTTAGATGCATTACAATAGTTGTACCATGCCCATCTTGAGTTGTATTTTCTAACTCAAAAGAACCATCCCCTGTACTTGTCCATAAAAATGCTTGGGTCTCACCCGTTTTCTTAGTTGTAACTTCCACTTTATCTGCAACCATAAAACAAGCATAAAAACCAACACCAAACTGACCAATAAGATTTGAATCTTCTTTTTGATCACCAGTAAGGTTTTCTAAAAATGCTTTTGTACCTGACTTTGCAATAGTACCAAGATTGTCCATCAAATCTTGCTCATTCATTCCAATACCAGAATCTTTGATTGTTAAAGTTTTAGCTTCTTTGTTTACAACTATGTCTATGCGAGGTGCGAAAACCACATCTTTGTATTTATCATCTGTTAAAACTAACAAATTTAGTTTATCTAGTGCATCTGAAGCATTTGAAACTAACTCACGAAGAAAAATTTCTTTGTTTGAATATAGTGAGTGAATCATTAGATGTAATATTTGATTTGCTTCTGTTTGAAACTGATGTTTTGCCATTTTAGTTATCCTATTTAATAATATTTTGTAAGTTTAGCGAAAATTAGTTAATAAATACAAGTTCTATCAATAAACTTTAGTCACTAAGACTAAATAAACTTTAGTCCTATTTCTATTTGTGTAAATTTGATATACTTTCATATGAATGATTTTATAGATATGATAGAGCCGACTCCAAAACTGCACTCAAAAAAGTGTAAACTTATTTCAATGCTGTTGAGAATCTTTTTACAATATGGCATCTATATAATAGGTTCACTAGTTTGGCTAAAATATGACTACTTTATTAGCATCGCTACTTTTCTTTTAAGTTTCATAATTATGGGAATAGTCCGCTCAAAAATAAGAAATAGCGTAATACCGATTAAACAAAGAGAGTATCAATACAATGACAAAGGCATAGCGGATTGGTACACTGCAAAAGAGATATGCAATGATGAACTTGAGAGCAAGATAGAAAAAATCTAAGTTATATAATTATGCAAAATCCAAGTAGTCAAGAAAGATATTAATATTCCATATCCAACAATAGCAGAGCTAAGTCTTGGAGCTAAACCAGCCATAGATGCCACCGCACCTGCTGTTATCATAGGTCCCATACCTGCTTCCATAATAGAAACTAAGGCAGCTTTTCCTTGCCATGAAAATATCATAACCACGCCAATAGCAATGAGTGGAGAAAGAATTAGTTTTACACTCAAAGCACCAATAAAAGGTTTCACATCTTCAGGTGGAAGTTTAAATCTAAGTTGCAAACCAACAGCAACAAGAGCTAAAGGAACTATCGTACTTGCTAAAGATTCTAAAACACTTACTACAACTGGGTTAAATGTTCTTCCTATAAAAAACATTGATATTATAAGAAACAAAAATGGAGGAAAAGTAATAATTTTTCTTGCAATAACTTTAACATCTACACTCTCTTCACTAGAATAATAAGCAGCGATAAAAGTACCATAGGTTGCAAGTGCAATAAACGAGCCTAACTGGTCATACATAACAACATAAGGCAAAGCACTATCACCAAGATATGCTTGAATAACAGGAATACCAACAAAAGAAGTATTACCTAAAACTGCTACAAGCATTAAAGCACCTGTAACTTCTTTAGAAAAGTTCATTATTTTACATAAAGATAAAACTGCAACAGCACTAATCCCCATAACAATCCACGCAATAATAACAGGAATAATAATCTCAAAAGAAAAAGTAAGTTGAGGAACTTTAAGTAAAACCAAGGCTGGTAAAGAAATATATAAAATAAATTGATTTAAAATTATAGGTGTGTCTTTTGGAAAAATATCTTGCTTATTTATAATATAACCTATCAACATTGCTATAAAAATTAACGCAAAATTTTCCATACTTTTCCTTCTGGTTGAATTATAGCAAAGTTTATTATAACTTCATCAAGCTATAATTATAAAAATTAAACTTAAGATTATTTATGGCACTAATAGACCTACAAAACATCTCAAAACATTACTCCGCTCAAAAGATACTCACAGAAGTAAACTTTCATATTGATGAGGGTGAGCGTATCGTTATTATTGGTAAAAACGGTAGTGGCAAATCAACCTTGATGAAAATTATAAATGGAACATTAAATCAAGATAGTGGAAACAGAATCACTAAAAATAATTTAGAAATAAAAATGCTAGACCAAAGACCTAACTTTAAAGATGGACAAAGTGTTCGAGAAGCTGTTGAAGATGGACTTAAAGAGTTAAACGATGCAAAAAATAAATACAATGAACTCTCGTTAAAATTAGCCGATGATTTTGACAATAAAAAACTTCTTGATGAGCATGAAAATTTATCTCGCTACATAGAGCATCATAATGCTTGGAATTTAGATGATAAAGTAGAGAGAATTATTAATCATTTTGATTTAAAACAGTATGAAGACAAACCCTTAGTTCTTCTGAGTGGCGGAGAACAAAGACGAGTTGCTCTTGCTTCTTTACTCTTACAAAAACCTGATATCCTACTTCTTGATGAACCTACAAATCACTTAGATGTATATATGGTTGAATTTTTGGAAGAGTTGATTTTAAAAGAAAAATTTACTCTTATTTTTATATCTCATGATAGATATTTTATAGATAGAATTGCTACTAAAAGTATAGAAGTTGAAGATTGTACTTTACGCGAATACAAAGGTGGTTATAGTGATTACCTAACACAAAAAGCAGAACATATAAGAACTCTTCAAAAACAACATGATAATCTTCTTGACATTTTAAAAAGAGAAAATGCTTGGTTTGCGAGAGGAGTGAGAGCAAGGCTTAAAAGGAATGAAGGTAGAAAAGACAGACTTATGAGTCTTAGAGAAGATGCTAAAACTAACCCTGCAAAAATAAGAAAGATGTCTATTGAACTTCAACGAGAAGATAAACATTTTAACCGAGACAAAAGCATAAACAAGCAAAAAATGCTATTTGAAGTAGAAAACTTATATCTAACTTTAGGAAGCAAAGAACTTTTAAAAGACTTCACAACTCGCATACTTCAAAAAGATGTTATAGCCATAGTTGGACCAAATGGAAGTGGTAAATCAACACTACTTAGAGCTCTACTTGGACGGCTTGAGCCAACAAGTGGAAAAATAAAACAAGGTGAGTTTAACATCGGTTACTTTGACCAACATAGAGAGATGCTAGATGATGATAAAAATATTATGGAAACATTTTGTCCTCATGGAGGGGATAGAGTGATTGTACGGGGTAAAGATATGCATGTATATGGTTATCTTAAAAACTTTTTATTTCCTAGAGAATTTTTAGAAAAAAAAGTTGGTATTTTAAGTGGTGGTGAAAAAAATCGTATAGCTTTAGCCCTTCTTTTCACAAAAGATGTAGATATTCTCATACTTGATGAGCCTACAAATGATTTAGATATTCCAACTATAAATATTTTAGAAGAACAATTAACCAACTTTAGCGGTGCGGTCATTATAGTAAGTCATGATAGATATTTTGTAGATAAAATTGCAAAAAAATTATTTATTTTTAAAAGCAATAAACATATAGAAGAGTCTTATAAGCAGTATTCAGAATACTTAGAGATTGAAAAAGAAGTTCAAGAACTCGCTATTATGGAACGTGAAAGCAGTAAAACTCAAGAAATTAAAATCATAAACCTAAAACCTAAAACCTTAAAACTTACATTTAAAGAAAAAATGGCTCTTGATAGTTTACCGGCAGAAATAGATGCTCTTGAAGAAAAAATAGAGAAAATGAATGAATGCTTAGCAAATCCAAAATGTTATGAAGATATTGGAATTACTCAGTTAGCTCTGGAATTAAAAGAGTTAGAAGAAACTTATGAGTTAAAAATTGAAACCCTTTTAACAATAGAAGAAAAAGAAGAACAGATAGAGTCTAAAACTCTATCTTTTTGATTCTTTTAAAGTATCTGCGATTAAAAATGCCAATTCTAAAGACTGGTCAGCATTTAGTCTTGGGTCACAGTGAGTATGGTAACGAGAACTTAAATCTTCTTCAGTTACTGTAAATGAACCACCAATACACTCAGTAACATTTTTACCTGTCATCTCTAAATGCACGCCACCAGCGATAGTTCCCTCAGCCTTATGAACTTGGAAAAACTGTTTCATCTCTGTTAGTATTGCATCTACTGGACGAGTTTTGTAGTTATTTGAAGATTTTATAGTATTGCCATGCATCGGGTCACAAGACCAAACAACTTTCATGCCTTCTTTTTCAACTGCTCGTATAAGTTTTGGCATACCTTCGCCAACTTTATTTGCACCCATTCTAACTATAACATTTAAACGACCAGCTTCATTATTTGGATTTAATATTT
Source organism: Sulfurimonas sp. (assembly GCF_029027405.1). NCBI lineage: Bacteria > Pseudomonadati > Campylobacterota > Epsilonproteobacteria > Campylobacterales > Sulfurimonadaceae > Sulfurimonas > Sulfurimonas sp. Next base: position 1,730,065 of record NZ_CP093396.1, read on the forward strand.
GACAAAGTTTAATTAAATCCTCTGGATCCATAGTTGGTCCGGCTTTTACACCAATCGGATTTTGAACACCGCGTAAGTACTCAACATGAGCGCCATCTAATTGACGAGTTCTATCTCCTATCCATAACATATGAGCAGAAGTGTCATACCAGTCACCGCTAATAGAATCTCTTCTAGTAAAAGCCTCTTCGTATGGAAGTAAAAGTGCTTCATGTGATGTATAAAAATCTGTTTCTCTTAAATTTCTGTAAGTTTTAGATGTGATTCCACAAGCTTGCATAAATTTTAAAGAGTTTTCTATTTCTTGAGCAAGTTTTTCATACTGAGCACTTACTTCACTTTTATGTGCAAAATCTAAGTTCCAACTGTGCACTTGGTGTAGGTCAGCTAATCCACCCGTTGCAAAAGCACGAAGTAAATTTTGAGTAGCAGATGCTTGATTATAAGCTTTAATCATACGCTCTGGGTCTGGAACACGAGCTTCCTTTGTAAACTCTACAGCATTTATAATATCACCACGATAAGAGTCAAGTTCAACACCATCAAATGTTTCTGTATTTGATGAACGAGGCTTTGCAAACTGACCACCAAGACGACCAACTTTTATAACTGGCACACCACCTGCATAAGTCATTACCACAGCCATTTGCATTAAGGCCTTAAATGTATCTCTGATGTTATCTGCATGAAACTCACTAAAACTCTCTGCACAATCGCCACCTTGAAGTAAAAAAGCTTTACCTTGGGCTGCGTCACCTAACTGCTCTCTAAGTCTTTTAGCTTCTCCAGCAAAAACAAGAGGAGGATAGTTTTCCAATTCTTTTAAGACTCTATTTAAATCATCTTTGTTTGGATAAGTTGGTTGTTGTAAAATTGGCTTTTCTCTCCAACTTGTTGGGCTCCAAATACTCATAGTAATACCTTAAATCATAATTTTTATTATTTTACATTAAAACACCTAAAATAGCTATAAATGCTATCCCTTAATATATAACAAAAGTTTTTTTTATGCTTATATTAGATATGATAGCACTATTATTTACATAGGATATGCCTTGCAAAAAAATGAACTTATTTCTGTTTCAAATGAAATGTGTAAAAAATTACTATCAATTATAGACCAAGAAGAAGTTGCAACAAAGGAAAAGGTTGCAGACTATCTTTTTGAGTCAGCACAAATAATAATGAATATAAAAGAAGAAGAAGTTAGTGAAAAAGGCTTTGCAAAAACTTTGTTCTTAGATGCTTATAAAGAAATTGCTACACAAAGTTTATCTTCATACGCTAGTAGTAATGTTAAAATACAAGAACTTACAAAGCTACATGAAGAAACCTTATCAAAGTGTCAAGCACAACATATTGACTTGCCTGCACTTACAAGTAAATTTGATGAAATTCAAACTCTTATGAGCTATGAAGTACAAAAAGCCAATGAAATCATTACAGAACTCACATCAAAAGTTAAACAACTAGAAGAAAAATCAAACTTGGATTCATTGACAAAGATCTACAATAGACGCGCTTTATCAACATACTTAAATAAAATTTGCTCAAATAAAGAACTGCCTTACAATTTTCATCTCCTAATGCTAGATATAGATGATTTTAAAGTTATAAATGACAAATATGGACATATCGCTGGAGATAAAGTTTTAATCTTTGTATCTAACATTCTTAAAAAAACACTTAGAGAAGGCGATAAGGTATTTAGATATGGTGGAGAAGAGTTTATTATAGTATTGAATCGTATTGATGATAAACACTGCAAATTAATAACCAATAGATTACTTGAATTAATTAGAAATAATAAACTTATATATAAAAATGACAATCTAAGCATTACAATGAGTGCAGGAGTAACAAACTTTATCAGAGGGGACACTCCTAATAGTTTAATAGCACGAGCAGATAAGGCCCTTTACCAAGCCAAAAAAAATGGTAAAAATCAAATGCATGGAATAAAATAGATATGGAATTAAACTATTTTGATTTAGTAGCCTCCGTAATTATTCTTTTACTAGGTTTAAAGGGCATACTCAACGGTTTTTTTAAAGAAGTCTTTGGATTAATTGGAATCATTGGTGGTATTTTTATAGCATCTAGAGTTGGTGATAATGTTGGTACTGCCTTAAGTAATATGATTTTTAATTTTGAAAATAGCAGTGCCATAAGCTTTTTAGGGTTTTTATTTACACTAGCGGTTTTTTGGCTTTTTATGATTGGTGTTGGTTTAATCTTTAAAAAATTAAGTTTATTAAGTGGTCTTGGTGTATTTGATAGAATTTTAGGGTTTATATTTGGTGCAAGTAAATTTTTTCTTATCGCTGCTGTAATTGCTCATGCTGCTTATAATATAAAAGCGGTTAAAAGTGCTATTGACTCAAGTGTCGAATCTAGTATTTTATTTCCTGTTCTTGTTAGCACAGGAGAATTTATAATGAAATTAGACCCTGTTGAAATAAGCGATGATATAAATAAATCAATTGATAAAGTCAGCGACAAGGTCAAAGAAAGTGCAAAAACATCAACAGAGAAAATGGTTGAGAAAACAAAAAAAGAAATAAAATCAAAAATGAAAGGAAACGAATAATCATGTCTAATGTAATAACAAATTTTGATGAAAAAACTATTGAGTATGAACAACTTTTAATTGACTTTAAGGTACTTCTAAAGAAAAACTCTCTTAAATTCACTATACAAAGAGAAGTAATTTTAGAAACTCTTTATAACTCAGATGAGCATCTTACTCCAGAATCTCTACATAAACTCATCCAAGAAAAATTTCCAAATTTAAAAACTGGAATAGCAACAGTTTATAGGACACTATCTCTTTTAGAAGATTCTGATATGGTTACTTCGCTATCTTTCGGTGCACAAGGTAAAAAGTATGAACTTGGTGCTAAAAATCATCATGATCACCTTATATGTACGGGATGTGGCAATATAACAGAATTTGTTGATGAACAGATAGAAAATAGACAAGAGCATATTGCTAATGAATTAAACTTTAAAATAACAGACCACTCAATGCAAATTTATGGTTATTGTAAATCATGTCAAGGAAAAAATATTGGCTTTTGAAAATAAATTTATACAACAAAGGATCGAGAAGGCAAAGCTTTTAAAAGATGCCGGTTTTAATCCATATGCAAACGATTCAAAAAGAAATACAACTATACAAAAATATCTAAATGTAAACTCTGATATCGGAGAAAAAGAAGATAAAAGAGATGACAAGCGTCATTATATTGTAAGCGGAAGAATAAAGTTTTTAAGAATTATGGGAAAAGCTAGTTTTGTAAAAATTGAAGATGAAAGTGGGATGCTTCAAGTATATGTAGCTAGAGACAATCTTCCTGCAGATTTTTACAATACTATGTTTAAGAAAAATATTGAAGTTGGAGATATAATAGAGGTTAGCGGATACCCTTTTATAACAGGGAAAGGTGAGCTATCTATTCATGCAATGGAGTTAAAACTTTTAACTAAAGCTATCGCACCTCTACCAGAAAAATTTCATGGAGTAACTGATAAAGAAATTAGATATAGAAAAAGATATTTAGATCTTATTATGAACTCTGAAGTTCGTAAAACTTTCCATACTCGTTCTCGTGTCATTTCTCTTACAAGACGATTTTTTGAAGATAAAGGATTTTTAGAAGTTGAAACTCCAATGATGCATCCAATCGCTGGCGGAGCTAATGCAAAACCATTTGTTACTCATCACAATGCACTTGGAATTGATAGATTTTTAAGAATTGCACCTGAACTTTATTTAAAACGACTTATTGTTGGTGGATTTGAAGCAGTATTTGAAATAAATAGAAACTTTAGAAATGAAGGTATGGATGCTACTCATAATCCTGAATTTACATCTATTGAATTTTATTGGGCATATAAAACTTATAAAGATTTAATCGAGATTACTAAAGAGTATTTTCAGTATCTTTTTGAGCACTTAAATCTTCCAACACTTCTACCTTATGGTGAACTAGAAGTAAACTTTGAGAACTTCCAAGAGATTCCTCTAATCGAGTCACTTACAACTATTGGTGGTGTCCCCCCTGAATCGTGTAAGGATAAAGAATCAATTATCTCCTACTTAAAGTCTAAAAACATAACTGTTAAACCAGGAATGAACTTAGGTCAACTTCAGGGCGAATTATTTGATGAATTTGTTGAAGAAAAATTAATAGATCCAACATTTATTACAGAATATCCAGTTGAAATTTCTCCACTTGCTAGAAGAAGTGATGACAACCCCGATATCACTGAAAGATTTGAACTTTTTATAGCAGGTCGTGAAATAGCAAATGCATTTAGTGAGTTAAATGACCCAATTGATCAATATGAAAGATTTAAAGGTCAAGTAGATGCTAAAGATGCGGGAGATGATGAAGCACATGAGATGGATGAAGACTTCATAGACGCATTAAGCTATGGAATGGCACCAACAGCAGGTCAAGGAATAGGCATAGATAGACTTGTTATGCTTTTAACAAATCAACATTCAATTAGAGATGTTTTATTGTTTCCTGCAATGAAACCAATACACAATGAAGAAAAACAAGAAAAAGAATAAAATATATGAAATCTCCTAGTAGCTATGGCAGAATATTCTCAGAAAAAGATGAACTAGCTGAATCTTCTCCTGATGAAATATTAGAATTAATTTATGAATTTAACTCAAAACCTTGTCAGTGTAACTGCTACTATAAATTAAAAACTAAAGTAACACTTCTTATAAACCATTTTATACCAAGATGTCCTTTTTATACCGTTTATTTTGCATTCCGTAGAACCGGTGTGCATCCTCCTTTTATATCCTAAAAACCAAGCAAACTAAAACTAAAAATATATATAAGGATACAATAATGTCAAAAAATTACATCGTAGGATTTCCAAGAATTGGAGAACAAAGAGAATTAAAAAGAGTATTAGAGAATTTTTGGGCTAAAAATTGCTCATTTATTGAAGTACAAAAAGTAGCAAGTGAACTTAAAAAAAGACACTGGAACTATCAAAAAGATTCTGGCATAGATTTCATAAGCTCGAATGATTTTTCACTTTATGACAATATGCTAGATACTGCCATTATCTTAGGTGCAATTCCAAAAAGATTTAAAACTCTAAATAATGAAGAACTGTATTTTTCCATGGCTAGAGGGAATAAAGATTGTGTTGCAATGGAGATGACAAAGTGGTTTAATACTAACTATCATTATATAGTGCCGGAACTATCACTTGAAGATACTTATAAACTAAATGCTTCAAAGATTATCAATGAGTATGACGAAGCAAAAGAATTAGGTATAAAAACTAAGATAAATCTAATTGGACCGATAACATTTTTAGGTCTCTCTAAAAGAGTTGACAACGGTGACACTTATGAGTTGTTTAACAAAATCTTAGCAGTTTATGAAGACCTCTTAAAGGAAATTTCAAAACTTGATGAGTATATTACTATACAAATGGATGAACCAATATTTGTAAGAGATAATGAAATGAAAATATTAAGTCTTATCAAACCAACTTATGACAGACTGGCAAATATTAGTAAAAATATAAATATAGTTGTAACTACATATTTTGAACACTCAAATGAAGCCACAAAAATTTTAGTTAATACTCCTATTTGGGGATTAGGACTTGATTTTTTGCATGGGGATGAAAATCTAAAATCTCTTGAATTAATTTCTAATAGTAAGAAGAAGCTAATTGCGGGTGTAGTTGATGGTAGAAATATTTGGAAAAATGATACTAAAAGCACAAACAAGCTTTTAGAGAGTATTGCTCAAAATGTAGATAAGAAAAATATTATAATTAGTTCGTCTTGTAGCCTTTTACATACCCCTTTTACACTAAAGTATGAAGAGAAACTTGATAAAGAAATTAAAAACTGGTTGAGTTATGCAGTAGAAAAACTTGATGAAATTTCACTTGTCACAAAACTATTTTTTGATGGTATAGATAGTTTAGATGCAACAAACAAAGACGCATTAGATTCAAATATAAGAGCTAATAAAAGTAGAAAAACTTCTGCCCTTATTCATGACAAAGCTGTACAAGAGAGAGTAACCTACTATACTAAATTTCAAAGAGATGGCAGATATGAAGATAGAATCAAACTTCAAAAAGAGATTTTGGGATATAAAGATTTAGCTATTACAACTATAGGTTCATTCCCTCAAACACCTGAGGTGAGAAAAGCTAGAAGAGCGTTTAAAAATGCTGATATTTCTTATGAAAATTATGAAAAACAAATGAAGGATTACATAGATGATTGTATAGCTTTCCAAGAAGAGTGTGGCATAGAAGTTTTAGTCCATGGGGAACCTGAAAGAAATGATATGGTTGAATACTTTGGAGAACAGCTACAAGGATATGGATTTTCTCAAAATGGTTGGGTACAGAGCTATGGCAGTAGATGTGTTAAACCACCATTTATATATGGAGATATAAGTCGTCCAAAAGCTATGACCGTTGATTGGATAACATATGCACAAAGTAAAACTAAAAAAATAATGAAAGGGATGCTAACAGGTCCGGTAACCATTTTAAACTGGTCATTTGTAAGAGATGACATGCCTAAAGATGAAGTTTCAAAACAAATAGCAGTAGCTCTAAGTGATGAGATAAATGATTTACAAAAAGCAGGAATAAAAATCATACAAGTTGATGAGGCAGCATTTAAAGAGGGTTACCCATTAAGAGATAAAAAGATAAAAATTTATGAAGCATGGGCTGTCAGAGATTTTAAAATATCTGTAAGTAGCGCAAAAGAAGAAACTCAAATCCATACTCACATGTGTTATAGCGAGTTTAATGATATCATCCAAACTATAGAAAATATGGATGCAGATGTCATCTCGATAGAAACTGCAAGAAGTGGAAATGAACTCTTAAAAATATTCAAAGAGGTTGGCTATAAGCAAGAAGTTGGTCCCGGAGTTTATGACATTCACTCTCCAAGAATACCAAGTATAAATACAATTGTCCATCAGATAAAACTATTACTTGAAGTTTTACCAAAAGAACAACTTTGGATTAATCCAGATTGTGGTTTAAAAACTAGAAAATGGAGTGAAGTAAAACCAAGTTTAAAAAATATGGTTGAGGCAGTTAAAATAATTAGAGCTAATCTTAAATAGTTTTTATTCAGTCATTTATTATTAAATATTGAGTATAATCCAATCAAATATAATAAGGAATTTTATATCATGAGTTTTTTAAAAGAGTACGATAGTGAAATTTACGATTTATGCGAAAAAGAGTTAGAACGCCAAACTGACCACTTAGAGATGATTGCATCTGAGAACTTTACACTTCCTGCAGTTATGGAAGCTATGGGTTCAGTTTTTACTAACAAATATGCTGAGGGTTACCCTGCTAAACGCTACTACGGTGGTTGTGAATATGCTGATGGTGTTGAGCAACTAGCAATAGACAGAGCTTGTGAACTTTTTGGATGTAACTTTGCAAATGTTCAACCACACTCAGGAAGCCAAGCAAATGGTGCAGTTTATGCAGCACTTTTAAAAGCTGGTGATAAACTTCTTGGTATGGACTTAAGTCATGGTGGTCATTTAACACATGGTTCAAAACCTTCTTTTTCAGGTAAAAACTACTCTAGTTTTACTTATGGAGTTGAGCTTGATGGTCGTATTAACTATGAAAGAGTTATGGACATTGCCCAAATTGTAAAACCTAAAATCATCGTTTGTGGTGCATCTGCTTATGCTCGTGAAATTGACTTTAAAAAGTTTCGTGAAATAGCTGATGCTGTTGGTGCGATTTTATTTGCTGATATCGCACATATTGCTGGTCTTGTATGCGCAGGTGAACATCCAAGTCCTTTTCCTTATGCGGATGTTGTTACAACTACAACTCACAAAACTCTTGCTGGTCCAAGAGGTGGTATGATTATGACAAATGATGAAGATATTGCAAAGAAAATAAACTCTGCTATCTTCCCTGCTCTTCAAGGTGGTCCACTTGTTCATGTAATCGCTGCTAAAGCTGTTGGTTTTAAATACAACTTATCTCCAGAATGGAAAGAGTACGCTAAGCAAGTAAAAATAAATGCTAAAATCCTTGGCGAAGTAATGGTTAAACGCGGATATGATGTAGTTTCAGGCGGAACTGATAACCACTTGATACTTGTTTCTTTTGTTGGAAGTGAGATTTCAGGAAAAGATGCTGACTTAGCTCTTGGTAACGCTGGTATAACTATCAATAAAAATACAGTTCCAGGTGAAACAAGAAGTCCATTTGTAACTTCTGGTATAAGAGTTGGTTCAGCTGCTTTAACTTCTCGTGGTATGAAAGAAGCCGAGTTTGAACTAATCGCAAACAAAATGGCTGATGTTCTTGATGATATTGATAACACTGAGCTTCAAGCAAATATTAAAGCTGAATTAAAAGAGTTAGCTCAAAACTTTATAATTTATAATCAACCGACTTACTAAGGTAAAACATGACAGCTATGGATACAAAACTTATAAAAATGGTGAGTGACCACTACTGGATAAAAAGAGAAAAAGTAGTAGAAAAACTCACCTTTAAGGGTCGTACTTTTTATAATAAGTTTGAAAAGGTTAATGCACCTTTGACTCAATCTTTAATAAATCAACACCTAAAAGGTGATATAACTATCGCTCATTCTATTGTAAACAAACATGTAAAAGTTGAAAATATAGTTATAGATTATAATGGTAGAGACCCTGAAAGATTTTATCACAAGGCTCAACTCCTCCTTCGAGAAGAAGGCTATATAAACTTTACTGCTTATACAACAAAAACAGATGGTCACCTTCATGTATATATTCATAAAGGTCATACAACCTTACAAGAAGCAATACAACTTGGTAAAATGATAAGTATGAAACTGTCTGCTAAACAACCTAAGCAATGGAGAATGTTTCCAAGTGCTGATATACCTAATGAGTACAATATTTTAACCTTACCTTACGATGTTTACGCTAAAGAGCGAGGAGCTTCTTGGTCTAAACACATGTAAAGCGTATGTAAATATGTTTTTTGATATGATAAAGTAGATAAAAAATTTTGAGAGAGAAATTATGAATGAAAAAAATGAACTGAATGATATAATTTTAAATAGAGGTGGTTCTAGTGGTGGTAACAAAAAAATTGTTTTAGCAGTAGCTACACTTGGTGTAATTTTAATTATAGTAGTTATGCTAATGAGTACCTTGACTCCTGATGCTAAAGAAAATCTTCCACAACCGATTCCTCTTCCTACTCAACAAAGTCATATTACTCCTACACAAAAGAGTGAACCTCTATTTGAAGAAGTTGTAGTTGTTGAAGAAAACTCTAAAAGTAATGATTCTTTAGATGAAATAGCACAAAGATTAAAAAAAGAATCTCTTGAAGATATAAAAGAAACAGTAAAAAAACCCGTTAAAAAAATAACAAAAAAAATAACAAAATCAACACATAAAAAAGTAGTAAACACCCCAATAAAAGAAGTATCTAGTGCAAAAACATACTTTGTTCAAGTTGGTTCTTTTTCAAAATACGAACCAAATAAAAAGTTCTTAGATTCTATTTTAAGTCAAGGTTATAGATATAAGTTTCACAAAGTAAAAAACTTAACTAAAGTTTTAGTTGGTCCATTTTATAATGAAAAAGAAGCGCGTGCAGCACTAAGAGTATTAAGAAGCAACATAGAAGCAGGCGCTTTTTTAGTTAAAATCTAATGATATATTATAAACAATTTGTACTCGACCAACTAGCACCTATCGCTGTTTACTCTAAATTAAAAAAGATTTTTAAAAATGAGATTAGTTATCTTTTTGAAAGTGCTGGACAAAGTGATGGGAACTATAGTTTTATCTGTATAGGCGCAAGAGAAAGACTCCAATACATAAATAATCAAACTATTTATACTGATGCTTCTGGGAAACAACATACAAAAATAAAAAATCCATTTACTTTTTTAAAAGAGTATTATAAAAAAATTGATACAAGCATATACAAAGAAGTGGCTTCAAAATTAAACATTGGCTTCGTTGACGGTTTTATAGGATATATCGGTTATGATATGGTTAAAGTCTTTGAGCCAAAACTAAACTCTGCCATGGATAACTTAAAAGATGAGTTAAATACACCTGACTTAGATTTAATGCTTCCAAAAATCATATTAGTATATTCACATAAAAATCATCAAATCACTCTTGTTAGTAAACTAGAAGAGATGCATAATAAATTTGATTTCATAGAAAATTCACTTAAAGACAACTACCAATATATTCACATGAAAAAGAATATTGGAACCGATAAAGGAAGTTTTTCACACTCAAAAGATAAATTTTTCAAAATGATTGATGATTCAAAAGAGATGATAAAAAGTGGTGATGTTTTTCAAATTTTAATGACAAACCGTTTTATAAGAAAGATAAAAGTTGATCCTTTCAGTTTTTATAGAATTTTAAGAACAAAAAATCCATCTCCTTATATGTTTTTACTTGAATATAATGATTTTAACATTGTAGGTAGTTCACCAGAAGTTATGATAAGACTTACAGATGGAGAGCTTCTTCTTCGTCCAATAGCAGGAACAAGAAAAAGAGGAGCTACAAAAATTAAAGACAAAGAGATGGAAGATGAACTTCTAGCAGATCCAAAAGAGCTAGCAGAGCATCTTATGCTTATTGATTTAGGTAGAAATGATGTTAGTCGTGTTGCTAAAACAGGAAGTGTGAAAGTTCAAGACATGATGCATATTGAACGATTTTCTCATGTTATGCATATAGTTTCAGATGTAACAGCTGAGCTTGATGATGGCAAAGATATGTTTGATTTGTTTATGGCAACTTTTACAGCTGGAACAATGACTGGAGCACCAAAAATCAGAGCAATGGAATTAATAGCTAAATATGAAGGTCTTAAAAGAGGTTTTTACAGTGGAAGCATCGGATATTTTGGTTTTGATGGGAACATGGACAGTGCAATAACTATACGAACAGCAATGGTAAAAAAAGACAAGGTCATTCTTCAAGCTGGAGCTGGTATTGTTGCAGATAGTCAAAATGAATTAGAGTATTTAGAAGTTAAAAATAAGCTTGGTGCGCTCATTCATTCATTAGAAGACTTAGACAAAAATTAAAGAAAACAATATGAAAAAACTATTTGCTATCTTTGGTAATCCCGTATCACACTCTCGTTCTCCACTTATGCACAATAGTGTCTTTAAAGGCTTAAACTACAATGCATGTTATACTAGAGTGCACCTACTTGATGGAACAAAATTAAGAGAAACCTTTTTCAAACTAAAACTCTCTGGTGCCAATGTGACAGTTCCACATAAAGAGGCTGCATATAAAGCTTGTGATGAAGTTAGAGGTTTTGCAAAGAAAGTTGGCGTTGTTAACACCATTATAAATGAGAATGGCAAACTTGTTGGTTACAACACAGATGCTGATGGTTTTATGTTCGCTATAAAAGAATTTAAAGAGATAAAAAATGTTCTCGTTATTGGTGCTGGAGGAACAGCAAAAGCTTTAGCATCTAGGCTTGTTCAAGACAATATAAAAGTTACTGTGTTAAACAGAAGTGCTTCAAGATTAAAGTTTTTTATGGATATAGTTGATGAATGTTATACTTGGGATAACTTCAAATTACAAAAATATGATTTAGTTTTAAACTCAACAAGTGCTGGATTAAAAGATGATGAATTACCTGCCCCAAAAGATATGATTAATGATATTTTAAATAATACTTCTTTTGTTGCAGATGCTATCTATGGAAAGCTAACACCATTTTTAAAACAGGCACATAACAAAAATATAACATATAAAGATGGAGCAGATATGCTTTTAGGTCAAGGTATTTTAGCAAACGAACTTTTTGTAAATAACGAACTAAAAATTGATAAAATCAAATATTTCATGCAAAAGAGCTTTAATCTGTAGTAAATAGTGCTAAATAAGAGTACAATACGACAGAGATGAAAAAACATACTATTGAACAAACAACTATCTTTTTAAGTGTCGCTAAATGGCTACTCCTTTCCTCTTTTGTAGGTATAATTATTGGAGCAACTGTTACACTATTTTTAAATATTTTACAATATTCTGAACAAAATCAACATCTAGTTCCATTTCCTCACTACTACCTTCTTCCTTTTGGTTTAGTTGCAACTGTTTGGTTAGTAAAAACATTTGCTCCTGATGCAAAGGGTCATGGCACAGAAAAGGTTATAGAAGCCGTACATAAAAAAAGTGGTAAAATCGAAATTGCGGTTATTCCTATAAAATTACTTGCAACTGTAATAACTATATTTACTGGTGGTTCAGTTGGTAAGGAAGGTCCAGGGGCGCAGATTGGTGCAGGCATGGCATCTTTTGTGTCAGACTTATTTCGTTTTTCAAAAGAAGATAGAAAAAAGCTTGTTATTTGTGGGATTGGAGCTGGATTTGCTTCAGTGTTTGGAACACCAATCGCAGGTGCAATCTTTGGTGTTGAAGTTTTAATAGTAGGACTAATTCGTTATGATGTTCTTCTTCCTTCTTTTATTGCAGGTTTTGCCGCTTTTTCTACTGCCCAATATTTAGGAATAGATTATACATATTTTGATATAAATTTTCATCAAATAGTCACTCTAAATTTACCTCTTATTCTTCAAGTAATTGTTGCTGGATTATTTTTTGGTCTAATCTCTGATTTAACTATAACTTTTTTAAAGCGTACCGAGAGATTTATTAGTAAAGTAGCTTTAAATGTATATATTAAAGCATTTATTGGTGGTCTTTTTCTTGTCGGATTATCACTTGTGTTTGGAGATGAATATTTTGGTTTAGGAATTGAAACTATTGATAAAGCACTTGGGCCAAACTCATTACATAATGCAGATATACCTTGGTATGCTTTTATTTTAAAAACAATATTTACTGCTGTAACCTTAGGTTCTGGAGGAAGTGGTGGAATTGTTACTCCAATATTTTACATTGGAGCAACAAGTGGTAATTTATTTGGTACTATTATGGGTGGCAATATAGCATTTTTTGCCGCTATTGGTTTTGTAAGCGTTCTTGCAGGAACAACAAATTCACCAATTGCTGCGACTATTATGGCTATGGAGTTATTTGGTATTGAAGTAGCTCACTATGCTGCTATCTCTGTTGTTATAAGCTTTTTTATGACTGGTCATAGAAGTGTCTTTCCTTCTCAAATTTTAGCAATGAGGAAGTCAGATATGCTAGACATAAAAAGTGGTGATAGTATTGGAAATGTCAATGTTAAAATAAATACTGCTGAGATAGATAGATTAACTAAATTTCGTGATAGACTTCAAAGTAAACGAAAACGAAGAAATGAAAATAAAAACTCTAAAAATAGTAATTAAACTATCTTGAAAAACTAAATCCAATAGAAAATTTTGTTACATAATTGTTATAATCAATCAAGCTTTCACCATATCCTGTAAAAATTTTTGCATAAAAGTAAGTATCTTTTATAAGTGGATATGAATATGTGACTTCCGCTGCACCTTGTTTTGTCTCAATATTCCCTCTTCCCATTAAAGTAAACATATGTTTATTTAAAAAATAGTTGAATTTCAATGAAGTGTACCCTAGATATTCCATTATATCAGGATTGTCTGTGCCATGTATAGTTTCATAAAAAGGTATCCAAAAACTAAATTCTGTAACTAAAGTATCATACTGAAATGAAAATTCAGAGTAAATATAGTTCATGCTTCTAGATTGATTATTTGTGTTATATCTTTGAGTTGAGACAATAGTGGAAGTACCTGCATTACTTCCTTGTCCGTTAGAGCGATGAGCATATGCTACCTTTATGGATTTCATATTTAAAAATGAATCTTTATCTTCAATCGGAAAAACAACAAAAGCTTCAGGATTGTAAGTTGTTTCTCTAAATGGAGAAGAATCCACATAAATTTGCCAAAAAGCTTTGTGAGTATAAGAGAGATAATATTTTTCATTTAATCCAAAAAGTCCACTTCCAACACCTAACTGCAAACTAACTTGCAATTCTGCTTCAATATTTCTATAATCACCAGTAGGAGAGTAATTATCATAAATACCATTTGTTCTATAACCATAAGGCAAAAGATAGTTGACTTTATATGGCTTTAGTCCAAAGCCGCCATCTATCCATGTATTCATACTATCTATAGCTTCACTATCTTTTATCTTTGTAGTTTCTATATTTTCTAAAGCATAGATACTAGTAAAAAAAATCAAAACTATAAATATATATTGCATCTTAAACCTTTACTCTATCTTTTAATGCTCTAGTTAGGGATAATATATCCACATTTTCCAAACTTACTCCAGTTGGAACACCTTGTGCAATTCTTGAAAAATTTATATTAAAAGAACTAAGTTTTTCTTCTATATATAAAATAACTGCATCATTTGAAATAGATGGGGTAAGAGCAAATAAAACTTCACTAATTCCATTTTCCACCATTTTAACAAGATGTGAAACAGTTAACTCTTCTAAAGAATCAAGCACAAAATATTTACCATCAAAAAGTCCATTTTCTTCCAATAAAAGTACATCTTTAGCATTTTCTATAATACACAATAAGGTATTATCTCGTCTTTCATCACTACAAATAGAACAAAGTTCATCTTCACTCATTCCACCGCATACTCTGCATTTTCTCAAACTCCCAAGAGCGTCTTCTATTGCTTGAGATATTTTCATACCAACAAAAGTATCATTAATTGCCATATGATATGCTAGTCTTGTTGCAGACTTTTTTCCTATTGTTGGAAGTTCTTGTAGTGCATCTACCAAGCGGTTGAATTTATCTAATGAGCCTCTCACTTATTTTCCTTTGGTAGTAATATCCATAATCTTAGTTCTGATTTCAATTCACCTGCTATTTTGCTAGCTTCACTTGACGAGCCAAAAAACATGTCAGCTCTAACTTCGCCTTTTATAGCTCCACCAGTATCTTCAGCCATTACAATTTTATCTACTTTTTTACCATCTATTATAGCATCTAAAAAGAGTATGCTTCCTAACTGTATGATACGTCTATCAACAGCAACAGAACGCTGAGGAGTAAGGACTAAACCAAGTGAGCCAGATGCTCCATGTTGCTTTTGTTTGAAAAAAACTACTGACTTATTATAATTTAAAACTTCATCAATTCTACTTGGATTATCTATAAACCATTGCTTGATACTTTGAAGAGATATTGTCTGGGATGATATTTCACCTTCTTTTACTAAATATTTACCAATAGAACTATATTTATGCCCATTTTGATTTGAAAAACCAACAAATATTTTTTTTCTATCTTCAAAACTAACCATGCCTGAACCTTGAACTTCTAAAAAGAAAAGATCGATTTTTGAGTCTGTGTAACAAATAATGTCAGCATCTAGACCTGATTTAGCAATTTGCTCTCTTGTGTGATAAGGAACTAACTTTTTACCTTCTACTCTTCCTCTAAGTCTATAATTTTTTAAATCGGGATAGACACTAGTTAAATCAACACTTATTAAATCATTTGGTTCATTATACACTGGATAAATATATGGTTCTCTTTTTATATATGAACCTCTGATAGTAGGTTCATAATAACCTGTTAAAAGTCCTTTTTTGTTGGCATCTAGATTTTGAATCCTATAAACATCAAATTCGGTTTCAAAAAAAGTTTTTGGATTTTTACTTAAAGTTGCTTTTTGGCATAGATGCAAGTAAATTTTTTGAGTTTTTGTACTTCTACAACTATTTATAAATGAGTTAAGTGCTATTTGGTGATTTTCATATTGCCATCTAGGCAGTTCATCAAAACTAGCAATTGAAAATATTGACTTTTCTTCTTTTGCACATCCCACAAAAAATATAACAATGGCCAATAATACTAAACTTCTCTTCATAAAAAGAATTATACTCATATTAAATTAAAAAAGAACAAGTAGCTTTCACTTTTAGACTCTAATGAATTCGAGGTTCCTTTAAATTTAAAACGATATAATTGCGAAAATTTATTTGTAGGATATTAATATAGTATGCAAGAACTAAGCTATTATGAAATATTAGAAGTAACACAAAGTGCTGATAAAGCAACCATTAAAAAAGCTTATAGAAAGATGGCTAAGATGTATCACCCCGATAAAAATCAAGGGGATGCAGAAGCTGAGCAAAAATTCAAACTATGCAATGAAGCATATCAATGCCTAAGTGATGAACAACAAAAAAGTGTATATGACCGTTATGGTAAAGAAGGTCTTCAGGGTATGGGTGGCAGCAGTCGTCGCTCCTCTAGTGGTTTTGATGACCTAGGTTCTATGTTTGAAGAAATGTTCAATGGCTTTGGTGGAGGTGGAGGACGAAGTCGCCGTCAAAACCCACAAGATATGGAAAAATATAACCTTGATTTAGATGTAGAAATGTATCTAACTTTTAATGAAGCAATTTTTGGTTGTGAAAAAAAAGTAGAATTTACATATAAGAAAGCTTGTAAACCATGTAAAGGTACAGGTGCTAAAAATGCAAAACTTTCAACTTGTAAACAGTGTAAAGGTCAAGGTCAAGTTTTTATAAAACAAGGTTTTATGACTTTTTCTCAAACTTGTCCTGTTTGTAATGGTGTTGGAAGTGCTCCTTCAGATTCTTGTAAAAATTGTCATGGAAATGGCTATGAAGAAACAAGAGAGTCTGTTACTATTAAGGTTCCACAAGGTATAGATGAAGGTAATCGCCTAAGAGTATCTGGCAAAGGAAATATTGGGAAGCGTGAATCAAGAGGAGACTTATATGTTACCTTTGGCGTAAAACCTGACAAACATTTCCAAAGAGAAGGAAATGATGTTTATATAGCAATACCAGTATTTTTCACTCAAGCAGTTTCTGGAGAAACTTTAACTATTCCATCTTTAAGAGGAGAGTTAGAGTTAAAACTTGATATTGGTACAAAAGATAAACAGCACTTTACATTTAGAGGTGAAGGTATAGAAGATGTACACGGACATGGTAAAGGAAATTTAATCGCTCAAGTAAACATAATTTATCCTAAAAAATTAAATGATGAACAAAAAGAACTTTTGACAAAACTTCAAGACTCTTTTGGTATAGAGTCTAAACCACATGAAGGTGTTTTAGACTCTGCTATCGAGAAGATGAAAAGTTGGTTTAAATAAAAAGGATTTAAGATGAACAGAGAGCATTTAAAAGGTAATTTATCTACATTGGCATTATCTATGTTTAGAAAAGATTTTTTTGGCATCTATCATGGTTCATTATCCGCTAAAACAGAATCAAATCGTTTTATTATTAACACAAAAGAAGCTATTTTTGACGCTTTAGATGACAACTCTTTAATAGAACTGTATTTCAAAAAAGATTATAGATGGAATCAAGCAAGTATTGACTCAAGTATTCACTTTAGCATCTACTCTCAAATCTCAGATGCTAAGTTTGTTTCTTTTTCGATGCCACCTTTTACAACAGCCTACTCACTTGAACACAATATCATAACTCCAAAAGATTACTTTGGATTTAAAGAACTTGGTTCTATTGAAATAGTAAACCCTAAACAATTTGAAGATTGGTATGAGAGAGCACAAAGTGAAATCGCGTATTATTTTCAAACTAAAAAAACAAATATTATGGTTATTCGTGGTTATGGAGTTTACTCTTTTAACAGAGATTTACATGAGATGGCAAAACAGTTAGCAATTTTAGAAAAAAGTTGCAGACTTTTACTACTAGATAGTTCAAGAAGTGATTATAATTTTGATTAAAAAGGAAGATATAAATGGCAATATTTGAAGTAGATGACAATAACTTTCAAGATACATTAGATGCTGAGTTTAAAAAGAACAACATAGTTATTTTAAAGTTTGGTTCTGATTTTTGTGATGCATGTATGGCACTAGATACTGAACTAGAGCAAGTTGATGAAGAAGATTTAAATATTTCAATTATTGCAGTAAATACAGATGACTATCCAGAAATTGCAGAAGCTTATGATGTTTATCAATTGCCAACAATGATAATTTTTAAAAACATAAATTACACCATTTATGATAGCCAAGGTGTTGTGCTATCTGATGATATTTTACAAATTGTAAAGTCTTCTTTATAGCGCTTCAATAGCCTCAAACGCCACATTCATCATTTTATCAATCTCTTTGTTAGTTATAACATAGGGAGGCATAAAATATATAACATGACCAAGCGGTCTTAATAAAACCTCATTATTTAAAGCGTATTGATACACTTTTAAGCCTATACGCTCTGATGCTTCATAACCTTTTAACTCAACGACACAAATCATGCCTGTTTGTCTTATGGAAGCAACATTTTCTAGCTCTAAAAATTTTTCTAGTTTATCACCCATATATTTGGAAATTTTTTTATTGTTTTGTATAACATTATCATTTTCAAATATATCAAGGGTAGCATTGGCAGCAGCACAAGCAAGAGCATTTCCCGTATAAGAGTGTGAGTGTAGAAATGCTTTATGTTCATTGTAGTCACAATAAAATTTTGCATATATTTCATCTGTTGTTAGCACAACAGAAAGAGGTAAATAACCTCCAGTTAAACCTTTTGATAGAACCAAAAAGTCAGGAGTTATATTCGCTTTTTCACAGGCGAATAACTCTCCTGTTCTACCAAAGCCAACCATTACTTCATCTGCTATCAAATGAACATTATATTTATCACAGATTTGACGAACTAAAACTAAAAACTCAGCATGATACATGTGCATATAACCTGCCCCTTGTACTAAAGGTTCCAATATAATTGCACTTATTTCATCTGATTTTTCTTTACATAACTTTTCAAATTTATCAGCAGCCATTTTTGCAGCTTCTATACTCATATTAGATGGAACTGGAGTTTGTAAAGTTTTTAAAAGGAGTGGCTCATAAGTTTGTTTGTACAACTCTACATCACCTACACTAAGAGCACCAATAGTTTCACCATGATAAGAGTTTGTTAGCGAAACAAAAACATTTTTTCCACTAATACCATCGTTAAGATGTGCATGGTAACTCATTTTTAGAGCAACTTCTACTGCACTTGAGCCGTTATCAGAATAAAAACATTTTTCTAACCCCTTTGGTGTTAGTTTTACTAAACGCTCTGATAATTCTACTACACCCTCATGCGTGAATCCTGCTAAAATTACATGTTCTAAAGTGTCTAACTGTTTTTTTATTCTTTCATTTATATATTTATTTGTGTGTCCAAATATATTTACCCACCAACTACTAACTGCATCAATTAACTTATTTCCTTCATAATCTTCAAGCCAAACACCGTGAGCTTTTTTTATAGGAATTAAAGGTAATGTTTCATGATCTTTCATCTGCGTACATGGATGCCAAAGGACACTTAAGTCCCTATTTTTAAGTTCTTCATTTTTCATAACGGAATTTTATCAAGTTTTAATACGAATTTACCTAAAATTACAAAAATAACGCATATAAGGTAATATTAAATGATTCAATGGATGCAAAGACATAAAAAATATCTCATTATAACTATCTGGATTTCTACAATAGCTTTTGTTGGAGCAGGTTTTGTGGGTTGGGGACAGTACAGCTATGGAGATAAAGCAGGTTCAGTAGCAAAAGTTGGTAGTGTTAACATAACAATGGGTGAATTACAAAAAACATATTCTGATTTATATTCTCAATACAACAAAATGTTTCAAGGTAATTTTGATGAAGAAAAAGCAAAAAGTTTTGGCTTACAAAAACAAGCATTAAAACAACTAATCGATCAAGCACTTATTATAAACCTTGCGCTTTCTTATGACTTAGAGATTAGTGATAAAGAAATTTTAGATGAAATAAGAACTCAAAGTTATTTCTTTAAAGATGGAGTTTTTAATAAAGAGATTTACAAAGAGGTCCTTTTAAGAAACAATAGAAATCTAAAAGAGTACGAAGAAGATGTAAAAAAAGAGTTACTTATCGGTAAAACATTCAAATTACTTCCTGTTAAAATTAGCAAAAATGAAGAAAAAATCATAGATACTATCGTTAGTATTGCAGATAAAATCGACTATAAAGTTATAAATGATAAACAAATAAATATTGATACTTCAGATGCGGCTCTAAAACCTTACTGGGAAATTCAACAACAAAATTTCATGAGTGAAGTTGAATATGAAGTTGAATATATAAAACAAGAACGGGTATCAAACGAATATGAAGAGAGTAAAATACTTGAACACTACAATGCAAATAAAACCCACTTTAAGGATGTCGATTCAAAACTATTACCATTAGAAGGAGCTAGAGCTTCAGTTATTATAGAGTTAAATGACAAAGCAACAAAAGAGGCTGCACTAAGGGCATATGTAGCATACAAAAAAGATGAACTTAAAAAAGATGTAGAAGTTTTAAGTATTACTATATCAGCATCTAATAATTTATTTGGAATAAAAGCTTTTGAAAAGATTTCTAAACTTTCTCAAAAATCTCCATACTTAAAACCTGTTATAGTTAATGATGAGTACTTTACATTCAAACTAATCAAGACAAACCCTTCAAAAATGAAGTCTTTTCAAGAAGCCAAAAAAGATATTTTGCCAATGTATGTAAAAGAGCAAAAAACAATCAAATTACTTGAACTTGCGAAAAACTCTCTAGCAACATTTAAAGGGACTACAACTGACTTTATCACGAACTCTGATGCCATAAAATTAACAAAATTAGAAACAAAACAAGCAAATGAATTTCTTATCTCTTTGTTCTCATCAAAAGAAAAAAAAGGTTTTATAATTTTAAAAAATGGAAATGTAGTTTTGTATAACATTTTGGAACAAAAACTGCTTAGCAATACTAACACTAATCCAAACAATTCTATTGTTAGATTAAAAAGTGCTTTGTTTAATGAAGGTATAGTTAAAAACCTACAAAACAAGTACAAAACAGAGATATTTTTAGAAGGACTCTAAGTTGAGTAAAACTGTTTTAGCCATTGATATAGGCTCTACAAAGATATGTGCAATCATCGCCGAAGTTTCTGATGATGGTTCAATAGCTATTACAGGTGCTGGAACTTCCAAGGCACAAGGCTTAAAAAAAGGAAGTATAACAAATATTGAGTTAGCCTCCAAATCTATAAAAGTTGCCCTGTCAGATGCTAAAAGAGTTTCTGGAAGCGATGTTAAAACTGCTATAGTTTCAATCTCTGGAGCATATACGAAAAGCTTAAACTCTAACGGAATAGTAAATATTCAAAATAAAGAGATTAGTTTCAAAGAGATAGAAAGAGTTATGCAAACATCTTTGTATAATGCAAATATTCCAAATGAGTATGATGTGCTTCATGCTCTTCCTTTTAACTTTAAAGTTGATGACCAAGACTATATTGAAGACCCTTTAGGTATGAATGCATCTAGACTTGAAGTTGAAACGCACATCATCACTACTCAAAAGTCAAACTTAAGTAACTTTAAAAAAGCTGTTCGAGGTGCTGGAGTTGAAGTAGAAAATATTGTTTTAAATGGTTATGCTTCTTCTATCGCAACTCTAAATACAGATGAAAAAGAGTTAGGTGTTGCTGTTATAGATATGGGTGGAAATACAAGTAATATTATTATTCACTCTGGCAACTCTATAAGATACAATGACTTTTTAGGAGTTGGTTCCAATCATGTAACAAGCGATTTATCAATGGCTCTTCATACTCCACTAAATATTGCTGATAGCGTCAAGTTGAGTTATGGTTCTCTACTGACTCCAAGTAATGAACTTATAGAGCTTCCTATTATTGGTGATGAGACAACTACACATGAAGTTTCCCTTGAAGTTGTTCATAATGTGGTTTATGCAAGAGTTGAAGAAACTCTTATGATTTTAGCTCAGTTTATTGAAAATAGTGGTCTTAAAGATCAACTTGGTGCTGGTATTGTACTAACTGGTGGATTTTCAAAAATGGAAGGAATAAGAGATTTAGCCATAGCTACTTTTGGCTCAGTACCTGTTCGTCTTGCTCGTCCCATAGAAATGAGTGGGCTTTTTGATAGCTTGAGAAGTGCAGAATACTCAAGTGCTGTTGGTCTGATTATGTATAGTTCAACCTCATTTACTCCTTATGAAATAGATGTAAATAAGCGTGTTCGACACTCCAATGAGACACCAGTAGCACAAAGTAATATTAACTTCAAAGAAGAGCCAGAGATTCCTGTTGCTCCTTCAGAAGATGAGAAGATAGATAAAATGGTTATTCTACCATCTAAAAAAGAGAAAAAGAGTGATGAAGCTGGAACTTTAGTCAAGTTTTGGAACTGGGCAACCCAGTTATTTTAAAGGAGTGAGATAATGGAAGCATTTAATATAGAAGAAACAAAAAACTTAAGCGGTGCGAGAATCATAGCTGTCGGTGTTGGTGGCGGTGGTGGTAATATGATTGGTCATATGGTGAAAGAAGGTGTTACTGGCATCGAAATGATTATGATAAATACAGATGCACAGGTATTACGAGAAGCAGAAAGTGCTTCAAAGATTCAGATAGGGACTAAACTCACCAAGGGTCTAGGTGCAGGTATGAAGCCTAGTGTTGGAAAAGATTCTGCATTAGAGAATTATGATGAAATAAGAAGCGCTCTTGAAGGTGCTGACATAGTTTTTATATCTGCTGGTCTTGGTGGAGGTACTGGAACTGGTGCGGCTCCTGTTGTTGCCCAGATAGCAAAAGAAGTTGGCGCTTTAACTATTTCTATAGTTACTAAACCTTTTGGTTTTGAAGGCAAAAAACGCCTCAAACTTGCTGAAGCTGGACTAGAAGAATTGAAAAAAGAAAGTGATTCTATAGTTGTTATTCCAAATGACAAACTACTTTCTATTATAGATAGAAGACTTGGCTTAAAAGATAGTTTTAAAATAGTAGATGGTGTTTTAGCACAAGCTGTTAGTGGAACTTCTGGTGTTATTCTTTCAAGTGGAGAAAATGATATTAATCTTGACTTTGCCGACTTGCAAACTGTAATGAGTCATAAAGGCATGGCTCTGATGGGTGTTGGTGAATTTGAAGGTGAAAATGCTGCTTATGAAGCTATAAAAGCAGCAATAGAATCTCCTCTTTTAGATAATATGACTATAAATGGTGCGATGGGTGTTTTAGTTCACTTTAAAATGCACCCTGAGTTTCCACTTATGGAAGTTTCAGATGCTATGAATGTTGTGCATGAAAGCGCACATGAAGATGCAGAAGTTTTATTTGGTACTTCAACTGATGAAACGATATCACCAAACTATGTAAAAATAACCATAGTTGCAACTGGGTTTGAGAAAGATTTACAAAATGGCACAAATGACCCTGACTTTGTTGGAGAAACACCAGCGCCAAGAGCTATTCTTCGTCCAAAAATAGTTGTTGGTGGAGACTTTGATGATAACTTCTTAGATATTCCATCTTATATGCGTCAACAACAAGACTAAATCTTTTCGAGGCCTTTTTGGTCTCACTCCTAAATAAAAGTATTGCCACTTTAAATACTTATCAACTTTACTTGTGTATAATACATATAAAAAAGAGTCTATTAAAAATGAAAAAAATACTTCTAATCCTAATCTCAATCTTTATGCTATCTTTTGCATCTGATATACCAACCAGAACAGGTACTTTCCCAGATAAAGAGATGAAATCACAAAACAAAAAAATAACTAACTTAGTTGCCGAGGAAATTTCATCTACGCTTCCTCAAATTGTCGATAAATATACAACACTAATCTCTGTAAAAGCAAATAATCTAACACTTGTTTATACATTTAAAATTAAAACTGGATCAAAAAGTGATGAAGTCATAAAAAAAGAAGATCACTCCAGAATGAAAAAAGCCATAATTTTAGGTGTATGTCAATCATCAAGTAAATTCTTAGTAGTTGGTATAAACACTTCTTATATTTACATAAGTGCAAAAACATCTGCACAATTATTTAAATTCGATATTTCTCAAAAAGATTGTGTAAAAAGTAAAAACTAGGATTATTGTGTCACTAAAAAATACTCTAAACTCTTTGGATTTTTTTAAAACTCTCAAGGAAAAAGAGATTATATTACTATGTTCAATCTCTAGCATTCAATCACTAAATGAAAACTATATACTTCATTATGAAAAAGAACAAAGTTCTTCTTTAGTATTTTTAGTGAATGGATTAGCAAAAGCATACAAAATCGACAAACACTCAAATGAAATTTTTTTATATTATATATATAAGAATTCTCTTCTTTCTGATATCACCGACATAAATAACAATACAATCACTTCTTATTCAAATATTTCACTTGCAGAAGATTCTATAATTCTTAGTATTAATTATGCACAATTTAGAAATCTTTTTTTGCACAAAAATCTTTTATGTTTAGAATTACTCCAAGAAATTGCTCTCAAGTCTCAAAAACTAGACTCCCTTGTTAATCGTGAATTTATTTTTGACGCTGTTCAAAAAGTTGCACAAATGCTTGAATCTGACTTAGAAATGTTCAATAAGCTAAAACGACATGATATATCACTAATATTACATATTCAACCTGCAACACTATCTCGTGTTTTAAATAGACTAAAGAGAAATAATATTATCGATATAATACAAGGCAAAGTAATAATACTAAATAAAGATGAACTTAAGGAGATAGGAAATGACTAAAATTAAAATAGTAGGAGTTTTTATATTTTTATCTTCAATCGCTTTAGCATTTATATCAAATTATATCTATCACGAAAATAAAGTAAATAATAATCTTCTAGATGTTATAAACAATCAAAAAGCCTTTACTCAAGAAATATCAAAAAATATTTTTTATATTTACAAAAATAAAAAGAAAAACAATCAAATATCAACAAAACAATTGGATGACTCTATTAATAAATTCTTAAATAACCTTGATAACAAAAATAAAGTATTAGAAGAGATTGACTCTTTATCAATCAAAAATAAAAGTGAAGAGATTGTTCTTTTATGGAATAAATTTTACCTTGAAGTGCAACATTTTAGAAATAATTCTAAAATAATTACACCATATTCTAATATATTACTTGAAAAGTGTGTAAATGAAATATATAGAATAAATATAAATTTAGTAATAAAATTCAATGAATTAATAAATATACATAATTTATATTTTGATAAAACTCTAAATAATTATAAAAACTTGCAATATACACTTTTTGCTTTTTTAGTGTTTTTACTTTTATATCTTTTTACTCAACTTCAAAGTACTATGGAGTTTATTCAACAGTTTAGAAAAACTTCTAGTAATATTATTAATAATTCAAGTATCAAAGAGCTTAAACCTATTAAAATTAAAAATAGTTCTCAAGAATTAACTGAGGCATCTGATAACTTTAATTTTTTAGTAGATAAAGTAAATAGTTCACTTAAATATTCAAGTGACTCTATTAAAAATTCTTATGAATCGTTAGAACTTGTAGAAAATAATATTGAAGATATACTTACCTTACTCTATGCAATGGACAATAGTGACTCAATAGATAAAGAACTTACAAAGAAAGAAGATATAATTATCCAGTCTTTAGAAGAATTAACGACCTCTACTCAAAAGCTAGAAAATTTAAAGATTAATTTAGACAACTTAATTTCTCATTATAAACTTAAAAAACAAAATTAATCTTTTATTTTGACCTTAGTCAAATTATCAGCTTCTTAAATGTAATAATATTACATATCATTTGAGTATATTTCTATACTGAAAAGAATTTTAAGGAGAAGAATTATGAGCAAAACTTTTAATAAGCTTACTTCATTTCTTGTAGGAACAGCTTTAGCTGCAACAGTTGCATCTGCTGCTGGTGGTGAACTACAAAAAGTTATGAAGGCAAGAGGCCTAACGGAAAACGATGTTATTCGTGCTGCGAAAACTTACAACCCTACTGGTGGACGGGATGAGTTTATCGTATTTAGTTCTGGTGGTCAATCTGGACAAGTAATTGTTTATGGTGTTCCATCTATGAGAATTTTGAAATATATTGCTGTATTTACACCTGAGCCTTGGCAAGGGTATGGTTATGATGTTGACAGTCTTAAAATTTTAAGACAAGGTAATATTCGTGGTCGTGAAATAAATTGGGGAGACACACATCACCCTGCACTTAGTGAAAAAGATGGTAAATATGATGGTAGATGGTTAGCTATTAATGATAAAGCAAACCCTCGTATCGCGATTATTGATTTACATGACTTTGAAACTAAACAAATAACTGTTAACCCAGTTTTCAAATCAGCTCACGGTGGTGCTTTTTTTACTCAAAATAGTGACTATATTATTGAGGCGGCACAATATGCTGCTCCCTTTGATAACTTCTATCATCCAATTGAAGAGTATAAAGAAACATACCGTGGTGGTGTGACAATGTGGAAATTCAACTATAAGAAGGGTAGAATTATTCCTAAAGACTCATTTACTATTGAGATGCCTCCATATATGCAAGATTTAAGTGATGCAGGTAAAGGTGTGAGTGATGGTTGGGGTTTCACAAACTCTTTTAACACTGAAATGTATACAGGTGGAATCGAAGTTGGTATGCCACCAAATGAAGCTGGTATGTCAAGAAATGATACTGACTTTTTACATGTTTACAACTGGAAAAAATTAGCTAAGATAGCTAAAAATAAGAAAAATGTAAAAATTGTTAATGGACATAAAATAATTCCTATGAGTGTAGCTGTTGCTAACAATGCTTTATTTTTAATTCCAGAACCAAAGTCACCTCATGGTGTTGATGTTTCTCCTGATGGTGAATATATCACAGTTTGTGGTAAGTTAGACACTCACGCTTCTGTTTTTAAATGGAGTAAGATTAAAAAACTTATCAAAAACAAAAAATATGTTGGTAGAGACCCATATGGTATTCCTATCTTAGATATGAAATCATCTCTACATGGTCAAATAGAACTAGGACTTGGGCCATTACATAATCAATATTCAAATGTAAAAGGTGAGATTTATACTTCTCTTTATGTTGATTCACAAATTGTTAAATGGAACTATTTAACTCTAAAAGTTCTTGACAAAGAAAATGTTCATTATAATGTTGGACACTTAGCTGGAATGGAAGGAAAGTCTGCTGACCCTCAAGGTAAGTATATTATTTCTCTTAACAAACTTGCGATTGATAGGTTCCAAAATGTTGGTCCTCTTCACCCGCAAAATCATCAATTAATTGATATTAGTGGTAAAACAATGGATTTACTTGTTGATATGCCTCTACCTTTAGGTGAGCCTCACCAAGCTGTTGCAATTAGAGCTTCAAAATTGAATCCGCACGTAAGATATCCAATGGGTACTAACTCAAAAACAGGTAAGATTCATGTTGGTAAAACTTTAGCTGGTCAAGAAAGAATTGAAAGACGCAATGCGAAAGGTAAAATAGACCCTAAAGGTAAATTTGTTACTATTTACGCTACATTTGTTAGATCTCACATTAACCCTGAGAGAATTACAGTTAACAAAGGTGATGAAGTTAAAATCTATATGACTAACTTAGAGCGTGCTCAAGATGAAACTCACGGTTTTACTGTTGATGGATTTGATGTTCACTCTTCATTGGAGCCAGGTGAGACTACTGAAATGAAATTTATTGCTGATATTGAGGGTGTTTTCCCTTACTATTGTACAGAGTTTTGTTCTGCACTTCACTTAGAAATGATGGGTTACCTTATGGTTAAAGACCCTAAAAAGACTTATGTTTCTGCTAAAAAACTTAAAATGAAAACTATGACAACTGCTGAGTTAAAAGCTGAATACAAAAAAACTGTTGCAGTTAATGATGCTACAGATGCTGTAATCCAATCAGTTGTTGCTTTCTTAAAAGAAAACAAATTTGGTGAGCATAAAGTTGTTGCTGACTTAGTAACTGATGCGTTTGATCAATATGGACAAATCCCAGCACAGAAAAAACTAGCTGATGCTGAATACAAAAAAGGTAATATTGAAAAAGCTATACTTTTTGAAAATATGATTTGGCAACTAATGGTTAAAACAGCAGATGTTGGAATTAGAGCAAAAGATGCACTAGTTAGACTTGTTGCTACTAAGCAATCTTCTTCAGCTCAAGCTGGTGAAAGAGCATTTGGCGAAGGTGGTTGTTCTGGTTGTCATGTTATTGGTAAAGTATCTTCAGGTCCAGACCTTACAGGTGTACTCCAAAGACATGAAAATGGTGAAAAATGGGTAACTAACTTCATTATGAATCCAGAAAAAATGATGCATGACCCATATGTTAAAGCAATGATAGATGTATATAATCTAAAAATGCCTAATCAACATATGAACAAAAAAGAAACAAAAGACATTATTGAGTACCTAAAATGGATTGACACTAATGCAAACTTATTCTAAAAAATAAGTTTTAACACTCTGCTTAGCAAAGAGCTTTATGCTCTTTGCTAACACTCTTTAACCATATTTTGATAAAATTTCTGTATAATCCTTTTTATCAATTGACATAAATCAATCATATTATTTATAATTAATATTATAATAACTTAAATTTATTTTTAAAGGTTTTATATGCATCCAAGTATTATAAAAGCAAGAGTTTTCGCAACATTATCTTTACTTATTTTAACTTTTTCTTTCACTTTTCCAATGCTCGCTTTCAATGGTGTTTTAAGTCAAATAGATAAACAAGAAGGTAATAAAATTTCTTCTTTTAGTGCAAAGATATGGGGCATCTATAATCAAGGAAGATATAAGAGTGTTTCTACTCCAGAAGAAGCTCACAATAATCTATCTGAAATGATAACTTCTTCATCAGAAATTGGTCCTGCTTCTCTACCTATATGGGCAGTATCACTAGAAGCACCTAACTATCCGAAAGAAGCTTTTCCTGAAGGCATTCCTGTATATTTTCACTTTGATGGATATAGTGGAGAAGTTCATGAAATGAATACAATCAATCATTATGTTGGAATGGACCCTATGTGGGTTGGTGGAATATTTGAGCGTGAAATTGGCATCTATGCACTGCTTTTACTCTCTCTTGGTATGATATATTTTATTGCTTATAACAATAAAATTTTAAATTACCTTATGTTAGTTCCAGCTTCTCTACCTATCCTTTTTATGGCTGATTATTCATATTGGTTATATTGGTTTGGTCATAACTTACATGATTGGGGAGCATTTAACATCAAACCTTTTATGCCTACTGTATTTGGAGATGGTAAAATCGCTCAATTTATCACTCATTCATATCCATCGATTGGTTTTTATATGATTGTCGCTATTGGTTTATTTAGCCTGTTAGCATTTTTTGCAAAGCAAAAAGCATTCAAAGAGATGCAACTATAAATTAAGGAATTAAATGCTCAAATTCTTTGTCCTTTTTTATTTTATTTTTTCTAGCTTCTTAAATGCTAATATACTCCAAGATGCAATTGATAATGCTCCTGAAGGCTCTATCCTAAGACTTCCAGCTGGAATATACAAAGGAAATATAACTATTACAAAACCTATAACAATTATAGGAAAAGAAGATGGTGTAGTTATAGACGCTGAGGGAAAAGGCACTGTTATTACTATAAAAAGTTCTTATGTGACTCTCAAAAACCTAAGAATAACAAATAGTGGCGATAGACATGAAAATTTGGATTCTGCAATATCTATATCAGAAGGAAAACATTGTGAAATAAGTAATTGTGTTATTGATGATTGTCTTTTTGGTATAGATATGCAAATGATAAGTAACTCCATAATTTCAAACAATAAAATAACTTCAAAAGATTTGGATTTAGGACTTCGTGGAGATGGTCTAAGACTTTGGTATTCAAATGATAATATCATAAAAAACAACTCTTTAGTGAAATCTAGAGATATGGTCGTTTGGTATTCTCATGGAAATGAAATAGTTGACAACAGTGGTGAACATGGAAGATACTCTCTACATTTTATGCACGCTGGTAAAAATATAGTAAAAAACAACCATTATAAATTTAATAGTGTTGGTATATTTTTCATGTATTCAAAAGACACTATAGCAACAGGTAATACTGTTAGAAGTTCTTTAGGTGCAACAGGCATGGGGATTGGTTTAAAAGATGTTTCAAATTTTACACTAAAAGACAATAGTATAATTTACTGTGCGCAAGGCATATATATAGATAGATCACCTTTTGAACCAGATGCAAAAAACTGGTTAATTGGAAACAAGTTTTTATACAATGCAGAAGCTATACATTTTCATTCATTAAGTGAGAATAATATTCTTAAAAATAATGTTATATTAGGAAATATTGAAGATGTTGTAAATGATAGTAGAGGTGCAAAGACTAATAAAAATGATATATCAGAGAACTATTGGGACAACTATGCTGGATTTGATAGAGATGGAGATAATGTAGGAGATACTCCTCATAGAGTATATCAATATGCAGACCAACTTTGGGTATATAACCCTAATGTAAAATTTTTTTATGGAAGTCCTGTTATTTCTTTACTAAATTTTTTAGCAAAATTAGCTCCATTTACAAAACCTATCTTCTTATTTGAAGATGAAAAGCCAATAGTTAAATTACACTAAAACTTAAATATGAGAAAAGGATAGAAATGGCAAAACTACAAACTGACAGAAGAAAGTTTGTTAAGTATTCTACACTTGGAATATTAGGATTGGTATTAGGTGGAGGAATATTATTTTCACCATACCCTCTAAGAGCAGAAAACAGACTTCGTCCTCCAGGTGCAGTAAATGAAAAAGATTTTTTAGCACTTTGTATAAAATGCGGTCAATGTCTTCAGGTTTGTCCTTATCACTCTATAGAATTAGCTGACTTCACAAAAGGTCATGGAGTTGGAACTCCTTTTATAGATGCTAATGTTAGAGCTTGTTATGCTTGTGAAGCTGTTCCTTGTGTTCTTGCATGTCCAAGTGGAGCGCTTGATCATAATTGTGAAAAAGCAGAAGATATACACATGGGAATAGCTGTTTTAGAATTTCCAGATACCTGTATAGCAATAACAAATACGCCTATTCCATCTGGATTCAATGATAAAATGCATAAATTTCATAACTCTGTGAATAACTTAACAGAATATGAAGAAAAAATGCTTGCAAAATTTGATGAATTTGAAGGTAAGCAATGTACACTATGTGCAGATATGTGCCCAATACCAAATCCAATTAATGCTATTTCTATGATTAACGATGGAAATGGAAAACGCCCAGAAATTTATGATGGCTGTATAGGCTGTGGAGTTTGTCAAGAAGTTTGTCCGACTACAATCCCATCAATAGTTGTGAAACCAAGAGTTACATATGAACAATACTACGAAAACAGAACTTAGGAAAAATAATGAAAAAAAATAAAATAAATACTTTAGCATATGCCGTTGGCTTATTAACTTTAATAATGATTTCGGGATGTAGTGACTCAAATGAGACAAAAAATACAAATAAAATCAACTCATCAAATGTAGTTACAACTTCTAAAATTGAAATAGTTAAAAATGAAAATGCACATGCCATAAAAGTTGAAGAAAAAGAGGCAGATAAATCTCAAGAAAAATCATACTATTATGATTACAACATTAAGAGTGCTTATGATCAGAACGCTCAACCAGCAAATGAAGATGCATCTGTACGAGTTAAACCAAGAACAAGTGTTGAAGCGAATATGAATATTAGAAGTCCATACCAAAGTGTTAGAGTTTCTAATGTTAAAAATAATTTAAGTCTAAACTTTAGAGTTAAGTGTTCTGCTTGTCATAGTGATTATGCGAATGGTGTCGTTGGACCTTCACTCCTTGGTAAAGATAGTGACTATATCTATAAAAAGATTATTGAGTTTAAAACGAATAAAGACAAAAATGTACTTATGAGTGATTTAGTTAAAATGATGGATGAAAAAGAAATTCGTGAAATTGCTAATGAAATATTTGAGTTCAATAAACAACTAAATAATGGGAAATAAATAATGAAAAATATAATTGTAGGATTTTTAACACTTGTCGTCGTTGCATTGGCTGTGTTTACTGCTATGGACGACCCTGTTTATCATGGTGGGAATCATGCTAAAGTTATTAAAGATTTTGGAGATACAGATAATGGTTTTACAAAAGTAGAAGAAAAATCTAACAGAGAAAAAGAAAATGATGCATTAAATGCTCTTAGAGATAAGGCAGGTAATGCGGGTGCCTTTAAAGTAAGTAGAGAATACAAAAGTAAATGTTCTGCTTGTCACGGTGTTAATGGTTCAGGCTTCCAAAATGGCAAAGCGATGATGGGACCTAAACTTTTTGGTCAAAGTGAAGAAAAAATTTATACAGATTTAGCAGACTTTAAAGCTGGAAGAAAACAAAATATTATAATGAAAGGTCTTCTTATAAAACTTCAAGATGCTGATTTAAAAAGATTAGCAAAAGAAATTGGAGAATTCCCAGCGAAAGCCAAAGAGCAAAAGAAATAAAAAATGGATAAGTATAACAACAAAGAGACTATAAAAAATACTTCTTTTTGGTCTACATTTTTTGATGTAACAAAAGATGGAAAGTCAAAATTTAGTTATAGAATGAAAAGATGGATTCTTGTTATTGCAATTCATCTATTATTTTTCTTATCATTTTTTATTGATTTACAGATACTTGAGGGAACATTAAGTGGTTCTAGATTTTTGGGCTTTCATATGATTGACCCTTATATGACTATGGAAGTGTTTTTAGCAACCTTTCATTTACCTATAAACATAATAATTGGGACTAGTACTATTGTTATTGTCTATCTCATGGTTGGTGGAAGGAGCTACTGCTCTTGGGTTTGTCCTTATGGTATACTTAGTGAAATTGGTGAAAAATGGCATAATACTTTGGTAAATAAAAAAATCATTAAAAGTAGAAAGTTTGATCATAGAGTAAGACATATCTTTTGGACAATATTTTTGATTCTTTCTTTTACTAGTGGTTTTATTGTATTTGAAACTATCAATGTTGTTGGTATTTTGAGTAGAATGATGGCATATGGTTGGAGTTTAGCACTTATTTGGGTTCTATTAGTATTAATTATGGAAGTTTTCTTCTCTCGTCGTGCTTGGTGTACATATATTTGTCCTATTGGTACTACTTATGGATATATCGGTAAAGTTTCGGCTCTAAGAATTGAGTGGAATGATAGCTGTGATAGCTGTATGGTTTGTCATGATGTGTGTTTTGAACCTCAAGTCTTAGAAATAACTAAGGCAAAGTATAAAAAACAAATAGATGAAAAGAATATAACAGATGCCTATATAACAGGGGCTGACTGTACTCTTTGTGGTAGATGTGTAGATGTTTGCCATGAAGACGCACTTAAATTTGATTTTAGATTAAAAAGCTTGGTATAAATATGATAAAAATAAATAACTTAACAAAAAAATTTGCTTCACATATTTCACTTGATAATATTAGTTGTGAATTTCACAAAAATGAATCTATTGCACTAATGGGTGCCAATGGTGCTGGAAAAACAACTCTTATTCGTTCTATTTTGGGTTATTATCATCCAGATGCTGGTGAAGTCCTAATAAATGGACTAAGCCCAATAAAACAGAGGATAGAAGTATTAAAAGAGATTAGTTTTGTTCCTCAACTTCCACCTCCAATCAAGTTAAGTATAAGTGAGCTTATACAGTATATTTCGATAAGTGCTGATGTTGAAAAAGACAAAATAATACACTATGCAAATGAGATGAAACTTGATATTAACTCAAATATGCATAAATCATTTTTTAAACTTAGTGGTGGAATGAAGCAAAAGTTACTTATTGCGATTTCTATTGCAAAAAAGAGTAATATCATCATTTACGATGAACCAACAGCCAACTTAGACCCAGTGGCAAGAGATGATTTTTATAGACTTTTGAAGCAAAATGAAGAAGAAAAAGTTCTTCTTTTTGTTACTCATAGACTAGAAGAAGTAAAAGACTTAGTAAATAGACAAATATATATGGACCTTGGTAAAATAGTATCAGATGAAAAAGTTTAGTTTTTTATTTAGTTTTTTACTTCTGTTTTTTACTGCTTGTAACTCAACTCAAAGTTCATCCAACGAAGTAAAAAATGAAACAAAGATATGTCCACAATGTAATATGGAAGTTGGAAAATCTAGTGAGTATAGTTCATCTTTAAGTACAAATGGAAAAACTTACTACTTTGACGATATTGGATGTATGATTTTGTGGGCAAATGAACATGAAATAAAAAAAGCGAAAATGAATGTTTTTTCAAAAGATACGCTCCGTTTTATAGATGTTAAAAATGCAAACTATACAATAGGTGAAACAACTCCTATGTCTTATGGATTTTGTGCTTATGAAAATAAAAAAAAGATTCAAATTACATTTGAAGAAGTTAATGTAAAAATGTTAAGGGGTGAAAACATGACAAACCCAAAAATAAGAAAACAAATACTAGGAAACAAATGAAAAATTTATATCTAATCGCATACTTAGACTTAAAAGAGTCCATACGAGCTAAATGGTTTGTTGTTTATTCACTAGTTTTTGGTGGAATGATTGCTCTATTTTTCATAGCAGGAGTAACAGAGTCTCAAGTTATGGGCTTTAGTGGATTAAGCAGACTCCTATTAATGTATATACAAATTACTATTGTTATACTACCAATATTTATACTCATCACAACTGTTCGCTCCATTTCAGGGGATAGAGATAATCATATTTTAGAATATATGTTATCTTTCCCTATCTCACTAAAGCAATACTATTGGGGTAAAATCATTGGACGATTTATTACAGTTTATCTTCCTGTTATTTTTGCAATGATAATTGCAGTTGTTTATGGAGCTATTAAAGGTGCAGAAATTCCTTGGGATATTTTCTTCTTATATACTGGTTTACTATTTGCTATGAGTGGAGCATTTTTAGGTATAGCATTTTTTATCTCTTCTTTTGTAAAATCAAGTGAAGTTGCTCTTGGCATTGCTTTTTTTATATGGATATTTTTACTAGCATTTATTGATATTGCATTAATTTCACTAATGATGCAAAATAGATTTAATGAAGAGCTAGTAATATTTATAGCATTAGTAAATCCAATGGAAATATTTAGAGTTGCTGCTATATCACTATTTGACCCAGAGTTAACAGTTATGGGACCAGTTGCATTTTATATACTTGATTCTATGAGTCAAACAGTATTTGTACTTATCTCTATTGCATACCCACTTTTTATTGGTCTATTTTTTGCCTTTTTTGGGTTTAAAATATTTGAGAAAAAAGATTTAGTTTAATACCCCACTTAGGTTTCAACCACGGGGGCATCGGCATTTAGTGCCAGAAAGGAAATCAACATGATAAAAGTAATATTAGCCGTAGTTTTAGCATCTAGTGTTTTACTCTCTTATGAGATGAATTTTACAAGAGAAAGTGATTGTTTGGTAAGACATATAAAAGTTTATAAAGAACCTAAATGGGTGTCTAAAATAGAACTTGTCAATGGCAAAGTTTTGTTTTTTTCTAGCCCAAAATCTATGATAGAGTTTTATCATCAACCTGGGAAGTGGTTTGATGTTGGAGTAAAAAGTGAATCAGATTTTAAAGATATTTTAGTTACAGACTTTAGTACACTAAAACCAATCAATGCAAAAGGTGCTTTCTTTGTTTATGGCGCAAATGTAATATCTCCTGCTGGAGATGATTTACCTGCCTTTGCAACTTACGCATCTGCTGAGAAATACTTCAAAGAGCATAATGGAAAAAGAATTATGCACTTTAAGGATATTTCGGACGCTCTTATAAGACTTTTAAATGGAAGAATATAAAATGAATAAACCTATTCCACTTGATATAGAGATTCCTCTGGATGCTAAAAGATATATTATTAGTGAAACAGATGAAAAAGGTAAAATAACCTATTGTAATGACTATTTTATAGAAGTATCAGGCTACTCTCAAAAAGAGCTTATAGGAAAACCTCATAATATCGTAAGACATCCAGATATGCCAAGTATTGTCTTTAAACTTCTTTGGCAAACAATTTCATCAGGAAAGAATATAAATGCTGTTGTAAAAAACTTAGCTAAAGATGGAAGGTACTACTGGATTTTTACAGAATTCGAAATAAGAAAAGACACTGATACAGGCAAAATTATTGGTTATCATGCTTCACGAAAAAATATTTCTAAACATGTTATAGAAATTATTTCTGATTTATATGCAAGACTTTTGGAAATAGAAAAACATGACAGTATAGATGCTAGTGAAAAGTACTTATTAGATTTTTTACAAGAAAAAGGTGATGATATTGATTTTTCAAATATCATGGAAGAGATTCATCGCTTTTACTAAAGTTATATAAAATATGAAAATATTTTTACTTACTATATTTTTTTTAACATCTTTATATTCAAATATCCTTCAAGATGCTATAGATAATGCTCCCTCTGGTTCAACATTAAAACTACCAGATGGCATCTACATAGGAAATATAATCATCAATAAACCACTTAAAATTGTTGGTAAGAATAAAAAAGCCATTATAGATGGAAATTCCCTTAAAGATGTAATAACAATAACTAGTTCAAATGTCATCCTTGAAAATATAACTATTACAAATAGCGGTAGTAAAATGTATGAGTTAAATTCTGCCATATATATAAATAAAAGTGATAATATTGAAATAAATAACTGTAAAATACTAAACTCTCTTTATGGGATAAATATGTCTATGGTTAATAATTGAACCCTCTGAACAATCAAGCAATTTAACTTAACCTCCCTCAAACCAATAATTAGCTAAAATAAATATACTAAGAAGCCAAGTTTGAGGGATAAATATGCAACTAAGTTTTTTTGACCATGCCATGAAATACCAAGGTGGTAAGAAGAGTATGAAGTTTTTAAATGAGATGAAAGAGATTATTCCATTTGAAGCTATTGAGAAGATACTTATAGAGAAAAATGTATACAAACCCAACAAAGGTAAGACAGGAAGACCATCTATTCCATCAAAGATATTAGTAGGCTCACTTTTTTTACAAAACTGGTATGGATTGTCAGACCCAATGACCGAAGAGCTTATACATGACCGTATAAGCTTCAGAAAGTTTCTTGATATAAGAGATGAAGATACTATTCCAGATGAAACAACTATTTGTAAATTTAGAAACAAGCTTATCAAAGAAGAGATACTTGGTGATATATTTGAAGAAGTAAAAAAGATGATGGAATCTAAAAGACTTATACTCAATGAGGGAACTCTTATAGACGCTACTCTCATCCACTCAAGCGAACCAAAGAGAAAAAAAGATGACAAGGGTAAAGTTATTTCAAATAAAGCCCATGATTCTGATGCAACCTATACTTCAAAAAGAGGTCGTAAACATCATGGATTAAAGATGCATATAGCAACTGATACAAACGGTATCATCAAAAAAGTAATAGCTACAACTGCATCAACACACGATAGTACACAGTTTGATAAGCTGACAGAAGATGAAAATAAAGCAATATTCGCAGATAGCGGCTATATGCAAAAGGCAAGAAAAGTGGCACTAAGAGCAAAAGGTATTTTTGCTGGTATAGTTGAAAGACGAGTAAGAGGTCAATCGAAACTAAGACCTAAACAATCAAGAAATAATACAAGATTCTCAAAGATAAGATGTCTCGTGGAATTACCATTCGCATTTATAAAACAACATATGAACTTCAGAAAAACCAGATATCGGGGAATAGAGAAAAATCAACAACACTTTTTTATGTTGGCTGCTTGTTATAATCTGAGACGGACACCTGCACTGGTAAGGGCTAGGAACTGATACAAAAGGAACAAAATAAGGTTCTAACATGCTAATAAATAGTAGAAATATAGAAAAACAAGACAGAAACTCACTTCAAAATTGAAAGAGAATTTTTAAAATGATAGAATATTAGTATAAAGAAGAATCATCTGGCTTGTTCAGAGGGTTCAATTCTATAATTTCAAATAATTATATATCCTCAAAAGACAAAGAAATCAGCCAAAGAGGAAATGCTTTAAAATTCTACTACTCAAACAATAACCTTATACAAAATAATATAGTGGATAAATCAAGAGATGTGACTTTTAACTACTCAAATAATAATACAATCAAAAATAATACTTTTATAAATAATAGATTTGCTCTTCATCTTGGTAACTCTCATAACAATACAATTGAAAAAAATAGTTACAAATATAACTCTGTTTCAATAATGCTTATAGGAGCAAAAAACACAACAGTTATAAATAACTCTATAAAAAGTTCCAAAGGAGCTGCTGGTATCGGAGTAATGCTCAATGGTGTATCTGGATTAAACCTCAAAAAAAACATTATAAAGTTTAATGCTAAGGGCATCTATATAGATTCTAAAGCAACTGAAATAGGAATGAAAAGAGATATACAACATAATGATATATCTTTTAATAAAGAAGCTATCCGTTTTCACCTTGTAATAAGAAACAATACTATTTCAAATAATAAATTTGTTGGAAATATTGATGACATTGTCAAAAGTACTGAGGGTTATAGGTCTGATTCAAATATAGTTGAGTATAACTATTGGGATAGATATAGTGGATTTGATAAAAATGAAGATAATATCGGGGATAACCCCTACTCTATCTATCAATATGCATCTCAACTATGGCAGTACAATAATAAAATAAAGTTTTTCTATGCTTCACCAATTATGTCATTACTTGATTTTTTAAGTAAACTAGCTCCTTTCATAGAGCCAATTTTACTCTTAGAGGATACAAAACCATTAATTAAAGAGTATAATCAACAACTATCATAAAATACCTTTGAAAAAAAACTCTGCGATTAACACGATTAGGATTATACCAACAAAGTTTAAGACTACACCATACCTAATCATACTTTTAACATCAACTGCTCCACTACTCATAGCAATAGCATTTGGTGGAGTGGCAATAGGGAGCATAAAAGCATAACTTGCACAAAGTGTAGCGACCATCATAAAAAGAGTGGCATTTATGCCTGTTTGCTGTGCAACTGAGTAAATAACTGGAAGCATTATTGATATAAGTGCTGTATTAGATGTTATCTCTGTTGTAAAAGTAATTAGCATCGCAACTGACAGAAGTAATAGTATCGGAGGTAAAGATG
Source organism: Sulfurimonas sp. (assembly GCF_029027405.1). Classification (NCBI taxonomy): domain Bacteria; kingdom Pseudomonadati; phylum Campylobacterota; class Epsilonproteobacteria; order Campylobacterales; family Sulfurimonadaceae; genus Sulfurimonas; species Sulfurimonas sp. The sequence goes on from NZ_CP093396.1 coordinate 1,769,144, forward strand.
TCATAACAATCAAATATGACGCTACTTCATCTGCTAAACCTGTATAACCAAAAGCCTTAGCAATAGAAAATCCTGCTCCAAACAAAAACATTATTCTATATGGAATTTTTGCCTTATCGTCCATCCAATCAAGAACATTAAAAGGTGGCATAAATAAAAGTAATCCCATACTTAGAAGAATACCTGCTTCACTAAGACCTAAACCACCCCAAAAAGGCTCCATGGGTGCATTTAAAAGTAGTAAAATAATTAATCCACCCATTAGGTATAAAATCTTTTTTTGAGTTGCATCTAGCGTTTTCTTTATTGTTTTTCTCTGAATTGACACATTTTTCACGCCTACACTAAGAAGAAGGCTTACTGTTATAAACATCAAGAAAACAAGCGGAGCAACCATCCATATCCACTGAAAAAAAGCAATTGGCTCCATACCTTTTTCACTCATAATACCTAGTAATATAAGGTTTGGCGGTGTACCAATAGGAGTTAAAATCCCACCTACACTAGCACCATAAGCAATAGCCAAAGCAAATCTAAGTTTTAATTTTATATCTGTTGTTATAAAAAGAGCAATCGACATTAATAAAAGACTGGTTGTTGTGTTAGATAGAACAGAGCTTAAAAGACCAGAGGTTATTGTAAGAGAAAATATTATACCTCGTGGTGTATTTGGAAAAAGTGAGAGCATTTTATCAGATATAAAAATATGAAGATTACTTTTTTCAACCGCAATAGCTAACAAAAAGCCTCCCAAAAATAAAAAAATTATAGGATGTGCATAATTTACAGATGTAGCTTTTGTGCTTAATATACCAAAAGCAGGAAACAAAACAATAGGAAGTAAAGATACAACAGCTAAAGGTAAACCCTCATTTGTCCAAAGTACAACTAAGAAAGCTATAAGACCTAAAAGAGAGGCTTGAGTTGTATTAAATAAAATCATTGAAAGAAAAAAAGCAATAAGACCTATCAAAATAGCTAAAGATATTTTTTTAATTTGCTCTTTATTTTCACTCATACATGACTCAATTAGACAATAAATCTCTTAAAGATTCTTGTGGATTTTTTCCCTCTAGCATCTCATAAACTTCTTTAGCTATTGGAAGATATAAATTTTTTTCTTTTGCAATTTTTTCTAAAGCATAACTTGTGCCTATTCCCTCTGCAACCTCACCTAAATCATCAAGTATCTCTTGTTGCGATTTAGCATCTGCTAAACCTAAACCGACACGAAAGTTTCTACTCATAGTAGAAGATGCTGTTAAAAATAAATCTCCTGCTCCACTAAGTCCTATAAAACTCTCTTCTCTTGCTCCATATTCATAACCAAATCTTTGCATCTCAACTAAACCTCGTGAGATAAGTGAAGCGGCAGCATTTTTACCTAAACCTAAACCTTCACATATTCCAGCGGCAATAGCTATAACATTTTTATAAGCTCCTGATATTTCTGCACCCATTACATCCGTAGAAGTATATGCCTTAATAAAAGATGGGAAAAAAGAAGCAAACTCATCACAAAGATTTTCATTTTTAGAGTTTATTACTAAAGCTGTTGGTAAAGATTTAATAACCTCAGATGCAAAAGAAGGACCAGATAAAAAAGCAATATTTTCATCTGGGATATATTCTTGATAAATTTCATTTAAAAACCTACCGCTAGATGCTTCAATTCCTTTTGAAGCAACCAATACTTTTTGTCCATCAAAAACAAAATGCTCTTTTAACCATGATGAAACTTGTTGAGTGGGAACTGTGACAACTAAATATTCACACTTTAAAATCTCTTGCATTGGAACAAAATTTTTAAGCTTTCGTGGTGTTCTTGAGCTTATGCTAACTTCATTTTTTTCGCTTAAAGCAAAAGCTAATGCTGACCCCCATTTACCTGCGCCTATTACACCTATTTTATTCACTTTTATTTCCTATAAATTTTTTAAAATCTTTTATATCTTGCTCATAACCAACTACGACAAAAGTATCACCACTTTTTATCATATGATGCTTTTCTTTTGATGAGTATATAAATTCTCTTTTCATATCTTCATGTACAATAGAAATAACTATAATGCCATGCTCCCTACTCCACTCAATATCAGATGGATATTTACCATCAAGAATAGTCTCTTCTTTTAGTTTAATTTCAGCAATTTTTAAAGCACTATTTTTATAAAGTATATCGTGAAAAACCTTTGTTACAATAGGTTTTTCAAGTATTTCCACAATAGTATTTGCCATTGTTTGAGTTGTAGGTAAGATTCTAGTTGCTCCTGCTAAAAGAAGCTTATCCGAACTCTCCTTATCTTGCGATAATGCTATAATATTTAAATGTTTAAAAGAATCACGAAGAGAAATAGTCAAAAATATATTTTCTGCCATATTTTCTAAATTACAAAAAACGATGCAATCAGTCATGTCATATTTTTTACTTAACTCATCCCAATCATCACTTAAATCAAAACTATATTCATCATCTGTATTTAATTTAAACACTTGTACATTTTTATAATGCTGTGATATATTATTTTGTATTTCTATAGTAAATTCATTATCTCCAAATAACAAAGCATTATTTTGCATTTAAGCGCCTTTTTTATTTAAATATATAATAAATTCTTGTAAAAACTGAGTATTTCCAATCACTAAAAGGTAATCCCCAACTTCTAATACTGTACTATCGATAGGATTAAAGAAAAACCTATCCTTTTCTTTTTTATAAATGCCTAAAAGAACTATTCTATATCTTTTGTTTTCTAACTCTCCTACAGTTGAAATATTATTAAAAATTCTATCATTAATAAATATCTCATCAACATCAATACCATTATCATTTGCACGAAGTTCATGTATAGCTTCAAAAGCAACAGGTTGACCTACAAACTCCTTAGCTATTATACCTACTAATTCTTTTTCATAAAAAACTTCATTCACTCCTGCAAATATCAATTTATTTTTATTCATCTTATTCATTAGGATTGAGAGGATAAATACATCTTTGTTAAATGAGCGAATTGTTAAAGCAGTATAAATATTTTCTATATCACTATGGCTTAAACAAAGGATTGCTTTTACTTGCGTTTGTATATTTATACGAAGTTTTTTATAACTTGCGATTGAACCAGGATCATAGTTAAGTGCTACAAAACCATCTTTTGTTGCGTTTTGTACTTTTAAATGGTCTTCTTCTAAGATAATAATATTATTATTTTTACTAAGTTTTTTTACTACTTCTTTTGCTACATTCTCATAACCACAAATAAGATAAAACTCTTTTATTTTAGATATGTCATCTATAAATTTCTGATCTTTTATCTCATCTAGTTTTTCTGTAAAAGCAGTAACAATAAGTGAAGTTGTAAAAGAAAAAACACCAATACCTGCAACTATTACAAACATTGCAACTACTCGTCCTTCTTGTGTCACAGGAGTGATATCTCCATAACCAACAGTAGAGATAGTTACAATAGACCAATAAACTGCTTCAAAAAGAGTATCTATTGGCGAGTCTGGATTATTTGCTTCCATAACATAAATCAAAACAGATGATACAAAGATGATGATAGATGCAAACATTAAAAGTGTAAAAAACTCAAACTTTTTTGCTAAAATAATCGAGGTAAAAGTTTGAATACTTTTGGCATATCTAAAGAGTTTAAATACTCTAAATAGTATAAATATACGAAGAAGCCTTAACTGATGGAAAAATGGAATAATAGCTAGTAAGTCAACCATAGCTTTAAAAGAGAAGATATATGTTAGTTTATCAACACTGATAACTTTGATAGCTTTAAAAAATCTAAACTTTTCCCCAAGCATACTATCATGCTCACTTTGTTTTATAATAACATCACTAGCACTACTACTAATCCAAAGTCTTAAAATATACTCAATAAAAAATATAATAGAAATAATGTAGTTATTGAAAAAAAGTAGATTGTCATTTACATGTGATTTTACTTCTCTAATAAGTATAGCAACACTTATAAAGATTAGTGTAATCATAAAAATATCAAAGTATTTTTTATATTTATAGTTGCTATTTTCTAAAACATTATAAAAAAAGCGTTTAGTATTTTGATACGATGTTGATGTATTTAAAAAATAAGCAAAGTCAACAACTAAACGCTTCATATTTTTTATCCTAATTTTGCTTTTAAAATTTCATTTACTGCTTGAGGATTTGCTGTTCCCTTAGAAGCTTTCATAACTTGTCCAACAAAAAAGCCAATGAGTTTATCTTTTCCACCTCTGTACTGTTCTACCTTATCAGGATTAGCATCTATAATCTCTTTACACAGAATATTTATAGCACCCGTATCTGTAACTTGTTTAAGTCCTAATGCCTCTATAGCAGCATCTACGGCTTCATCTTTGTTCATCAAATAATCAAGAATTTCTTTAGCCGCTTTTCCACTTATGCTTTTATCTTCTATACGCTTAACTAAAAAGCCTAGTTTTTTAGCATTTACTGGAGAGTTTTTGATATTTACATCGCCTTTAAAACGAGCAAGAAGCTCAACTGTAAGCCAAGTAGTAGCATTTTTTGCCGTTATGCCTTCTTTCATCATAAGCTCAAAGAAGTTTGCCATTTCTATACTTGCTGTGATAACACCTGAGTTGTATTCATTCATACCATACTCTTTTACAAATCTATCTCTTTTAGCATCTGGTAGTTCTGGTATTTTAGAGTATTTTGCAAACATCTCATCTGTTACAATTACTTTCAGTAAATCAGGCTCAGGAAAGTAACGATAATCTGCAGCTTCTTCTTTTCCACGCATAGAACGAGTTTCTTGTTTTATTTGGTCAAAAAGTCTAGTTTCTTGAGAAATTTCTTTTTCATAAACTCCATCCTCCCAAGCTTCACTCTGCCTTGCTACTTCTACTTCTATGGCTTTTTGAATAAACTTAAAACTATTTATATTTTTAACTTCAACACGAGTATATAATTTTTTATCACCTTTTGGTCTTATAGAAACATTTACATCAACTCTAAAAGAACCCTCCTGCATGTTTGCGTCACCTATATCTAAATAACGGATGATTGAGTGTAGTTTTTTAAGATATGCCACAACTTCATCGCCATTACTTAAGTCTGGTTCTGAAACTATTTCAAGTAGTGGAGTCCCACCACGGTTTAAATCTACTTTAGATATCTCACCCTCATGTATATTTTTACCAGCATCTGCTTCAATATGTGCACGATTTATACGGATAGTTTTTTTACTACCATCTTCTAAGTCTATCTCTAAAGTACCATATTCAACTATTGGAGTATAAAGCTGAGTAATCTGATATGCTGATGGACTATCTGGATAGAAGTAAGACTTTCTGTCAAAAAATGAAGTCCTGTTTATCGTAGCATCTATAGCTGCTCCAAGCATAATAGACTTATGTAAAACTTCTTTATTTAAAACTGGTAAAGCTCCTGGAAGGGCTAAACAAGTTGGACATGTATTTGTATTTTGTTTGTGGTTAAAACTCGTAGGACACGAGCAAAAAAGTTTAGTTTTAGTGTTTAGCTGTACATGAACTTCAAGTCCTATAACTACTTCAAACATATATTCCCTTAGATAAAAATTATTGATTATCTATTTTAGCAAATTTTTGCTTTTATATATCATAAAGTGTATGCACTTCTAGTTCCATATCTCCAGATATGGAATCTTCTACATAAAACTAAAAACACCTCTCAATATCAACCAACCCTTGTACACCTTCGTAATCTCTAGCAGAACTATATCGCCAATGCACAGCTTCATCAACATATCCACGTTTTATAGGATTTTTATGGATGTACTTTATCTTTGTTTTCATCATCTCATCAGAGCTGATTTGTTTTAGTTGATAACCTTCTTTCCATACTTGAAAATTAGTTGCTTTATGATGTGCTTTTTTATAAAACTTTAGTTGTTCTAAGATGTTTGTAACATTTTCTTTTTTTAGTAAATTTAACAACTCTTTTGCTGTGTACTGTTTAAATGATTTCATAGTTTTTTCTATATCATTGCTTTGAACAACCATATGCAGATGATTTTCCAAAACAACATAAGCATAGAGTTTTAAGTTATCTTTTTTTTGCAAAAATTTTAAACAATCTATGATGATTTCTACGCTATTATGTCTTATAAACAGAGGTATCCAATGAAGTACTGTACAAGTTGTCAACAGCGTAGTTAAAATAAGCAGTATTTTATGATTTTAACGTTCTTTTTCATACTCTTTATATGTTCTTTTATTAAGATTTTCTAAACATTGCTCAATTGCACCAGCTGGTTGATTACGACAGTTATGTTCTGCCCCATATTGTCCACCTTTATACCAAGCCTTGGCGGTACACCCTGTAAAAAGGCTCATAAAAAGAGCAAGTGCGATAGATAGTATAATTTTTTTTGTTTTCAACTTAATGTACTCCCATATTTTAATATCGCTCCTATTGAAACTAACGGTCGAGTTGAAAAACAAGGTATCAAATCGTCTTGATTATTAGCTATTTAATATATCTTAATTCGACACATAAAAGGTAGAAAATTTCGCACTATTACCTTGTTTTTCTTTCCAACGAGACTGTGAAACAATCAAGCCTCAAAGTTCATAATAATTCGATTTTTAGAAATTATATCGTTTAAATTGTACCATAAAAATATTTGATATTATTTTAGCCATATAGAGCCTAAAACTAGCGATATAAAAAGCTATTTCTTCTCTTATATCACTTAAGTCTCCATCTTTGACAGCTATCATCAGTTTTCTAAACAGAGCTATCCCTATCAGGTTTAGTAATCGTTTGAAATTATAGGTAAACATGATGAGTGCGTTTTCACCAGCTACTTTCTTTTTGCTTCTCACTAAGAAGTGATCCCAGCCTAAGCTTCTTTTGATTGTTCCAAATGGGTGTTCAACTATTGAACTTACATAAATCTATTTAGTAGATTTATTGCACTGACGCTTGTTGAGCTAGTCTTTTTTTGATGATAGCTTTTGATTCATCTGTTTGCATATTCGCATTATAGTTGTCAAGTAGCTCTTGATGTTCCCATCTTTGAGTCTGTTTATTCTTAGTCTTTTCACCTAAACATTTATCTTTGATTGGGCAGGCATTACAGTCGGTTTGAGAGCTTCTATACAAGTACATAGTTCTAGCATATGATTGATTCAATGATGATGTTCTTGATATTAGTTTATTGTTAGGGCATACATAAGCGTCTTTGTTCTTATCGTAGATAAACATATCTTTAGTGAACTTACCTTTGTTTTTTAGTTCTTGACCTGTTCTTACTAATGGTACTACTGTATTTATATTATCGTCAATACATTTTTTAATCTCAACTGCTGAAGAGTAGCCTTTATCTGCTGTTATTATCAAGTTTGGATTATTTATAACTTTTCTAGTTTGTAGAGCCATTTTATGGAGTTCTTGTTTATCGCTACCTGATGATGTTACATCTGTAGCTACTATAAACTTGTACTTATCGTCTACACATATCTGAGAGTTGTAAGCCATAAGATTATGGGATGGTTTAGTCATTACGCTTGCATCTGGGTCAGTACGATTATATTGAGTTTTATTAAGACTTTTAAGAAGCGCTAAGTCAGCTTTAGACTTGAGTTTTTTTTAAGAGTTTATCTAAATTTTTAGGTAGATTTTTAGAGAGTTTATTTGTGACTGTCTCTTCATCGCTATATTCTAAAGTAGTTAGATACTCTTCTATAGACGATTCTACTTGTTTGATGGACTCATCTACGGTTCTTTTCATTATAAGAGTATTTTTAGAAGCATTAGCTCTTAGAAATGCACCATCAAGTCCAACTATCTCTCCACCGATAAGTCCTATTCCTTTACACAAAAGTATAAATTCCTTAAACACTTGTTTAAGTGCTTTTGGATTGTCCTTTCTAAAATCCGCTATTGTTTTATAAGTTGGCTTTAGTCCTGCTGTCAACCACATCAGTTCTATATTTCTGCTATTTTCCTTTTCAAGATTGCGAGAACTTCGTATCTTATTGAGATAGCCGTAGATATATATTTTTAATAGTAACTTTGGTGCATAAGATTTTTGACCAGAGAGACTCTTAGACGTATCGCTAAAGCCTAGTCTTTTTAAATCTAATAATGAGACATAATCATCAATAGCTCTTACAGGGTTATTCTCATCTACATACTCATCAAGACTTGGAGGAAATAATAGTTGTTGATTACGGTTTAAACCCTCTTTGTATTTCTCACTCATAGACACCTCTTTAAATCCCTATATTACGAACTATTATTAGTTATATTATACAATTATAAGGGTTTAAATATGGTTAATGTTAAGGTATTTGTGTTAGAATTTTTGTAATTTATGAGACTGTTTGAGGTTTAGTTATTTCACAGTCTCATAGTAGCCAATAAGTAGCCTAGCGGCGACTTATTGGCTATATTCAGCCGTTATCACCAAAAGTAATTTTCAATTAATACCAAATTAAATCTAAATTTGGTACAATATAGTATCTTTAAAGAAGGTGGAAATTATGTATTTAAGTCAAGATATAAAACCAATTAGCTATTTAAAAGCAAAAACTGCAAATGTTATCAATGAGGTAAATGAAAATCAAAGAACTATTATAATTACACAAAATGGTGAAGCAAAAGCAGTAGTACAAGATATAAAAAGTTATGAAAATACACAAAACTCTTTAAACCTGTTAAAACTCATAGTTCAAGGTGAAAATGATATAGAAAACAGTAGAACTATAGAACAAAAAGATATGTTTGATAATTTAGAGCAAAAATTATTTGGATAACTTAAAATGAAAAAATTCAAAGTTATCTGGAGTAAAAATGCTGAACTTGATTTAGAATTAATTATTGAATACATTAAGATTGACAGCATAAATATAGCAAAAAAAATATTTAATGAAATAAAAAAAGAATGTAATAATTTATACACTTTACCAGAACGAAAAAGAATAGTACCAGAGTTTCAACAAATTGGTATTTTAAAATATAGAGAAATTATATATAAAAGATGGAGAATAATTTACAAAATTGATAATGAAAAAGTTTATGTTTTATTAGTAATAGACACAAGTAGAAATTTAGAGGATATACTATTTCAAAGGTTAATAAATAGTGATAACAAAACATAGAGACTGTGAAATAACTAAACCTCAAACAGTCTCATAAATTACAAAAATTCTAACACAAATACTGGAGTGGTAACCTAAATTCATACTAAGAATTTAAGATTTAAAGTAAATTTTTTTAGGCTGAATAATTATTTTTTCTTATAGTTTAATAAATAATCATCAACCATTTTTAACTTCAAGCTTTTGCTTAATCCTCTGTGGATTTTAATGAGTATTTTCAATGGAGAAAAAGTTCCACCATCGAGAGTATTTGTTGTGTTTGGAATCTTGAAATTTTTATATTTATTTCTTGTAAAAAGATATGAAAGATTAGCTCTTAAACTTCTATATGCAGCTCTAACTTTTTGATGAGTGTAATATGATTTACCAGTATCATTATTGATACTTTTTTCTTCTATAAAATTTTTATATGTTTCATACCATTCATCAAGCTTTTTAGTAAATTTTTTTTCATTAGTTTGAGTGAGTCGATACATGATTTTCTTCAAATCTTTTCCAGCTTGTAGTCTTGGTCTTTTAGTTATATATCTTTATAATGCCCCTAAAAATCAAGACAACTTTCCTAAAGATTTAATTTCATAAGCAACTGTTACCTTACCCTACATTTTTTAGATATTCAAGATAAACATTCATCGGTTTTCTATAATCTAAACTTGAGTGAAATCTCTTAAAGTTGTATTTATAGATATAAGCTTTAACTCCTTCTTTTAAATTTCTAATAGTTTGATAATCATTTATGTAAATATTACCATGTTTAAGGGTTCTAAAAAATCTCTCAATTACTATATTGTGAATACTTCTAGCTTTCCCATTCATTGATATTTGAATATTATATCTTTTAAGTATCTGAGTATGCTCATTGCTTGTATATTGACTTCCTTGATCACTATTAAATATCTTAGGCTTAGGATACTTTGCAAGTGCCTTTTCTAGCACATCGGTTGCAAGTGTTGCATCCATAGAATTAGTACCACAAGGGCATGATAATATTTTATAGGAGAGTATAGCTTTAGAATGCCAGTCTATAACTGCTGCCAGATACATAAAACCTCCGTTAATACGAATATAGGTAATGTCACCACTCCATACTTCGTTTGGAGTAGGCACATAGACAGTATTTTTCTTACCAACTCTAGTCCAATACTTCTTGAGGAGGTACTCATATATTTTATGTTCTTTATTTTTAATACTTGTTAGTTTCTTTTTAGTTGGGTATATTGCTTGTATGCCAAGTATTGCCATATATTTCAAGACTCTATTTCTGCCAATGGCATAGCCATCTTCTTTGAGTTGCTCGTAGATAAACCTATAACCATACTCTGAGTTCTCTGTAGCTATCTCATCAATTTTATGAAGTAGTTTGATGTTTTTTTGACTCATTGGTACTGGTTGATAGTAATAGTGGCTTCTACTAATACCAAATATCTCACATTGCTCTGAAATTGATAATTTTTTATGCTTGGACTCGATCAAAGCTTTTTTATTACATAAGTCCAAGCTCTTTAGCTTTTTTTCAACGAAACCTGCTCTTACAGTTGCTTTTCCTAGTGCCTTAGCTAAGCCATCATTCTCAGTTTTTAACTCTTCTATTTCATCTCTATAAGCTTTCGTCGCTCCACCCAAGTCAAATGCTAAAGATGCATTTTCTAAAAATTGAGTCTTCCATTTTCCTAATGATTGAGAAGTGATTTTATACTTAGTTGCTAACTGACTTATTGTCATATCTTCTTTTAACATTTCTAAGACTATTTTAGTCTTCTGTTTTGCCGTATAAGTTTGCCCTTGTTTTCTACTCATAATTTATCTCCATAATTCTTACTTATTTTAGCTTTTTTGAAAATAAATCCTACTGAATTGGTGTCTTAGATTTTAGGGGCATTATAGTTATGAAGTTTTGTGTCATTGAATACAAAAATATATCCCATGTTTTATTGTATGTTTCAGTAATAGTTTTTTCATAACTCCAATTATTGTTATAGTTAAAAAATTGGTTTACTTTTCTATCATCGTCAAAGTAGTCATATGAAAACTCAAGTATATGTTTAAAATTTCTACCATTTAAAACCATTTGATGAAAAACATTTTTTACTTTTTCTTCTGTTGATATGTTCTTTCTTTTCTCTATCAGTATTTTTAATATATACCCAAATATCATGTAGTATTCTGATAAAATCGAATATATATCAAGCTTATTATTTGATTGAAAAGTATAATAAGGGGAGTTGCATAATTGTATTTTAGTATACTGATGTTGAAGTTTATCAATAAAATGATTGAAGTAGAAGACCCTATCCTCAATAAGCTCATCAATATTCTTAAAACCATGTTGATTTAATAAATTTAAGTTTTCACTTAAATTATTTCTATTTTGAAAATTTTCAATATCTAGATTATTTATTATTTCAAATATTCTAATTTTCTCTAATGTTCTTTGTGGATTCTTTTTTTTATGATGTGGGTTTATATGATCTTCCATCATATATGGTAAATAATTCAAATCTATATTGTGCTTTAGTTTAAAGTCAATAAAATTATTAGAAATTTTTTTATTATAAAATCTCTCAAACATATTCATTGAGTTACTGTCAACAAATATAGAACTATCATGATTTACTTTTTCTTTAAATTCATTTGTAAAATATAAAATGTTTTTATAATTTGAAAAATGGTGTTCAACAGTTATTTCACTTTCATCAGAATCATAGAATTTTTTGCTATTAATTTCTGATAATATATTTGTATGAAAATCTGACCCAGTTTCATCATCCGTGCCAACAATTAGTGAATAGTTCTTAATAAAGTCATACTTTGATTTATAGTTATTATAAATACGATTATAATCATAATTTTTTGTAGATTGAACGAACTCTTGAATCATATCCCCTAAAATAAGCTGCTCGTTATAATTTTCACCAAACATAAAGTACCTTTGTTTTTTGTATAGCTAACGGGGGCGCGGGTGAGTAACTGCCGTTGGTAAAACTTTAGTTTTTCCAATGGTTGCTTGCTCCTCCCGCTTGTTATCTGGCGCTGTGCGACAGATGACCAGTGGGTGTTCAACCCGCGCCCCCGTTATCCGGTCACGCAGTGAGCGGATAACGTTTTAGGAGAGCAATAGTTTTCCCGCTAGGGTAAACTATTGGCTCCTGCGTTTTGTTAGCTATAGCACTAACATACGACTATTTTTTGTTCTTAATGATTTGCGACTACTACAATACGAAATGCTTAGAAAACCAAATTTATATCCTATATTTCCAGTATATCTATCACCCAAAGGTAAAGAACCAACCTTTTTGATAACTAAACGATTTACTTTAATATATTTTCCATTTTCAAAATCAATAGTTGAGTCATTACTGACAGTTACTAAAAGTATATTACAAAAAACAGCTACTCCATCTGAAGCACTCCATGTTTGAATAATATGAACTCCACTAAATGAACAACCTATATATTGATAAGAAAGTATCTCATCTTCTTCTTTCGCTGTGACAACTGGATGAGTTTTGCTTGATTTTTTTGATGTTATATCAGAAAAATATCTGTTACTTGGAATGTCCCCTATAAACTAGACAATTACTAATCCAGTAAAAACCTAATTTTCTGAAGACCCCAAATTATACCTTTTTTCAAACTCATTTGGTGAAATATAATCCAAATAACTATGTCTTCTTTTCGAGTTGTAGAACATTTCTATATATTCAAAGATTTTAGATGCTGCAACTTCTCTAGTTAAAAATACCTGCTTTCTAACAAGCTCTTTTTTTAATGTTTTGAAGAAGCTTTCCGCAACTGCATTATCATAACAGTTTCCTCTTCTACTCATGCTAAGAGTAATATTATGCTTCTTGGCAAACTTTTTATAATCATAAGAGCTATATTGACTTCCCTGATCGGAGTGAAGAATAACCTTATCATCCTTATGCAGTCTTGTAACTGCCATTTTAAGTGCATCAATAATTAGTGGTGTTGTTTGTCTATGTCCTGTCGCCCAGCCAATAATTTTTCTATTAAATAAATCTATAACAGTTGCCAAGAATATCCATCCTTCTTTTGTTCTAATGTAAGTTATATCACTAACCCAAGTATCATTAGGTTTATTTACTATAAAACACTGCTGTAAATGATTAGGATGTGCCTTGTGAACGGGACCAGCTTTAGAGTATGGCTTACGTTTATAAGTGCCTACACCATAGAGCTTGGCCTCGCTCATCAGTCTAGCTACTCTCTTTTTATTTACATGAACTCCAAGTTCTTTTAAATCTTTATGAATATTTCTATGACCATATACCCCATTGGATTCTTTATAGGCTTCTTTTATCTGAATAAGTAATTCTTGATTTTCCAACTCTCTATTAGAAATCGGTTGATTTAGCCACTGGTAATATCCACTTCGGTGCACTTGCATAACTTTACAAAGTCTATGAATGGCATAGACTTCGCTATAAGCTTTAATAAAAGTATATTTTAGTTTGTGTGGCTTGCAAAGTACACCGCGGCCTTTTTTAGGATGTCCCTCTCTTCTGTAACTCTCTTTAGCTCTTTTTGGAGTTTTTTTATCTCCGCTTGGGACTCATCCATAATCTTATATTTTTTTACTGCTGCTGGAGACTCTAATCTTTTTATCCAACCACTTAACGATGTTGGATGTATACCTAATCTATTTGCCGTATCTGTTATGCTGTAACCATTTTTAGTTACTTGTTTTACTGCCTCTATTCTAAACTCTTCACTGTATCTTTTTCTTGCCATTTTTCAACCCTATAATTTTCATAATGTTATATCATTATACTATCTAAATTATTGGATTAATTAGTGTCTAGTTTATAGGGGACATTCCAACTATTATTTGATTTAGAAATATTGATTGATACAACTTGATCACCTGTATCGCTTGTCCAACCGATTAGGTCTTCAAGAATTTTTGGGTTAATATATTCTTCATTTGTAAATGAATACTTATAATCACTAAAATCTCTAATTAAAGTAGAATTTGGGGTTAATGACATAAAGTTAAATCCAATGATTCCATGAACTTCATCTCTAAAAAATGCAGCTGTGCTTAGCAGTAGAACAACTACCGGCTCTGGACTTGGTTCTATATATAACCAAATTATACAAGCTAAAAAAGCTAGAATACTAATTATTTTATACAATTTTTTCCTTGATAGCTAACGGGGGCGCGGGTGAGTAACTGCCGTTGGTAAAACTTTAGTTTTTCCAATGGTTGCTTGCTCCTCCCGCTTGTTATCTGGCGCTGTGCGACAGATGACCAGTGGGTGTTCAACCCGCGCCCCCGTTATCCGGTCACGCAGTGAGCGGATAACGTTTATCGTGAGCAATAGTTTTCCCGCTAGGGTAAACTATTGGTCTCCTCGTTTTTGTTAGATGTTCGCATGTTGATTGCTTCTAAAGTCCATTACATCTGAAATTGTTTCTATAAAACTTTTTAAATTATGATGTGCTTCATCATCTCTAACCAAGGGACAACCATTTTCCCGTGACAATGTAAATCCAATTTTACACGGTTCTGTATGTGACTCAATACGTAATACATCTTTCTTTTCTTCAATTATATTTTCTTGAATTTTTGTTCTAAACCAATACTGTTCAACTTCATCTTCTGATAATTCTATTTTATCCTGTGATACTCTATTACAATCATTGATACAAACATCTGATAATTCTATTTGTAATTGATTGATAATCGGCTCTAGAATCATTGTTTGTATTTCTCTTGGATACTCTCTATCTGTAACATTCCATATATTTGTTAATATATTAATTGTTCCATTTTTACCTACTTTTTTACAGCATATTAGGATTAAATATGAAAATGATTTTATAATTGGTTCTTGTTTTGTACCAGCTTCATCTGCTCTAAAAATTAAGTATAAAAAATTTATAAGTCCATTTGATAATGTTTCTATTAATAACTCATTATCAACAAACATACACCATGACCTCTGGTTGATATTTCCATTGTTTATTTCTGAGGTAGTCAATGCAAGTAAGGATTGTGGTGATATTTTAAGTTCACTACGATTTTGCCATAATTTTATTAGTGTTGGCTTATCAGATAAAGTTGAATAGTTCCAAAACTTAGTTCTAATAACTTCTAGTTGCCCTTGTAAGCTAAGAGCTTTTGAATATAGTCTTATTATTGATAATGGATTTTTAGAACATAAATTTTCTAATTCAGTACGTTCCCAAAGTTTAACTTTTATTTTAGGATTATTTGATTGCCATTCTTTAACCCAATCTCTTGTTGGATTAGAAAAGTTTGAATTTGTTGCTATCACTATGACATCCACATCTTGTTTATTGCTTATATTAAATAATGCACTGTGCACTTCAGCTGGTTCTACTGTAGATTTTCTTCCTTTAGCTTCTATCCACCATTTTTGTTTTGTTAATTCACCATCAGGTGAAGATACATAAAATGATAATTCTAAATCTCTTCCTCCATCTGAAGCACCATTACCTTGGCCTCCTATACGCCATTCAATATCTTTAGCTCCCATTTCATCAAAAAGCCAGTACAATAATTCTTCTAATTCTTTACCTTTTATTATATCCCAAGGAATTTCTGTTGGTATAATTAATTCTGAATCCAATACTTCTCCTATAAATTTTAATAAACTATTTAACGGGGGCGCGGGTGAGTAACTGCCGTTGGTAAAACTTTAGTTTTTCCAATGGTTGCTTGCTCCTCCCGCTTGTTATCTGGCGCTGTGCGACAGATGACCAGTGGGTGTTCAACCCGCGCCCCCGTTATCCGGTCACGCAGTGAGCGGATAACGGCGAAGCTGAGCTCCATTAATGAGTATATCAGAAAATTCGCTTGCGATTTTCTGGGATACACTTTGATGTGTGACTCCTGCCATTTGTTGTATGTAGCGTAGCGAAATACGACAAATGGTTGGGGGCACGTTTAGGGCTCAGCTTCGCCGTTGTACGTTTCCGCTCCGCGGGAACGTACAACGGTCGAGTACAAAAATATGTTACCTGTTTTTGTAGTCTTTTAAGTTCTACAATGGTATCTAAATCTTTGAAGTTTTCCAATCTAAAAATTGGCAGAGGTAACATATTTTTCTTGCTACGATTTGTTATATCTTTAATTTTTTATGAATTTATTTAAGGTTGAAAGAGCCGCTCTATCTCCATT
This sequence comes from Sulfurimonas sp., assembly GCF_029027405.1. NCBI lineage: Bacteria > Pseudomonadati > Campylobacterota > Epsilonproteobacteria > Campylobacterales > Sulfurimonadaceae > Sulfurimonas > Sulfurimonas sp. Next base: position 1,785,441 of record NZ_CP093396.1, read on the forward strand.
TAATGCAAATCCAGTTTCTATTCCATTTTTATCAAATATTGTTAAGAGTTTAGAATTTGCCCATAAATCTCTTTTAACAATTCTTTCTTCAATTTTTGAAATTTCATTTTTACTTAATTTAAACATGATATTGTATTCAAATCCCCTCACATCCCATTGAGCAAAATAAACACCTTGGTCTGTTATTGTAAAAATACCCCATGCTTTTAAATCATCATTTTGATACATTGTTGTAAATTCTTTAAACAATATCTCAGATGAACCATCTTTTACTGTTTCAATAAAAATTGGCTTAAATTGTTTCGTGCTTAATAAACCTTGTTGTGTTTGCATAGGTCCTAATGCACTACACCCTGATAGTAATGTGATTAAAACTAAAAAACTAAAATAAAATTTCTTCATTAAGAAATCTCCAAAAATAAATTTACCCATTTTTAATAGGCATATTCAAACTTCCAAATAATGTGGTTTCTTGGATATAACGGGGGCGCGGGTGAGTAACTGCCGTTGGTAAAACTTTAGTTTTTCCAATGGTTGCTTGCTCCTCCCGCTTGTTATCTGGCGCTGTGCGACAGATGACCAGTGGGTGTTCAACCCGCGCCCCCGTTATCCGGTCACGCAGTGAGCGGATAACGGTCGAAGATAGCCGATAAATTGCCGCTAGGTAATTTATTGGATACTCTGTTTTGTTATGCTTTTAACTTAAAGTAGCTTAGAAAAATCTTCTTCTTGAAAAGTAATATTCCATCTATCTGACATAAATTGTAGTAATTTTTCTCCTCTTGAATATATATCGTCTATACTCCAAGATATATTTTGACTTATCTCAATTGTATTGTAACTTGCAGTTGAAAAAACTTCCACTTTTACATCAAAACATTTATTTCCAATACTTGAGTTGTATGTTTTGGAGAGTAAAACTAGATTACCAAGAGAATGCAATATTCTTTTTTTACTTTTATTGTCTAAAGTATTAATTTCGTTCCAACATTCCCTAACAGTATTTTGAGGATAAATATGCTCTACGGAATCTTTATTTATTTCTTCCCATTGAAGTTTCCTCTCACCTTGTGCATTAGATTGTAAAAATAATTCATACTCATAAAGTAGATATTGTATACCATTCCACGAGTACCAACCTTTTTTATTTTCATCATCAAAGTTATCATTGATAATATCTATAAATTTTTTTGATTTAAATAGCTTATTTTTATGATTATCATAAATTTTATCTTCAAGTTTTGTTCTGATTCTATAAATATACTTCTTTTTATGATATTCATAAGCCAATTCAAAAAAATCTTTTATAGTTGTATTACTACCTTTCATCGTCCTAAATTTTATAAACATATAATTTTCAATTAGTCTTAAAATTCTTACAATCTCATCGTCATCATTGATGTTTTCTTTATCAATCATAATCGCCATTACTAAAGGTTTAAAAGTGTCAAATCCTAATCTATTTATTTTAGAAAGCCATACTTTTATTTCTTCGCTATATTTTGTGTTAATAGGATTAAGCATATTGTAATATGCAACAATAGCATTTTGAATATTAAACACATAATCTTTAATATCAGTATAATCAATAAAAAAATCTTTAAGTCGTGATTCATCCATCACTTCTTGAATTTGAGAAAAATTTTCTCTATCTCTAAAAGTTACTTTTTGGATTGTAAAATGTTCTTTTAATAAAAAATCTCTTTCAGGATTAGCTACAGCTCTGTCATATTTTCCAAAATACATTCTCCAATGATCTTTTAAAAAAACATCATCTTCAATTTTTGATGATGAGTCTTTTCCAATATACTCATAAATTGTTTTCCATGCTTCATTAATATTAAAACGTAATTGGGAAACTTCTTCTTTATCATTATTTAAGATAGTTGTTAGATACATTAGTCTATTTTTCAAAAGTTCCAATGTTGTCAGTTGTTTACCCCTATTATTCATAGTTTCAAAAATAATTGAAACATCTAATTCATCATCTTTATCAATTTCATAAAAATTAAACTTGAGTTGCTTCGTTATTTTTCTCACCAAAGTTTCAAGAGGATTTTTTTCTAGTTTATCAATTTTTTTATGAAAAAACTTTTTTGCATTATGAAGATTTTTAGTATACAAAGTATCAGTTTGTGTAGCAAAAGATTCTGTACTCTCTAATTCTAAAATTTTTGTTCTAAAAAATATATCACTAGGGTTGTCTTTTTCGTAGCCAAATACAACGCGAACAGTTTGTGCATCTTTTCCTACTCTTTTAAATAAATATTTATTGGTAAGTTCAGATTTTAATGCTCCTGTATTTTCATCACCTATCCAATCAGAATTGTTAAATTTATCAAGAATAATTTTTAATAAGATCGTTATTGTTGTCAATCTTTGTTGACCATCTACTACATGATAATAATCATTTTCTTTTTTATGTTCAACTGTCAGCATTCCTGTATAGTGAACTCTCTTGTCATCTAAATTTTGTAAATCTCTCCAAAAATCCTCTAGTTGCTCATTCTCCCAAGAATAACCTCTTTGATAGTCGGGTATCTTGAAAATTTTATCATTAAATATCTCAGATAATGTTTCTAGTCCACTATTTGCCAATTGATTTTCCTTATAGTAATTTTTTCTGTAGCATAACGACTGTCGTGAGCGATAATTTTCCTTTAGGTAAATTATTCGTTCCTCGTTTTTGTTAGGTTTCTGCTGAGACAGCTTCAAATATCTCTATTTTTAATGATTCATCAAATTCATTGTCATCTACTATGAATTTAATTATTTTTAAAAGTAAATCATCATTTATTTTGCCTTCTGCTAACCAAACTACTATATTTTCCATTTCTAAAATAAATCTTTTAGTGCAATAGTCATAACCGTTTAATTCTAAAAAATATGCACCTAAAACTAAGCTTGACCTTTTATTTCCATCAGAAAATGGATGAAATTTATTTACTGCATAAATAATATGTTTAAGTTTTTCTTCAAATGTTGGATAATACATATCATTTTGAACATGTTCCAATGCACTATCAAGTAAGCCTATTTCTCTATTACCACTAAGTCCACCACTATTTTCAATAATCCAATCATGTACATTTATTGCATGATTTGTATCAAAATAAAAGATTTCTAATTCCATTATCTATCTTTTAAGCGTTTTAATACATCTAATGTTTCAGGATCAGACAGTCTTTCTTCAAGAGATTTACTTGTTTCGCCTAAAAATTTATCAAAATCACTTTGTGGAACAGATTGAATATATCCTTCCAATTTATTATGTAAGGCATCCCTGAAACATAAATCTCGACTTGCCATTTTCACTCTAGCATCATCTATGCTTGGTTTCATATAAGGATTTGAAGCAGCATTTTTAATTATGCTATCTAATTCACTTTGAGATAATTTTCTACCTAATTCTTCGGATTTAGTTTTCATTTCTTGTGCAAGTCCATGTTCAAAGCTTGCAATCGCTTTTAAAACTTCTGAGTACATAGTATCTCGAACTTTTTCTTTTTCAGCGAGATTAAGAATTTTTTTATATTCACTTGCATTTTCTAGAAAAATCATTTCATAAATCTTATTTGTGTAAATTCCATATTTATATCTATCTGACATGTCAAGATAGTGCTTTAAAGCATCTGTAAATTCTTTTCTATAACTATATTCTTGATAAGAAGCTGGTAGATAACCTTCATCCCTTTGATTAATATATTTGGTTTGCCCACCAGCTTTTTGTGCAACAGCATCTATTGCTATATCTAGAATTTTACTTCTAATAATTTTTGCTTTTTCACTTTCTGTAATTAACATAGAAATATTTAAAACAGCTCTAAAAGAGAAAACTCCAAGAATTGTTGTTTTGGTAGCGACATTCATGTCGTTACCAAAATTTTCTTTCAATTTTTTTAGTTCCTTCCCTTTAATAACCTTATATCCATTAGATGACAACTCGTCATTATTTTGTTCAATATATCTATCAATAGTTCTTTCATCAACTGATAATAAACTTGACACTTGTGTTTTAGTAAAAATTCTTTCATCTTTCCAAGTTGTCCCACCTAATGCTAAATTAAGTTCAACTTTTTCTAAAGCATATTGGTTATTTAAAATATTTTGTCTACTTATTGTTGATTCTGTTAAATCTTTTTTCATCTTTTCCCAATTTATACATATTTATGTTAATTATAACATTTTATAAGAGTAACTAATTTTGGTACCTAACGACTGAAGATAGCCAATAAATTTCCGCTAGGTAATTTATTGGCTACTCTGTTTTGTTAGGTTTTTCATCAGTTTTTTTAATTAACTCTAAAAACAACATGGCATCACCTTTCTCAATTTCATAATCATATAAATATTTTTGTTCATTAATAGAGCCCATCATACTGTCAATATCGTATGGATTTTTAACATAATCTGGATTTTTTCTTTTTAATGTATTAGTTATATTAATAAATGTTGCTTTGATTTTATCAATACTATTTTCACTAAAAATTAATCTTGATAATATTTTAATCTCTTGATTATCTTTTTCATTAAAATATATATCTGATTTTTCTTCTGGAATAATTAGATATTTTATTTTATTTTGATCTAAATCTTCTACAAATTCAATTTTTGTGATAATTGTCTCTCCAAACTTAAATCCCAATTCTCGACAAGCTTCCTTAGACAAAGGTACAGCTTTCTCTGATAATTTTATATTTACAATAGTCTCGTAGTTTTTATACTTGTTTGGAAATAATAAAAATTTTTCTAACAGATTTAAGTTGTCATTTTCATTTATTTTAAGTTTTTCAATTTCCTTTTTTGTTAAAATATCATCTAACCTATTTTTTAGTCTAATTGATAAATCTTGAGGTGTTTGAAAAAAATCTACAGTATGTTTTTCTTTTAGTAGTTGTTTAAAATTATCTAGTTTTTTATGCTGTTCAAAATCTATAGCATTTACTTTGATTTGGGCTTCGTCATCAATCAAATAAATTAAAATTTCTTTTTTTTGCTCTAAAGCTTTTTCATATTCTAATTGAGTAAATGATTTGTTCGACTCTGCTTCAAGACTGCCAAATCTTGTAGCAATTATACCAATATAAATATCTGCTCTTTCTACTTCGTTTAAACAGGTTTCAAGTGGAGTTTCTTTTCTTGCTCCAAACTTTTCCATACCAAGAACATTAACACTATAGCTTTCCAATAGTTTCCATACTGCTTCTCTATAGTCTTTTAAATCCATATAGGTTGATGAAATAAATACATTTTTTTTCATAATTTAAGCATTATCCTTTATTTATAATAATTTACTTTATAAACCTAACTATTTATTCATTCCCATTATAGTGAACTTACTCTTAAGTAACATTATTAACAGATAAAAAATATGTACCTTTAAAAAGAAAAATATCAATGAATTAGGCAAATAATATGACAAAATGCCGTGTTTTTAAGATATTTATCAATTTTAGATTATTATCCTTAAAGAATAAGTGGGCTATTAATACTTTTATTGTCATTATTGGAGCATAAGTGGGTGTTAATTGGCTGTATTTCATTTAAAGAGCATGGTTTAGCTTAAAAAAATAGAGGTTATTCTATCGCTTCTCTTAAATATTTGTACATTGGAATTTCATCGAAGACTTTTATCTTGTCTAATCTTTTTATTTTTGCCATGTGTCTATCTCTTAAAACTAGTACAACTTCTATATCTAAGTCTTTTAATTTTAAGACCATTTCTTCTAACACAAATATTGCAGATATATCTATAAAAGGAACATCAAGACAATTTATAACAATCTTTTTAGTATCTAATACTTCTGATATTTTATCTTCAAACATACTTGCAGAGCCAAAGAAAAAAGCTCCATCTATGTTGACTATCCGTATATCTTTATTTACAACATCATCAACATCTTTGTGAAAATCTATCTTAACTTCTGATTCTACTGTTATTCTGTATACAATTAGTATAGATGCTAAAACAACACCAACACCAACGGCCATAATTAAATCTACAAAAACTGTCAAAACAAAGACTACTATCATAACTGCCAAGTCATGCTTTGGAACTAAATGCATCATTCTAAGTAACTTATAGTCAAGTATATCAACCCCAACTTTCATCAAAATTCCAGCAAGAACAGCCAAAGGTATTTGAGAAGCGATAGGAGCAAAAAATAAGATGATAAGAAGTAATGTAGTGGAATGTATCATTCCTGAAAGTTTTGTAGTTCCACCACTTTTAATGTTTATAACTGTTCTCATAGTTGCACCAGCTCCAGCTATACCACCTATCATAGAGACAAATGTATTACCGATTCCTTGACCTATTAGCTCTCTATTTGAGTCGTGCTTAGTCTTTGTCATGGAGTCTGCAACGAGTGAAGTCAGAAGGGTATCTATTGTTCCTAAAAGTGCTAAAGTAAAGCCCATGCCTATTATATTTTTAATTTGGTGCATCTCAAAGGATGGCAAAACAAACTCTGGTAAAGAATGAGGAATTTCTCCTATTGTTTTTATATCTAAGTTAAAAACAGCTGTAGCTATTGTCATAGTAACAAGGGCGATTAAAGATGTTGGAACAATTTTAGAAAGTTTTTTAGGAGTAAAAAACATTATAATTAAAGTAGCTACAGCAATATACATAGAGTCTAAATTTATATGACTTAGAGTAAAAGGCAGGTTAATAAGTGTTTGCATAACTGAGCCAAAACCTTCTTCTCCTAAAAATGGATTAATTTGTAAGATGATAATAATTAGACCTATTCCACTCATAAATCCTGAAATAACTGGATATGGAATATACTTTACATATTTACCAACTTTAGCAATACCAAAAGCTATTTGAAAAATTCCTGCTAAAAAAATGACACTCATTACTGATTTTATATCGCCATGAAAAAGTACAACTGCACTAGCAACAACAACAGTCATTGGTCCAGTTGGACCTGAAATTTGTGTAGATGTTCCACCAAACAGTGAAGCTAAAAAACCTATGACAATTGCGCCATATATCCCTGCTATTGCTCCAACACCACTAGCAACACCAAAGGCTAATGCTAAAGGCAAAGCAATCACAGCAGCGGTAATCCCACCAAACAGATTGCCTTTTAGATTACTCAGCACTCTGTTTCTCACAGAGTTTTTCTAAAAGTTGTGTATGTTTTTTAGACTCTTGTAATCTTTTTCGGTTAATAGAGAAAGCATCTAAAGCTAAAATCATAAATAATGAGAAAAAAATAAATAAAAATGTTAAAAATAAAGAGAAGGAAAAACCAAAAACTATAAATATTTTAAAAGTGAGTAAAGCACCAAAAAGGACTATTGCCCATGATGCTCCAAGCAAAAAGCCTATAATTCTATCAAATATATCTTTTTGCATAAGGGTGTACTTTAGTTATGACTTAATGTTCTTCTATTGCTACTGCCGAACCAAGATAAACAGTTGTAAGCATCATGAAAATAAATGCTTGTAAAAATGCCATAAAAGTAAGAAGTGCAAATGGAATCATTGGAAGTAACCAAGGAGCTAACATCAAGATAACCATCAAGAACATATCGTCACCCTTTACATTTCCAAAGAGACGGAAAGATAGAGAAACAAGACGAGAAAAGTGAGAAACTATCTCAATTGGGAACATCAACCAATACAACCACCAAACTGGACCTAAGAAATGCTTAAAGTATTTAACTATACCTTGACGACGAATGCCTTCAAAGTTATAGTAAACAAATACAACAAGTGCTAAAGTTAGTGCAAATTCTAAAAATGCAGTTGGAGCTTCAAAACCTGGAATAACACCAATAAGATTAGCGATACCAACAAAAAGACCAATAGTCGCGATAAGAGGAAGATAACGACGAGCATCTTCTTTTCCCATAACATCTATTCCCATTTGAAGAACACCACCAAGATATGCTTCCATAAAGTTCTGTGCACCCTTTGGAACAAGTTGTAAGTTTGACATCGCTGATTTTACCAACATTAACGCTAAACCTGCGGATAGTAACATGTGCGTAATATAGATAAATTCTTTGTTGTGAGAAATAATCCCGAAAAATGTAAACAAATCTGGCATAAAAAAGCTCCCTATTCTTAAATTAATTACGGGATTATAGTCTAAGTTGCATTAAACTTTCATAAATTAATTATTTTTTTGCCTTAAGTTTTACATCTTTTGCACTAAAATTCTTTCCAGCGATTGATTCTAAAAAGACCGTTGCATAAGAACCTTTGGGTAAAGAAAATGAAATGTTTAATAATGTTTGTTTTTTCACATAACTACAAACTATATCTTTTGGATAAATAAGAGCTTCTCTTCTGTAACCTTTATCTTGTAAATATTCGTCATCATACTTTAACTCTATTTTCCCTGCTTCATCCCTTGCACGAAACACATCCCTTCCACAAAGCAAACCTGTTGGAACAAGCTTTTTACTTTCATACTCTTTAGTTGGCATGATTTTAGGAGTAGATAGTTTAGCATCTAGAGATTTATAAACATCTCCATCTAAAAGTTTAAATACTGTTTCATCATTATCTAAGGTAATATTCACTCTTTCTCGTAACCAATCGTTAAAATATGTGCTTTGATAAATGGAAACCAAAAATTTCTTTATTTTTGCATCTTCAATAAATAAATCACCTTGTATCATCTCTTTTGCTTGATTTATACTATCTGCATCTCTACCAAATCTTTGATAACCAAAATAATTAGGTAAACCATCTCTAGCTATCTTTCTTGCCACTTTTTCAATTTTTCCAGCATCTATATTATCTACAAAATGAAGATTTATACTAAATCTATTCCCAGCTAAGTCACCCATGCGAATAGAATGAGAATGTCTAGTTGCACTCAAAATCTTTATTTGCTTATTATAAAATTTCTTTAACATCTTTTCATAAGTTGCATCTACTGAAATGTACTGAGTAGTTGTTGCGTGTTTATCTTTTAAACCTGCATAACCTATCTTTTGGGCAGGAACACTCATATACTCTGCAAAGATTGCTACCATATCCCAAGTTGTTAATTCATACTTTTGAATATGCAGTATTAAATAATTTCCTTTACCTTTATACTCAGTAGAACTAATCTCATCAACTATAAAATCTTTAGTTGTTTGATAAAACTTAAAATCAATACCTTCAACGCTTTGTAAATATTCTCTTTTTCTCATAATGCTAAAATCTTTAATTTTTCTAAAGCGATATTTATATCTTTGTTTATCGCTTGTTTCAACTCTTCAATTGAGTCAAATTTTTTATTATCCCTTATAAAAGAGATAAAACTAATACTTGCTTTTTTATCACAAATCACTTCGCCATCTAAAATATGTGATTCTATTGCAAAAGAGCCATCTGTTGTAACTCTATGCCCAATAAAAGAGACAGAAGGATGATAATGTTCTTCTTCATCAATGCGTGTTAAACTAACATACACCCCCTCTTTAGGAACTAAGAAGCCTTCTGTTTCTATATTTATGGTTGCTACTAACTCTTTTTTACCGATGCCTTGACCTGTGATACGATGACCTCTGATTGTGTAATTATGCCCCAAAAAGTTATTTGCACCTTTTATGTCACCTATTTGTATTTTGGCTCTAATCTTATGAGAATGAACAGAATCACCCTTTAAGGCAACCTCATCGACAACTTTAACTTCTCCACTAAAAAGAGTCTTTAAATCATTAAAAGAGTATTTTCTATGTTTACCAAAATGAAAATCATAACCAACAACTATTTTTTGTAGTTTTGGAAATTTACTTTGAAGCAGTGCAACAAAGCCTTCTCCATCTAAATGACGAATATCTTCTAAATCTAAATAAAGAATAGGATAATGAGAAAAATTCTCACGCTCTTTTTTTGGTGTAAGGTTTGCATAACCTGTTTCAATAACTACAATCGTACCATTCTTACCCATCTCATTAAAAAGCTGTTGATGTCCTATATGCATACCATCAAAACCACCGATAGCAATTGCTGTGCTATTTTTCATAGTAGTAACAATACTCAAGATTGCCTTCCTTCCCAGTTAATTTTGATTCTGATTTTAAAACCAAATTCCATCCTTTTAATCTACACGCATCCTCAAATTTTATCATCGCATTCAAAATAGCTTTTTTATCAAGAACAACTCCGTGGTTATCTCGTTTAGCTTCTCGTCCTACTTCAAACTGAGGTTTAAACAGGAGTATAATTTTCTTAGATGCTAGTCTATCAATATCATCTAAAATATTAAGTAGAGATATAAAAGCCACATCACTAACTACTATATCAAAAATTTTATCGCTTTTAAACTCTCTTATATCACAACTCTCATAAGAAAGAACTCTTTCATCATTTAGTAAGCTTAGATGCAACTGCTCACGACCTACATCAACTGCACTTACTTCTTTTACTCCTCGTTCTAGTAAAACTTGAGTAAAACCACCCGTAGAAGCTCCTATATCTAAAGCAACCATAGCATCTATACTTAAGTTTAATTCATCTAAAAAAGCTTCAAGCTTAAAAGCAGAACGAGATACATACTTTTTGTGTTGTTTCATCTTTACCTTATCACCCTCTTGCACTTGATAAGAACTCTTTAGTATTACTTTAGCTTCTATACTTACAAAACCTTTTTTTATTAAAGCTTGTGCTTTTGTTCTACTGTCAATAGATAATTTTTTAACAAGATAGTTATCTAATCTAATCAAAATTGAAGCTCTATAGCACTATATAAAACACCGATATCAATCGCTTTATCAACAGTTCCTTTTTTATAATCAGCGTTATATTTGTCATAAGCTATTTTCATACTCCACATCTTTGAAAACCTATATCCAACACCAGCACCATAGACAACACTAAAACCACTTGAACCTTCACTCGCACTCATACTGCCAACACCTACTTTTGCATAAAAATCTAAAGTATCATCAAAAAAAGCATAGTGAGCTAAGGTACTAACATGCATAGCACTAAAAGAGATAGTTTCTTTTAAATCGCTATCATTTACAACTTTATAATCTCCACCTTGGTTAAAATTAACATAACCCAATTCAACACTTAAATGTTTATTTACATATGCACCAGCATAAACCAGCAGAGCAGTAGAATCTGCATCTGTAATCTCTTTATATATCCCATCATCACTATAAGAAGACAAGCCATAACCTACCCCAACATATGGACCACCATCTCTGTCTGCTAGCAAAGCAGTACAAAATATTAATATTATTAAAATTATTTTCATATTTTTACTCTCACTTTATTTTATTTTTCATATCTATCTCTGTTAAACACTCAACACCAAGATTAATTGCTTTGTCATACTTACTTCCTGCATCTTCACCATAAATCAAATAATCTGTTTTTTTAGAAACTGAACCTGACACTTTAGCACCAAATGATTCAAGTAACTCTTTAATAACACCTCTTGACTCACTCATAGTTCCAGTCAAAACTACAACCCTTCCTTTAAAAGGGTTATCTTGTGCTTCCACTCTTTTTAGAGGTTTCATAGGTTTTAAAACAGCTTCCAAGTTAAGTATTATTTCTCTATTTACTCTTACAAACTCTAAGATAGATTCTGCCATCTCTTCTCCGATGCCATCCACCAACACAATTTCCTCTTTAGAAGCATCTATAAACGATGAACCAAATACCTCGCTTAAACTCTTAGATGCCACCTCTCCAACATGCTCTATGCCTAAAGAATTTACAAATCTCCAATACTCTGAGCCTTTTGCATTTTCTAAAGAGTTTAGAATATTTTGAGATTTTTTCTCTTTAAAGCCCTCCAGAGATAAAAGTTGTTCAAGTGTCAAGCCAAACAAATCAATAACACTTTTAACAAGCCCAGATGCAAAAAGAGTTTCTACTATTTTATTACCTAGTCCATCTATATTTAGACATGCTTTTGATGCAAAATAGATAATAGAGTTAACTACCCTAGCCTCACACTCTAAATTTTGACATTTCAGTAAAACACCTTCATCTAACAATTCACTTTGACATACAGGACATAATGATGGTCGTTCATATTTTACTTGCGATTCATCTCTCTCATGTGTTAAAACTTTTATAATTTTAGGAATCACATCTCCACTTCTAAGTATGATTACTTTATCATTAAGACGAATATCTTTTCTGTCTATTTCATCAAAATTATGAAGAGTTGCTCTCTCAACAACAACACCATCTATATCTGTTGGCTCGACTATGGCAACAGGAGTAACTGCACCACTTCTTCCTACTTGAAGCACTATCTCTTTAACTCTTGTAATCTTCTCAACTGCCGGAAATTTATATGCAACTGAAAAACGAGGATTTTTAACTGTATATCCCATATCTATTTGAGAAGCTATTTCGTTCACCTTTATAACCATGCCATCTAACATCATAGAATAACTATCTCGGTCGTTTTTCATTATTTCATATATCTTCTCTATGTCATCGAAATTTTTACAAATATCACTTTGCGGAGGCTTTCTAAAACCAAGCTCATAGATATACTCCATTTTTTCACTTAACAATTTTTGCTCAAGTCTATTCTCACCAACACCATAAGGCAAAAAGACTAGATTTCTCTTAGCAGTTATAGATGAGTCTAACTGTCTAAGGCTACCTGCTGCTGCATTTCTAGGATTTGCAAAAACTGCTTGTTCTTCTTTTAAACGAATCTCATTGATTTTTTCAAACTCATCTTTAAATATAACTACTTCACCACGAATTTCTATACGCTCTGCATAGTTTATACTTAAAGGAATTGAGCGAATTGTTTTTACATTTTGAGTTATCAATTCCCCTACACTACCATCTCCACGAGTAATACCTTGAACTAACTTTCCATTTTCATAGATTAAGTTTAAACTAGCACCATCAAACTTTGGTTCACAATAAAAAGAAATTTTTTCATCAAGTTTATATGTTTTTATGAGCCATTTTTCTAAGCCTTGTGAATCAAAGATATCTTCTAAACTCCACATACGAGATAGATGCTTTGCTTTTGTAAAACCATCTGCAACAGCATCTCCAACTCTTTGTGTAGGTGAATTACTTAGTATATTATGCTTATTTTGTTCTTCATATTTTTCTAATTCTCTATATAAATTATCATATACCTCATCAGTTGTTAAAGGGTCATCTAACACATAATAATGCTTCGAGAAAAGATTTAACTTCTCTACTAATTTTTTATATTTATTTAAATCCATTCTATACTCTTTTTACTTAAAATCAAAACATATTTTTTATATTGAAAAAGTTTATTATTCAAAGCTAGTTTTCTTATTATAACATTGTAAAATTAAACTTTTGTATTCAACCATTCTTTTTTATGATAGATATACCAATAGACCATACCTTTAATCAATGTTTCAATATTCATAATCATAAATATAACAACAACCCCGTATCCCATTTTATACGCTATAAACGAAGGAATAACCCGAAGAAACCACAAAGATAATACATTTACTTTCAATGTAGTTTTTGTAGCACCTGCTCCTCTTAATGCTCCCGAGTAAACAAACATTATTGCTAAGGGAATTTGAGCAAGTCCCACAAGAATAAGATACTTAGATGCTATTTCTATTGTTGCTAAATCTTTTGTAAAAAAATTCACTAGAACTTCAGGAAAAAGTATTAAAAAAACACCTACACTCCCCATAAATATATAAGCAATTCTTCCACTAATTATTCCCATTTTATAAGCTAGATCTTTATTGTTAGCTCCAAGGTTCTGTCCTACTAAAGCCATAGCGGCTATCGAAAACCCAAAACCGGGCATAAAAGCTATACCCTCTATACGAAGCCCTACTTGATAACCAGCAAGTCCTGCTGTTCCATAAGCTGTAATAATTGAAATGAAAACTAAAAAAGACATACTAGAAATTCCACGATCAAGTGCTGCACTCCAACCAACATTCCAAACTCGTTTCATATCTTTTATACGAATAATTGGGATTAAGTTTAACTTTGCTTTTGGTTTTTTTAACAAGATTAGATAAGCAATCACATTAAAACAATAAGCAATGACAGTAGCATAGGCAGCCCCCTCTATGCCATAAGCCTCAAAACCAAAATGACCAAAAATCAAAACATAGTTTAAAAAGGCATTTATAGATGCTGAAATAAGTTTTATATAGAGGGAACTCTTTGTATCACCAGCTGCAGAAAGCGCATTATAGAGAAGATTATCTATAAATATAAATACAATACCAAGGGAGAGTATTTTAAAATACATTGAACCTTGAATGACAACCTCTGCTTCCGCCCCCATCAAAACATATATATGTTCACTCGCAAAGTATCCACCAATAGTTACAAAGATAGAAAGAAATATAGCAAAGATTCCAAGTGAATATAAAAGAGCAGATGCTCGTCTTTTTCTACCCTGTCCTATAAACCTAGAGATAAGAGCATTTCCGCCTATAACATAAAGAGTCATTAAAACATTTATAACCATCATAAACTGCATACTCATGCCAACAGCCGCCAAAGCTGAGATACTAATCATACCAACCATCAACATATCTATAATGATTTGAAGTATATCTACGAGGTGTTTTAGTGCAGCAGGAAGAGCAATCGAAAAAACTCTTTTTGTATCATTTGAAATAAGTCTAGTAAAAATTGTGACACCTTTGAAATTTATTATTTCGTATAGTATCTAAAGGATATTTAATAAGCTTAGTTTTGATACAATTGCACAGTAATATATACCAAGGATTATAGTGAAAAAATTATCAATAAAATTTAAAAACATTGCTTTAGTAAAAGAAATTGAATCTCCTGAAAACCCAGCTGGCTTAGAAAAAAGAGTTGCTTTAACACCTAAAGATGTCAGAGAACTAACAGCTATCGGTATTAAAGTTTTTGTAGAGTATGGTGCTGGTTTAGGCGTTGGTTTTGAAGATGCTGAGTATTTAGATAATGGTGCTTTAATGCAAAATGCGAATGAAATATATGTAAATAAAGATATGATTATTAAGTTTAAAGGTCCCTCTTTGGACTCTATCTCACAGATGAGAAAGGGTTGTACTCTCTTTTGTATGGCACATTTTCACTCCTTTCCTGATCGTGCAAAAATGCTTGAAGATTCAAATATAAATGTTATAGCTATGGAAGAAATTGTAGAATCTCCAAAAGTTCAAACAGATGAACAAATACTTGCAAGAGCAGCAATGGCTGAGGCACTTAAAAATTTCATTGAAGATAAAAGCATTAGTGATTTAAAAATATTTGTAATTGGTCGCAACGAAAGGTTAGCAGGTGCGGTTAGACGCGCAGGAAACCGTAACCCATCTTCACTAAATATGCTTCATACTGATGTAAAATTTGAAGAATTAAAAGATAAAGGAAATAATACTCTTTACTTTTATGACAGTGAAAGTTTTGATGATAAACATAATATTATTGAAAAATTAAATAATGCAGGCTCTCATATTTTTGACCTTCATAAGTTTGAGATGTCAAATGGTAAAGCAGCAATTGCAAATTATAGAAATACCCATAAACCTTTTGAATTTGGACTAAGAAGAATCCAATGTCTTCATGAAACAGGACAAGCTGGTGCAAGGTATGGAATCAAACTACTTAAAGCAAACAAGCCTGATTTAGATATTCGAGAAGCAAAAGTTGTAGTTCTTGGTTATGGGAATGTAGCACGAGGTGCTATGCATGAAATCTACAACCAAGGCTTTAAAGACATCAATGTATTAGGTCGAACACAAACAACTAAAGAAAAAATAGATTTCTTTCTAAGAGGTGTTGATTTAGTTGTAAACGGCGCAGAACTACCACGAGAAATGAGAGGTATGACTTATCTTGTAAGTAATGACCATCTAAAACGAATTATTCCTAAAGGTTCAGTTGTGATTGACCTTGTTGGAGGAAGTGAAACAAACAGAAGTGCTGTGGAGTCCGTTCTCTCGTGTACATTTTTAACTGAGCCACATTTCGTTCAAGATGAAGTTACAGTTTCAGCATTATGGGGCTGGCCAATGCTTGGAATGATGAGAGAGAGTGCCATAAAATATTCTTCTCAAATTGTAGATGTTTTAATTAGAAGAGAAAAAGTAATAGAAGGCTTAGATAACTTAACGCCTGGAGTTAAGAGAGCCTTAGTCTGTGGACCTTTTACTCACTAATATCTCACACTATATTAAGCAAAGAGTTTAGCAACTTCTTGCATCTCTTGTATTAGCTCTTCTTTTGTCTCAAAATATAGAACTTTTTTATCTTTTACTTCTTCTTTTGGAGGAGTAAAATCGAAAACTAAAATATACTTATGTAAATGTACTTTTCCTTCGTTCATCTCCATCCACTCTAAACTCATTTCAGCCATTTCGCCATCGAGTTCTATAAGTGCAGCAGGATATAGCATTTTTACTCTGTTTAAATCTATCTCTTCATTCTCAAATTTATAAATCATCATCTGTCTTATTTAAAGTTTTACTCATCTTACCACTTCTCATTTTTAAGTATGCTAAAAAACCCAAAGTTGTTCCAACAACTATAAAAGCACTGCCAAGATAATCATCTTTCTCATAAGCCATTATTATCCAACATATATCAGCAAATAAATAAACTATAACTGCTTGATAAATTTTACCCTTGTATGTTAAATATGCACCAATATTTAAAAGTAATCCACCAATAACTGCAAAACTCATTATCTAATATCCTTAATTTTTTGACTCTTTAATATCCATGAAAAGTATAAGCCACCCAGCATGAAACCTACCCCTATAAATATCGTAATCAACTCCAAAGAAAAATCATTTGTAGCTAAAAAGCCTATCATAAAGGAAGTAAAAGCAGCAGCACTTAAAAAGAGCATATCATTATATGCCACAATTCGCCCATAATATTTTTCTTCTATATTTTGTTGAAGTAAGGTGTAAGTATATGACCAAAGTGTAGTTGTAAAAAAACCTACACACAAACTAGCTATTAAGGAAAGATAAAAATCATGCATCATGTAAGCCCAAAACCAAACAGCGATGCCTTGCATTATAAAGATATATACTACTCTTTTATTATTTACCCAATTACTTATAAGTATAGGTCCTATAACTAATCCAATAGCACGAGAAGTATGCATAAGTCCAAGAGCTAAAGAGGTTGCTATTGCAGATGCATAGTACTTATCTACCATCAGTGCTACTAAAGCGTCAAAAGCAGTTAAACCTACAAATGCATGAATTATCATTAGATGCAAAGCTTGAGGAGTTCGTTTTAAATAACTAAAAGTTCCCTTCATCATTTGAAGTAAATTTTCACCACTTTTTATAATTTCCACTTTAATTTCTAAATTGTAAAGAAGAATAAAGCCAAGAACAAACATACTAGCATCTAGTATAAATGCAACCTTTACACCAAAAAGATAAACAACAAATCCACTTAATGCCATTCCTAAAGTATAAGAAAATGACCAAATAATAGAGTGGAGTTCATTTGCCTTTTGTAATTTATCTCCTTTTAAAATTTTAGGAAGCAATGACATCTCTGTTGTAAAGTAAAAAGAAGCTGCTGCCATTTTTATAAAAATGAGAGTATATAAAAGCCATAAATCTTGCAAAGAGTTTACTAAAATTAAAAATAATGTAGCAAATATTTCTATACCAATCAAAAAAAGCATTAATTTTTTTGGTTTAACACTATCAATAATTACGCCAGAGAAAGGTGCTTGAATAACTCCTGCTAAAAAATGAAGCATTGCAGTAAAAGCAATAACTCTAGCATCTACACCCATTTCTAATAATAATGTATAAATTGCTACATTACTAAACCACGCACCAAAATATGCAATTAGCTGTATAATTGAGAGTCTTCTAAGTATGGAATGTGATTGTAATAACTTTATATATTCGTTCATAAATGAAAGATTATCATAAAATTAAATAATTTAATTAAAGTTATTCTTTTATATGTCGATATGTTATATAATAATATTCTTTAAACAAGGAGTAGGTCATGGATGGCATAGAAAATGTTGCTTTGCAACAGCAATCAAAAGTGAATACAAAAGCTCAAGGAAGAGCAACTCATCAAGTTAAACAACCTAAGCAAGAAAGTATAGTAAAAGAGTTACAAAAAGAAGTTTCATCTACAAAAACTGAAATTAATTCAAAAGAACAAGTGCAAGATTTAGTAAATCAACTAAATAATGCGATGGCTCCAATGAACACAAATTTAAAATTTGGTGTTGATTCACAAGATATATTCTTTGTATCTGTCATTGAAGAGGAAACAAGTAGAATTATTAGAAGATTCCCAGCAGAACAAGCTCAAGACTTTCTTCCAAAAATGAAAGAAGTAATTGGAATTTTATTTGATTTAAAAGGGTAATAGAAAAAACCCTTTTGGATTTCTTTTCTATACTCCTCCAAGCAAAAACTCACAAATATTTAGATATAATCGCGACTATTATTTTACTCTTAAAGGGTTTTTCATATGAAAAAAGAAGTTAAAAAAGTAGTCCTTGCCTATTCTGGTGGATTAGACACAAGTGTTATTTTAAAATGGTTACAAGATGAATACCAATGTGAAGTTGTTACTTTTACCGCAGACTTAGGTCAAGGCGAAGAACTTGAACCAGCAAGAATCAAAGCTCTTGAGTTTGGTATAAAACCAGAAAATATTTTTATAGATGACCTTAGAGAAGAGTTTGTAAAAGATTTTGTTTACCCAATGTTTAGAGCAAATGCTATCTATGAAGGAGAATATCTTTTAGGTACTTCTATCGCTCGTCCACTAATTGCTAAAAGACAATGTGAAATCGCGAAACTCACGGGTGCAGATGGAGTAAGTCACGGTGCAACTGGAAAAGGTAATGATCAAGTTCGTTTTGAGATGGGTTATCTGGCACAAGACTCAACTTTAACTATTATCGCTCCATGGAGAGAGTGGGATTTAAACTCTCGTGAAAAACTTCTCTCTTATGCTGAAGAACATAGCATCTCTATTGAGAAAAAAGGTAAAAAATCACCTTATTCTATGGATGCGAACCTACTTCACATCTCTTATGAAGGTGGTATATTAGAAGACCCATCGGCAGAGCCTGAAGAATCTATGTGGCTATGGTCAACTTCACCAGAGAATGCTCCTAATAAAGCTGAGTACATCACACTCAATTATAAAAATGGAGATCCTGTTGCACTCAATGGTAAAGAGTTAAGCCCAGCAACAATGCTTAAAACTTTAAACGAGATTGGCGGAAAGCATGGAATCGGTCGTGTTGATATAGTTGAAAATCGTTTTGTAGGTATGAAAGCTCGTGGATGTTATGAAACTCCAGGGGGAACTATTATGCTAAAAGCTCATCGTGCTATAGAGTCCATAACTCTTGACCGTGAAGCAGCACATCTAAAAGATGAAATGATGCCTCGTTATGCAAAACTTATCTACAATGGTTTTTGGTTTGCACCAGAACGAGAGATGCTTCAAGCAGCAATTGACAATACTCAAAAGTATGTTCAAGGGGAAGTTCGTCTTAAACTTTACAAAGGTAGTATAATGGTTGTTGGAAGAACTTCTAATGTATCACTTTTTAATGAAGAATATTCAACTTTTGAAGAAGATGAAGTATATAACCAAAAAGATGCTGAAGGTTTTATCAAACTAAATGCTCTTCGATTTATTATCGAAGGTAAAGTCAGAAAAGGCAAATAATGGCTATCAAAAAAATAGATATGAATTCAACAGAATTTATAACTGAAATGGAAAAGACAGTTGTATTTACTGATGATGTAATTAAAAGCTTAGGCTTAGAATATAACCCAGAACTCACGGTAAATGAGGGTGTACAAATGGGTCTTGCAAGAAACCAAATGATGTACAACGAAAGATTTTGTCCTTGTTTTATGGTTGAGGAAGTTGATGGGAAGCATAAAAGTGTAGATGCTAGAACATGTCCTTGTGAACCAGCTAAAACAAAAGAAATACCTGAAACTGGCTCATGTCACTGTGGAATATTTTGTACTCCTGAGTTTGTAATAAAAAAGCGTTTAGAGATGCAAGCAGAAGAAGTTGTACACACTCACTCCCGCGGTTTAAGTAAAGAAGAATGTGAACTTTTAGTAAACCAAGATGAACTTGATAGTGATGAACTTTTAGCTCTTTTAGAAGCTAGAGAACTTGATATGGTAGATTTTAAACTTGTAGATGTTCGTGAACATATGGAATGGCAAATGGGTCATATAAAAGGTGCTGATAAGTTAGTTCCAACAAGCAGCTTTTATCAAGCGATAGAAGAAGCAAATCTTAATAAAAATGAAAATATCATACTTTACTGTCATATTGGAAGTCGTTCTGCACATGTTGCAAGAATTTTACCAGATATGGGCTATGCAAAGATAGGAAATTTGACTCATGGGATCGTATCTTTTAGTGGCGAAATAAATAGATAAAAATAAGAAGGATTATATAGTGAAAGTATTATTAATTAAAGATGTTAAAAGTTTAGGTAAAAAAGGCGAAGTTAAAGAAGTTAAAGATGGATATGGGAAAAATTTTTTAATTGGAAAAGGTTTTGCAAGACATGCAACTGCTGAGATACTTGCTCTGCATGCACAAGATGAGATAATAGTAGCCCAAAATCTTGAAAAAGAAGTAAATATTCTTAAAGAAATTGCAAAAGATTTAGATAAAGCAGAAATCATCATAACTAAAAAACTAGGTCAAAATGGTCACCTTTTTGGTTCTGTAACAAAAGATGAAATAGCTCATGCCCTTAAAGAACAACACGGCATTGAGATAGATAAAAAACATATAAATGAAAAACATGCTATCAAAACTATCGGTGAACATGATTTAGATTTTAAACTAGGTCACGGTCTTCACGCGGTACTTCATGTGGATGTTCAAGGAGAATAATAAACTATGTTTGATGCTACTACAATACTTGCTTACAAAGGTAAAAATAAAGCTGTTATAGGCGGAGATGGACAAGTTACTTTTGGAGATTCTGTTTTAAAAGGTAACGCAACCAAAATTCGTAAACTGGGTTCAGGTAAAATTCTTGCAGGTTTTGCAGGTAGTACCGCAGATGCTTTTAATCTTTTTGATATGTTTGAAGAATTTTTAGAAGATAAAAAAGGTGATTTATTAAAATCGGTCATAGAATTTTCAAAGGCTTGGCGAAAAGATAAAGTTCTTCGTAGACTTGAAGCAATGATGATTGTTTTAAACAATAAACACATTTTTATTCTTACTGGGAATGGTGATGTTGTTGAACCTGAAGATGGAGAAATAGCATCTATTGGAAGTGGTGGAAACTATGCTATTTCAGCTGCCAGAGCATTAAAGAAACATGCAAAACTTGATGAAGAAGAACTTGTAAAGGAAAGCCTAGGTGTAGCAGCAGACCTATGCATCTATACTAATCATAATATTAAAACACTGATATTAGAAAAAGGTAAATAATGAATCTGACCCCAAAAGAGATTGTTAAATATTTAGATAAATATGTAATTTCTCAAAAAGAGGCTAAAAAAACGATTGCTCTTGCTTTAAGAACCAGATATAGACGCATGCAACTAAGTCCTGAGCTACAAGATGAAATAATGCCTAAAAATATTTTGATGATTGGCTCAACAGGTGTTGGGAAAACTGAAATATCTAGAAGACTTGCTAAAATGATGAAAGTTCCGTTCATCAAAGTAGAAGCTTCAAAATATACGGAAGTTGGTTTCGTAGGTCGTGATGTTGAGTCTATGATAAGGGATTTAGTTATTAATTCTATCTCAATTGTTAAAGCTGAAAAAGAAGAAGAAAACAAAGAGAAAATGGAAAACTACATTATTAATAAAATAGTTGAAAAACTTCTTCCACCTCTTCCTGATAGTGCAAGTGAGAGTAAAAAAGATGATTATCAAAGACTTTTAATTGTAATGGAAAAAAGAGTGATTAACGGAGAGATGGACGATAAAATTATTGAACTTGAATTTGATAAGATACAGGTAGAATTCAACGACACAAATCTTCCACCAGAGATGGCAAAAGTTCAAGAAAGTTTTTCAAAAATTTTTGAAACTATGAATAAAGAAGATAATAAAAAAGAAGTTACAGTTAAAGATGCAAAATCTATACTAAAACTAGAAGCAAGCAATAAACTTCTTGATATGACAAATATAAATACCCAAGCATTAATTCGTGCCCAAAATGGTGGAATTATATTTTTAGATGAAATTGATAAAATTGCAATTAGTGCAAAATCTCAAGGTAGAAATGATCCTAGTAAAGAAGGTGTTCAAAGAGATTTATTACCAATAGTTGAAGGTAGCAGTGTCACTACTAAATATGGAGTTATAAATACTGATCATATTCTTTTTATAGCCGCAGGAGCTTTTCATTTAACCAAACCAAGTGACCTCATTCCAGAACTTCAAGGGAGATTTCCACTAAGAGTTGAGCTTGAATCATTAACAGAAGAAACTTTATATAAAATTCTTACACAAACTGAGAACTCTTTGTTAAAACAATATGAAGCTCTTTTAAGTGTTGAAGGTTTAAAACTAGTATTTGAAGATGAAGCAATTAGAGCAATAGCTAATTTAGCTTTTAAAGCAAATGAAATCACAGAAGATATTGGAGCAAGAAGATTGCATACTGTCTTAGAGAAGATTTTAGAAGATATAAGTTTTAATGCAGATGAACATAGCGGTGAAGAGTTTATTATAGACGCTAAATTAGTACATGATAAGCTAGATATGGTTGTTGATGATGATGACCTCTCTCGCTACATTTTATAAACGTATATAATCGTACAAGTGCGATGGGCTTCCTGCCGAAGGTTTCTATGCCCTTTGGGTAAAACCTAGTGTTAACGCAGGTAACGGAATTATTTCCGTTACCTTAATAATAAAGTGAAGGGTTTCCTTTCATTTTATGAAATAAAATTAAAGGCAATAATATGACAAAAGCTGGTTTCGTATCTCTTATTGGTCGTCCTAATGCTGGAAAAAGCACTCTAATGAACTCACTTTTAGGTGAAAATATAGCAATGGTAAGTCAAAAAGCTAATGCTACGAGAAAACGCTCAAATGCTATTGTTATGCATAAAGATACTCAAATAATTTTTGTTGACACTCCTGGTCTTCACGAAAGAGAAAAAGTTTTAAATCAATATATGTTAGATGAGGCATTAAAAGCTATGGGTGATTGTGACATGATTGTTTATCTAGCCCCAGTGACAGACTCAGTTGAGCATTATGAAAAATTTTTAAAACTAAATAATAATAGAGTAAAACATATAATTGTAATCAGTAAAATCGATCAGGTATCCCAAGAAAAATTATTTAAAAGAATCGCTTCTTATAATCAGTTTGCCAGTCATTTTGAAGCTCTAATACCAGTAGCTATACCAAAAAAAGTAGGTCATGAAGACCTATTAAAAGTAATATCAAAGAATCTTCCAGAGTCACCTTTTCTTTACGACCCTGAGGATTTAACAAGTGAACTTGTTCGTGATATTTATGCTGGTTTTATTAGAGAAGGAATTTTTGAAAATGTTAGTGATGAAATCCCTTATGAATCTGATGTGCTAATTGACTCTATCGAAGAAGAAAAAGGCTTAGATAAAATATATGCAACAATTATCATAGAAAAAGAGTCCCAAAAAGGAATCATTATTGGTAAAGGTGGAGAATCAATTAAAAGAATTGGTAAATCTGCAAGAGAAAAGATAGAAAGATTAAGTGGGAAAAAAGCCTACCTAAACTTACAAGTTAGTGTTAAAAAAGGATGGACTAAAGATAAAGCATTCTTAGAAGAGATAGGCTATAAAGCATGAGAATAGTTTTTTTAATATTAATAAGTTTAACTTTATATGCGAATAATATTTTAACAAACTATAGAATTAATGGTATTACAAATGTTCAAAAACAAATGGATTTCGAGTTAACAAAAGATAAATATTGGAGTGAATATATTAAAAATATTGATACAAGATTTGGTTACTTAGAATCAAATCTAAAAATTCTAACATGCAATAAAAATAAGTCAACATTAAACCTATATGTAAAAGACTCTACTAATAGTTATATCCTCCAAAAAGAATATAGTGCTTTCACCGGCGAGATTAAAGGGGATAAAACTGAGGAAGGTGACCTCATAACTCCAATTGGCATCTATAAAATACTAAAAACATTAACAAAAGAGAATAAACTAGACTCATTTTATGGACCATTAGCATTTGTTACTTCATACCCAAATACATATGATATATATAGAGGTAAAAATGGTCATGGCATCTGGATCCACGGACTTCCTAGCAAAGAAAAAAGAGATTCTTTTACAAAAGGTTGTATTGCTATTGACAATCAAAATATTAAAGCTTTACACAATAATATTGATATACAAAATACTATACTAATTATTGACTCTAATGAAGTGAAAAAAAATATTTCAAAAAATATTTTAAGCTCTATACTTTCAGAACTTTTCATTTGGAGATATGCATGGCTATACGATGATATAGATGGCTATTTAAACTTTTATTCAAATGAATTTGTTAGACATGATGGAATGACACTAGAAAGATTTAAAAAATACAAAAGCAGAATTTTCAGAAAACAAGAGGAAAAAACAATTATATTTAATAACATAAATGTAATTCCTTATCCAAATTCTAAAAATATATACCAAATCACTTTTAAAGAATCTTATAAATCTGATACATTTAAATTTTTAGGAGACAAAGTTTTAATAGTAAAGATAGATAAAAACAATAAAATAAAAATAATTACTGAAAAATAAGAAATCGTTGCAAGACTCCTAGAATATTGTAGTTTACGAATAAATAACAACATATCATTAGATTTAAGTGATATATAAAAATCTTTAAGCTATATTCCGCTAAAATAAAAGGGTAATATATTAGAAAAATCATCAATTGGGAAGCATAAAATGATAGGTAACGATTTTATTGTTTATATCAGTCATGATAATACAACAAGATTAAAGCTTCAGTATTTTAAACTGTCTTAAAATTGTATGAAAAATTTAATATTAAAATAGATAAAATATCTTAATTTTAGTTCATCTTTTGAAGTAAATGTCGATTTTATTATTATACAAGATAGTGATTTTCGTGTGAATGTAATTGGTTGTAGTTCAATCAAACATTTGTTAGAGAGTGGTATTAACATAAACCAAGAATCATTAAACAAAAAATACTCTGTTGATATAAAGTAATAAGGTTTGTAGAATAGAATTCTATAAAGGGAATAACTTTTGCTTTACATCGAACAGTTCATTTTAAATAGGGTTAAAACAAATGAGTAAAAAGACTGAAGATTCATTTTCAAGTGTCATCTCTGTAAATCCATACAAAGATACATATCTTAGCGGTGTCTCTAGTTTTCTCTCAAGCACTGAAACCGCACAATTTTCTAAAGAACAATATGCGATATCTTACTTAAATACTAAAGATTTTATAAATTCTCAAATCTCAATATCAAAAAATATACCAGATGAAGATTTACATGATGCAATAAGCAATAAAATTTATGATGAACTTGCTTTAGATCAAGCTGTAACATACCAAATACAGTTTATAGAAACTTTTAATTCACTTGATGAAGACAATAGAAATTTTCATGTTTTTGTAATAGATCCGCTAACAATAGCAGAAACTTTTGAAACCACAGTTGAAAAAATAAAATACCTAGATGTTATTGTACCTTCACCATTACTTCTTAAATCTTTATATGCAAAAGAAATAGTTGAAACAAGTGGCGTACACTGTTATATTTATTTTCAAGAAAATGATGCATTTATAACTGTTTATAATGAAAAAGAGTTTCTTTATACAAAATCAATAAACTATTCTTTTTTACAAATGCATGAAAGGTTTTGTGAACTATATGGAGAAAGAGTAGAGTTTGGAGATTTTATTGACTTTTTAAGCAATCAAAATTTAAGAGAAACAGATAGTGCCTATAAAGAATACTTTATAAAATTATATAAAGAAATATTTGCAAATATAAACGATATTTTGACTTATGTAAGAAGAGCTTACGAACTAGAAAAAATAGAGCATGTATTTATTGGTTCACAAATTCAAACACTCACTAAACTAGATGAGATGAGTGAAGTTGAACTTGGAATAAAATCTAGCAACTTTGAATTTGACTATGGCTTTAAAAGTGATGGTGCTTATGTAGACCAACTCCACGCTTTAATGCATGTTTATACAACTCTACCTGTTGAAGAAAAATATAATTGTAACTTTACAACATATTATCGACCTCCAAAATTTGTTCATCGAGAAAGTGGTAAAATACTAATACTAATTGCTGCGTCACTCACGCTTGCACTCATATATCCTGTCACATATTGGATCCTAACATATGCACAAACACTTCAGTATGATCTTTTAAAAGTTGAATACGCAGAGCTTCATACAGAAAGAACAACGAGACAAGCGACAATTAGGAATAAAGAGGCTGTAAAGACAAAAGTCACAACACTTCTAAACCATGAAAAGAAAGATTATGCAGAAAAAAAATCTACTCTTATAAAAATTCATGATGTTAAGGTAAATTATCCAATGAAAGCTAAACTGTTAGCCAACCTAACAAAAGATTTAAACAAATTTAATATTGGGCTTGATTCTCTTTCTTATACAGAAGATGAACAGTTGAAAACATTTACTCTAAATCTAATATCTACAAAAGATAAATCAATAACAAAAATGCTTGAATATTTGACTAAAACATATGACGGTAAATTTGATTTTTCACTAAGACACATAGAGTTAAAAAGTAAATCTAAAAAATACTTTAGTGAATTAAAGGTGAATATATTATGAAAATAAATATTGAAGATTATCTACAGAGCATAGATGCTACTTTTAATAATAAAAGTCAAAAAGATATATATATGACTTATGTAATGATTTTTGCTATGATTTTTGCTTTTTCGTATCTGCTATTTTGGGAAGGTTCGCAAAGTGGTTTTGAAAAGAAAAATTCACAAATCAGCTCAATAAGTTCAAAAATAAATGTTGACAGAATATATCTTCAACAAAACCCACCAGCTAAAATAGTTCTACTTGACAGAGGCATTAAAAATTTAAATGCCAAACTTCTTGTTAATCAAGCTAACAATGCCTACATAAAGAGTAAAATCGAAACTATTTCTTCGCTTATCTACGATGAAAGAGCTTGGGGAGAATACTTACATTCTATTTCAACTAATGCAAAAAAATATAATATAAAGATTATAGATTTTACTAATGAATATGCCAAGAATAACACTTCTTTTGGTCATATTTTAGATATATCACTAAGCACTACAGGTAATTATAAAAATACTCTTAGATTTATTAATTCACTTGAACAAAGCGATTTGGTAGTTGATATTCATGCTTTAGATATAAAAGCTAAGAAAAATCTTAGTACAGAGTTACTTATCTCAGTTTGGGGGATTACATACTAATGAAAAATATTATTTTGATATTAATTACTCTATCTATTTACTCTACTTTGAGTTCAAATGAACTTTCGTGGGTGGATAAACAAGTTGAAGCAATAAAACCTCCAAGAAAAGGCATGAAGAATAAAGCTTTAACAAAAATACACAGTCCTTTTATATACTTAAATGCTAAAAAGTATACAAGAAAAAGAACTTCAACATATAATAAATCAGCTAAAGTTTATACAACATCAACAAAATCTCTTCACTCTAGAAAAAAATTACCAAAAAAATTAGTTCTAAGTGCTGTGATAAATAAATCAGCTCTCATTAATGGAGAATGGTATAATTTAAATGATGTATTATATGGATATAAGCTATCAAGTATAAAAAGAACAGTAATCATATTAAGTAGAGGTGAGAGAAAAATTACTCTCTCAACACGCGATACAAAACAAAATTTAAAATTTAAGTAAAGTAGGATAATAGAAATGAGATATTTAAAAAAAATAGTTTACGGGTCACTAATAACGCTTCTTTTATCAAGCAGTAGTTATGCAGATTGTTCATATGAACTATTTACTATAAGTTCTACGAAACATACAAAAATTATAGATTTTGTAGAACAGCTAAGTGATGAATGTGAATTTAGTGTTATTGTAACTGATCCACATGCTGAAAAATTTTTAGAAACTAGACTAAATAAAACTCATTTAAAAAATCTTACAATAGATGAAGTTTTAAATATAATACTAAAAGAAAATAATCTTTACTACACTTTAGAAAATAATCTTTTAAAGATATCTTACTTAAAAACTAAAATATTTGGTATAGACTATATTTTATCTCAAAGAAAAGGCTCAGGTAGTACAAATGTTACCCTAACATCTTCTGGTATTGGTTCTGCTACTGGTGGAACAACAACTGGGGGAACAACAGCAGGAGGAGCAGGTTCTTCGAGTGCTAAGTCTGGTATTAAAATCGAATCTACTGATGAAGTAAAATTTTGGGAAGATTTAGACAAGGAACTTCAATCCGTCATCAATAGACCTCATGATGTATATAAGGCAGACGCTCCTATTATAAATAAAAATGCTGGTCTAATAACAATTACAGCTACTATAAGACAAATGAATAGACTGGAAAAATATCTAAGAAAACTTCAAGAAAAAGTGCAACTTCAAGTATTAATAGATGTGCAACTTCTTTCCGTTACAATGGAAGAAGGAAAGACTACTGGTATAGACTGGAAACAGCTTTATGCACTTCAAAATATTCAAATAAAAGCCGATTATATAGCCAAGCATAATGTACCCACATGGTCTGATGACAAAATCACAACAGCAGGTTCACAGGCTGTGAATGGCGCAAGTTTAGTAACAGTTAAAGCTGGTGGAACATTAAACGAAGTAATAAAATTTTTACAAACTCAAGGTGATGTTGTATCTATATCAAATCCAAAAGTTTTAACACTAAATAATCAACCAGCACTAATAACCGCAGGGACAGAATATTTTTATAAAATTAAGTCAGAAACAAATCAACAAGGAACAAGTGGTGGTGTGGCTGCGACTACACAAAATGATACTATTCAGTCAGTATTTGCTGGTGTGTTATTAGATATAACTCCAGAAATATCAGATGACAAAACAATAACTTTAAAAATAAATCCTTCTTTATCTGAAACAAGAACAGATATATCACTTGAAAATTCAGCTGAAAGAAAAATGCCACCAGACCTTAATCGTCGTCAACTCTCATCAGTTGTAACAGTAAAAGATGGCAATAGAATAATTTTAGGTGGTTTAATAAACACAAAACATGTGAAAAAATCCAGTAAAGTTCCCCTACTTGGAGATATACCAGGGTTGAGTTATTTTTTCAAATATGAAGAAATGACGAAGCAAATCCAAGAGTTAGTTATCATAATAGAACCACATATTATAGATAAGGATAATAATGACTTATCTTTGAAAGATTTAGGTTATGAGGGAATAACTGACCAAACAGTTATTTTAAATAAAAGTTCAATTTCTAAGCAATCAAACAATCTTGGAGAAATAGCAGACACTGAAGTTACTGAAAAGAAAGAGGAAAATGAAAGATAGTATCTTTAATAACTCTAAGGATGTTTTTCTTGATAGTGTAAATGTTCAAGATTATGTCCAACTAGATAGAGTCTCAACTCTGTACCAATCGCTAAAGGACTCTGTTAAAAAACCATTGAAAATGATACTGCTTTACGGAAAACCAGGAACTGGTAAAAGTATGTTTTTAACAAAACTTTGTCATGACTTATCATCTTCACAAAAAATTTTCTTATATGATACTCCAATACTAGATGACGGTGAATTTTTCAAATCACTTGCACATGATTTATTTGATGTAAAATACAATGGAGAACTGAATTTCACTCAATTTATGCTTATCATAAAAAAAAATACCCTAGAAAATGGTGAAGTACCATTAATTCTTCTAGATGAAGCTCAACTTTATTCTATTACTCAAATGGAAAAAATAAGACTACTCTCGGATACAAGATGTGTTAAGTTTGTTATAACTCTACATAAAACTGAAAAAGAAGACTTAATAGCAAAAGAGCATTTTCAAACAAGAATTTGGGAAAGTATAGAACTTGAAAATGCATCAAATAATGAACTGAAAATTTATATACAAAAAAAACTAATGAAAGCAAATTGTTTCGATAGTGCAAATATGTTTTCTCAAAAACCTGTAAATCTTATACACAAGCTAACAAAAGGAAACTACAGGGATACCAATAAACTTTTATATACTTTTTTTGATATATATTCATGGTACTTCAATAATAATCCTTCTGCTATAAATACGAATATTGCTTCCTTGAAAATAATTGAAATGTCAGCAATACATACAGGTCTCATAGATGCTTAATATTAATGAATTAGAAAACAGATGGCGTAAATACAAAATTAAATCATATTTACCATATGGAATAATTACTCTAAGTATTGTTATTATTTTTACTATAATTTTTATTTTTTTACCTTATAACAAAGTAGCAAGTCAAGCAACTTTAATAAAAAAAACTAAGAATATACATAAAAAAATTGAAGCAGAAGTAAAGAAAGAAAGAAATGTGGAAACTATTAAGACTATAAAAAAAGGGAAAATAGATATAAATAACCATAATAAGACAACTCTTTCTCCCTCATTAAACTTTATGTCTAAGATTAAACATGATACTTTTTCAAATTATGAAAATAATAAATTAACGCAATTAAACAAAGAAAAAAAAGTACAAAAAAAGAAAGTAACCAAAGTAAAAGCACCTAAAGAATATATTGAAAAATTAAGTACTGTTTTAATAGATCGTAAAAATGCACAGGAAGGTATTGAGCATGTAATAAAAAGATTTAAGAAAAGCAACAACCCTGCTCTTAGTTTATTTATAGCAAAAAAATACTAT
Organism: Sulfurimonas sp.; assembly: GCF_029027405.1. Taxonomy (NCBI): domain Bacteria; kingdom Pseudomonadati; phylum Campylobacterota; class Epsilonproteobacteria; order Campylobacterales; family Sulfurimonadaceae; genus Sulfurimonas; species Sulfurimonas sp. The sequence continues at coordinate 1,816,283 of NZ_CP093396.1, forward strand.
GAACTTGGTGTATACAGCAAATCATACAACTATGCTTTACTGACAAATCAGATAAATGACAATATAGATGCTAGTTGGATTATTTTTTCAAAATCTCTTGTTAAATTAAATGAAAAAGAAGAAGCTATTCAGATATTAAAAAAATATATTCAGCATTCACATTCATTACAAGCAAAAATTCTTCTAGAAGAGATAAAATCAGGAAAGTTCAGATGAAAACATTATTAATACTAGTACTTAGCATAAATTTATACGCAACTATAAAAGAAAATATGTTTACACTTTATCAAAATAAAAAATACGAAAAAGTTTGTGATATTGGGTTTTACAATTTTAAAAATAATAAAATAGATGAAGAGTTTGTATCACTATACGCTTTTTCTTGTCTTAATTCAGACTATTTAGATAGATTGGCAACACCAATTGCATTATTGAAATTTTCCAAAGAGTCAAGAGCAAACTCAGCTTATTTTTCTGTAATACTAATGCAAAAAAAACTTTTATATCATGCTCTTATTGATAATTACGACATATCTTCATTAAATTTGCCTACTACTGACTATGTTTTATCAAAAGTTTTTGATTTTTATGCAAAACTTGGAAAACATGAAGCAAGAGCTTTTTATCTATTTGAAGATGAAAATGATAAGAAGTTAACGTATAAGTTGTATTTAGAAAAAGATAATAGAGTCAAAAAAATAGTTATTGAAGAGTTTTATGATAAGATAACTATAAAACGACATATTTACTGGTAAAACTAGGAAAATTCATGGATAGAATAACTACTGATTTGCTTGCAAATGGATCGATTATGAAAGGTCAAGTTGATAGACTTTTAACAAAAGGTTTGAATTCTAACCTGATTTTAAGAGATATAACACTATCTGGGTTTATGACTATGGATAGACTTATTCGTTTCATAGTAGAACAAATAAGAAATGGTGTTTATGAATTATCAATTATTGATAATTATGATTATATTGCTGAAAAAGAAGTATTACAAAAATTATCTATTGAATTAGACTTGTCTTTTTTAGATTTAGACTCTATAGATATGGACTATCATCTTATAAGTAAAGTCCCTTTTACTCAGCTAAAAAAGCATACTGTCATACCAATTTCCCGTGATGACATGAGTGTAACAGTCGCTTTTTGCGATCCTCTAAATATTGAAGCTGAAGAAGCTATACAAAGACTTTTTTCAAGAAAAATTTTAAGAATTGCATGTGCAACAAAGAAACAAATCCAATCTTACTTATATAAAGTTGAACTACAAGATAGCGTAAAAGATTTAATTAAAAAAATTCGTGATGAATTAAACTCTATTACCTCATTAGAAGAACAACAAGAATCATCATCAATACTCCTCCTAATTGATGTCATTTTAAAAACATGTATTCGTAGTAGAGCAAGTGATGTGCATATAGAACCAACAGAGAAAAACTGTGTTGTTCGCGCTCGTATAGATGGTAAACTTACAGAAGTACAAATCTTTGATAAAGATATATATCCACCTTTAGCATCTAGACTTAAGCTTTTAGCTAATCTTGATATTGCCGAAAAAAGAAAACCTCAAGATGGTCGTTTTTCTACTACTGTTGGAGATCGAGAGTTTGACTTTCGTATATCTACACTACCTATTCTGTATGGAGAATCTATAGTTATGCGTGTTCTAGATAAGGAGAAGGCTCTTGTAAGACTAGAAGATGCAGGAATGGACTCTACAAGCTATAACAAACTTCTAAAAGGACTACAAGAGCCATTTGGTCTAATCCTAGTAACAGGACCTACAGGTAGTGGTAAAACAACAACTCTATATGGTGCATTAAATGAACTTAGAAATGTAGAAGATAAAGTTATTACAGTTGAGGACCCGGTTGAGTATAGAATGAATCTTATTCAACAAGTTCAAGTAAATCCAAAAGTAGGATTATCTTTTGCGGCAGCTCTTCGCTCTATATTAAGACAAGATCCAGATAAAATTATGATTGGTGAAATTAGAGATCAAGAAACTTTAGAGATTGCAATAAAAGCAGCTTTAACAGGTCACATGGTTATATCTACTCTCCACACAAATGACTCAATCAGTGCAATTCCTCGAATGGTTGATATGGGAATTGAAAATTATCTTATAAGTGGAGCCTTAGTTGCCATTCAAGCACAAAGACTAATTAGAAAGATTTGTACTAAATGTAAAGTAATAGAAAAAATTCCATCATCAACACTAGATGATTTTGAGCAATATATTCCAAAAAAAGCAATATTTTACAAAGGTCAAGGATGCAAAGAATGTAACGATACTGGGTATATGGGTAGAGAAATGATATGTGAAGTATTAACTATAACAGAAGCTATGTCATCTCTGATTGCTAAAAGTGCTCCAAAAGATGTTATGCTTACGCAAGCAATAGAAGATGGTTTTATTGGAATATTTGAAAATGGTATTCAAAAAGCTCTGGACGGTGTGACTAGTTTAGAAGAAGTATTAAGGGTGGCAAAAGTATGAAGTATTATATTGCAACGATTCTTACAAAAGGTAAAAGAGAAAAAATTTCTCTTTATGCAAAAGATAAAAAAGAAGCAAATGATTATGCGAAGTTAAAATACTCTGGAATAATTATCAAAGTTATCGAGGGTAAGGAACCTTTAGAAGCACAACTGAAAAGATTTAAAGCAAACTTTCTTCAGAATATTAAAAAAAGAAAAATTAAGCCAGATGGACTAATAGCTTCCATTCGTCAACTTGCAGTAATGACAAATGCTGGTATTTCAATATATGACTCTTTAAATGAAATTGCCCAGTCAACAGATGATCAGGCATTAGAACATGTTTTTGGTAAGCTTGCGGATGATATAAATTCCGGTCATTCATTATCAGTATCAATGAAAAATTTTCGTTTTGAGTTAGGAAATCTGACAATTGCCATGGTGGAACTTGGAGAAAAAACAGGTAATCTTGATGAGTCATTGTATGCTTTAGCTGATATGCTTGAAGAAATTCGATCTAATTTTATTAAATTTAAAAAAGCTATGGCATACCCAAGAAATGTAATGATTGCGATGGCTATAGCATTTACAATTTTAATATCTTTTGTTGTTCCAAAATTTAAATCAATTTTTGATTCATTAAAGGTTGAACTACCTCTGCCTACTCAAATATTACTTTTTCTCGAGCATCTATTTAATAACTACGGTCTTTATGTTATAGCTATATTATTTTTGTCTGTTTCACTTTTTAAATACCTTATAAGAAATTATACTCATATAAGAATGGGATGGCATAAGTTTTTATTAAAAACATATCTTATAAAAAATATTATTAAGTTTTCAACTCTAAATCGTTTTACATTAGTTTTTTCTGAACTAATCCGTGCTGGTATTCCCATAGCTGAAGCATTAGATACTGCGATAGGTATGATTGATAATTTACCACTAAAACGGAAATTACTTTCTGTGAGAAGAGCAGTTGAAAAAGGTGGCACATTAAATAATGGACTAAAAGAAACTAAACTTTTTGAAAATATGGTTTTACAGATGGTAAGAGCTGGTGAGGATAGCGGTACTCTTGACACTATGATTCAAAAAGTTGCAGAATACTATAAGATGCGTTTTGATGCAATAATAGATGGTCTTTCAGATGCAATAGAGCCTATTATGCTTGTTATAATTGCTGCAATGGTTATTCTTTTAGCATTAGGTATTTTCTTACCAATTTGGGGAATGGGCGCTGCTGTTGGAGGTTAGAATCTAAATATTTATTCAATAATATCTATTATTCTATCTAGTTTTTTTAATAAATTTTTAATACTGACTTCATCAGCTTTGATAGTATAAACTGCTTGTGATTCAAAAATCTTTTTTATTATACAAATATTTAGAATTTCACATTCATACTCAAGCTTTCTAATGTTTGAGTATGAAAAACATAATTTTACTTCTATCTCTTTCTTATACTCACTTAAATTCGCAATATTTATAAGCATATTTACAGCTTCTGAATAAGCTCGCACTAACCCACCAGTACCTAATTTAGTACCACCAAAATATCTGACTATTATCACTGCCGAGTTTATTAAATTTGAACCTTGAAGCACCATGAGACTTGGCTTACCTGAAGTTCCTTTTGGCTCACCATCATCAGTTGAGTATTCAGTTATTTGATTAAATTCATTTAGATATCTGTACGCAATTACAAAGTGCCTAGCTTTTAGATGTTCTTGTTTTAGTTTATTTAGTGTTAGTAAGAAATCATCATATGGAGTGAGATAAGCAATAAATTTAGATTGCTTTATCTCATAAGTTTTTGTATATGTTTTATCAATAAATTTCATACTATTGTATATTTGTAAAAACCTTTTGAACATCTTCATCATCTTCAAGTTTTTCTAAAATTTTATCAATCTCTTTTTGTTGTTCTGAAGATATGCAAATAGGACTATTTGCCATTCTCTCTAAATTTGCCTTTGTAATCTCTATATTCATATCTTCTAAAGCTGAGTTAAGAGTTCCAAAACTAGTATAATCTGCTGTAAGTAAACAAATTCCATCTTCTTCTTCAATCTCTTCTAATCCAGCATCTATAAGTTCTAATTCTAACTCTTCAATATCCATTTTGTCAGTTAGCTTAAACTCTATTAGGGCTTTTCTATCAAACATAAATTCTAAAGAACCATTAGTAAGAAGTTCTCCACCTCTTTTTGTAATAATATTTTTAATATTCGCTACTGTTCTAGTATTATTATCAGTCATTGATTCTACAAAAATTAAAACACCATGAGGAGCTTTACATTCATAATTCACTTCAAGCATAGAAGCTGTATCTTTTGCAGATGCTCTTTTAATAGCAGCTTCTATATTGTCTTTTGGCATATTTTCAGATTTGGCATTTAATATAGCAGTACGAAGTTTTGAGTTCATATCAGGATCACTACTCCCTTCTTTTGCTGCCATCATAATTATTTTACCTAGCTTTGGAAACAACTTTGACATTGCACCCCATCTCTTTAATTTTGACGCTTTTCTATATTCAAAGGCTCTACCCATAAAAATTTCCTTATTCTTAACATATAATTTCAGTATAATACCATATAGACATATATTAAGGATTTAAATGAGACTTAGTTTTAGACTTAAACACTATTTCTTTAGTGCTTTTCGAGAATTTTTTGTTCATCATCATGGCTCTCTAGAGTTTCGTGCTAAAATATTCGCCCTTGTCATAGCTTCAAATGAAGATTCTACTGTAGATAGTTATGTTGCCGTAAAAAAAATTGGTATGCAAATATATAAAGATGATGAAGATAGAGTAAATTTGTTAATGCTCTCAACTAAAGAACTGGTAAAAAAAGTTCAAGACAACAATGGATTAGATATTGATACCTTAGTTAATAATATTCAAAAAGAGTTAAAAATCATTCCAAGATACGCAAAAAAAATTGATGTTGAATCTCTAAAGCCAATTATCGACTTAACTCATGATAAAGATACTTTAGATTATCAACATAATATCATAGAATTTTTATCAAAATTAAAACAAGAAACTCTTCAAAATAAAAAAACACAAATTGAAAAAGATGAAAAAAATCTAGATTGTAGATACTAAATAGCTCTAAAGAGAAAACTTATCTTTATCAAAAAAACTATCAATTGATATATTTTTAAATGCTGAATTCAAGCTAGTAAATAGTTGAGGGAACTCTTCTTCCATTTTAGCTAACATTTTTTTCATATTAGCACGAGCATGTGGCATCTTTACATCAAAACGCATAGCAGGACAAGCTTCATCACCAATAGCATTTAAATTATTATCATCTACAAAAGCTCTAAGTTGGCGCTCACGCATCCCGATAAGTGGACGAATAACTATCAAACCATTTTCAGCTTTATATTTTGGTGCTAAACTTCGCATCTGCCCATTATAAATAAAATTCATAAAAAAACTCTCACAAGCATCATCCAAGTGATGACCTATCGCTACTTTATTACAGCCATTATCTTGCGCTGCTGTATAAAGATAACCTCTACGCATTCTAGAAAAGAAGCTACAAAATGAAGAGTTTTTTCTTATTTTTTCTTTTGCTAATTCATAAACTTTTGTATCTATTACAATATGATCAATCTCATGTTTTTTACAATGTTTTTTAAGGTCATCATAATTTTCACCCATTCCATAGCTAATAGTAACTGCAATAAAATCAAATTTAAAAGGGGCACGGCGTTGTTGTTCTCTCATAGCATGAATCATAGTAAGGGAATCTTTGCCGCCACTAAGTCCGACTAATATTTTATCGCCCTCTTCTATCAATTCAAACTCAGCATTTGTTTTACCAAGTTTAGACATTATTTTTTTAGATAACTTAATCGACAATCTTATCAACCATTCTCATAATAAACTCTGCTGATATAATCGCACTTGATTCCATAAACTCATCAAAAGAAAAACTTGCATCTGTGTCTGCAGTATCACTTATTGCGCGCAAGATAAAAAATGGAATATTTAAAGCATTACAAACAACAGCAACACTAGCTCCTTCCATTTCCAAGGCATCTGCTTTAAAGTGCTTTACTATGTTGTCTTTTACTACGGTATCATGTACAAACTGATCACCAGTAGCTATAATTCCTTCTTGAACTGTTTTACCAAGCTCTAAAGCCACTTTATTTGATAACTCTATTAAAGATTTATCAGCTTCAACAAATACAGAACCGCCAGGTACAAATCCCATGGGATGTCCAAAAGCTGTAATATCTAAATCATGTTGAGAAAGCTTAGATGCTACTATCAAGTCACCAATTTTAAGGGATGGGTTGATTGCACCAGCTACTCCAGAAAAAAGTAACTTGTCACAATTAAAATATTGTATCATGGTAGATGCTGTTAAAGTTGAAAAAACTTTACCAATTTTTGAATAAGCTACAACAATTTCTACCCCTTTATAAGTCGTTTCGTAGTATTCGTTGTCTGCATATTTTGTAGTTTTATATGAGCCAAGTTTTTCAAGTATTGGTGCTATTTCTTCGGGCATTGCACCCATAATTGCTATTTTCATTTTATTCCCTTATATTTCAAATGTTTTAATTATTTTTTCATAATGAGGTAGTTTATGTATTATTTTTGCATTGGAATCTACAATACAACTACCACCCCAAAAGCCTAGTCCATCTTCAAAACCTACACGATTAACAAAAATAACTTTAGCGTTACAATGCAAGGAAGCAGATTTTAATAAGGCTAGCCATTGGTCTTCTATATTTAAACCATCTTCATCAAATCCACGAGCAGGAGAGGCTACAATAGCAATTATATAATCAGGATTTTCATTAAAAAGTTGTTGATGCACTCCTGCATGCCATAAATCTTCACATACAAGCATAGAAATTTTACCGTGTGAACTATCAAACCCTTCAAATACACTTCCTGAACTAAAATATCGAGCTTCTTCAAACATTCCATAATTTGGCAAATGTACTTTATTGTGCTGAGAAATTAATTTTCCGTTTGAAAAATATAACGCAGCATTCCTAAATACTTTATTATCTCTAATTGCTCCACCAACAATAATATCAACTTGTACACTTAACCTCTTTAAAGAATCTAATTCATTTATTTCATAAGCATCTTCAAAAAGTTTATCTTGCAATAAATAACCATTTAGTGCTAATTCTGGAAATATAATTAAATCACTCTCTTTCTTATACTCATTTATTATTGAAATTATTTCAATAATATTTGAACGATTAAGCTTTGGAGAAATTTGAGCTAAAGTAACTTTCATTTAACTACAAATTTCCTCTGTAACTTTTGCTAAAGATGCCATATCTGAAATATTTAAAGTTTTAAGATTTTTTGCAATTCTACGATTTAAACCTTTTAATGTTATTCCATTTCCAAATTCAATTGCCATATCAACATCATCTGAAATTGCCAAAATAGATTGTTTATACTTAACAGGTTTAACTAATTGATCTTTTAATAATGATACTGCCTCTTCTTTAGTATTGTATCTCTTAGTTGTTACATTAGACACAATAGGAGCCTCGAAACTATCACTAACCATACTTAATAATAATTGAGCTAATGGCTCTTGGGCAGGTTCTAACAACTCACAATGAGAAGCTACTGACATGTCTAATAGTATAGCTCTTTTTGCACCAGCATCTTTAAATATTTTCTCTAATGACACTAAATCAGATTTCATTCCAGCTACAACTAATTGCCCATCTTGATTATAATTTGCAGGCCAAACTTTTTTCCCATTTGCTCGAGCATCTGAGCAAACTTTTTCAACAGACTCATCATTAAGACCCACTAAGACCATCATACCAGCTTCTATTTTCTCACATGCTGATTGCATAAATTTTCCACGATTATGTACTAATTCAATAGCATCTACATAATCAATCGCTCCAGATGCACATAAAGCAGAAAACTCTCCAAGCGAATGACCTAAAAATAATTCTGCGTTTATATTTGGACATGCTTCTTTAAAAAGTTTATAAGCAATCATTTGAACAAGTAAAATCGCAGGTTGAGTATATGCAGTTTGACCTAGTTTTTCATTCTCTTCAAATATTAATTCTTTAAAATCAACTCCTATTCTCTCCCCTGCTTTTGTAAACATTTCTCTAGCAGTTTTAGAATTTTCATAAAAATCTTTACCCATACCTACTGCTTGAGAGCCTTGCCCTGCGAATATCATTACTATTTTTGACATATTATATTTCCTTTGCTTAAACTCACTCTTTAGCAAAAGGCTATGAGTAGAGTTTATGTACTTCGCTTGCGAAGCTCGCCTTAACCCCGTAGGGGAACCTACAAATAGTCTTTATTATCTGCTATCTTTTTTCTTAATGTATTTCTATTTAACCCTAGTCTATCTGATAGTTGAAGCTGTGATTTAAACCTAGTCAAACCAGCTTTTATTAATGGTGCTTCATAGATATATAAAAAGTTTCTATAATCACTATGTGAACCTAACTTATCTACTAAAAAACTTTCTATAATTTGCATGAGTTCTTTATCTTTAATATCTCCTATCAGAGAGTGAATCATTACTTGTCTTTTTAATGACACAGAATTTTTGGATAAGTCTGGGATAAAATTTTTACTATTAAATTTTGTGCTACTTGAGAATAATGTAGATGCTTCTTTTACAAATATTTTTACTAATTCATTTACATCTTCATTTCTTTGACTAAGAGGGGGAATATCAAACTTAACACTAAAAATATCATCTATATATTCACTAACAAAATAATTTTTAGCAGTCGCTATAATTCTTACAGAATTAGAATTTATCACATTTACAATTTTTTTAATATTTGGTGAATTTTCTAGATTAAGAATTATTATTTCATTAACGTTTTGCAAGGCTGTAAGTATTTCATTATATTCAGATGCCTCTATAATCGGAGCATCTGGAAGAATGTACTGAGCAAGACTCTTTTTACCAACACCTATCTCACCTAATATAAGTGCATTAACACTAAGTGTTTTTAAAAGAGTAGCTGTTTTAAATGCTTGTGCAGAAGAAGCACAAGCAGTTACAAAATTAGTTGCATCCACAACCAGTGCCACCACCTGTTCCACAACAATCATCATCTTGCTTATTTTCTTGAGGTACACCTGTCATAGCTTCTTCTTCAGATGCTTCTCTAACATTATTAATTGTAACTGCAAACATCAATGATTTTCCAGCTAAAGGATGATTAAAATCAATTATTATATTTTCTTCACCTATTTCTTTAACAATAACTTGAACAGTAGCACCATTTTCACCTTGTCCATAAAGAGTCATGCCAACTTCTAAATCTATACCAGAAAATTGATCTTTTGGAACTTCTTGTTTTGCTTCTAAATTCAACTCTCCATAAGCATCTTCCGGTTTAACTAAGATGTCAGCTTTTTCACCAATACTCATGTTAACAATTCCATTTTCTAAACCTGGAATTATTTGACCTTTTCCAAACATAAATACCAAAGGTGTTCCACCTATATTACTGTCTACTACTACTTCGCCGTCACGAACTTCATACTCTATTGATACTATTTGATTTGTTTCAATTGCCATTTTTATTAGCCTTATATTTTTTTTTGAATTTTAACATAAAGATGCATAATATTACTAAAATATTATACAATTACTTCATCTTACTAAGTTTACTTTTTGCTGTTAAAGCATGTTCAGAATTTGGATACTTAGAGATAATACCTTTAAAAAAAGATTTTGCATTTTTATTATCACCTGTCTTTTGCATTGAAATTGCGGTATGTAGCATTAGTAATGGCATATAAGAAGCCTTAGAATATAAAGCAGCACTTTTTTTAAAGTATGCTATTGCATCACTATAATTTTTTCTGTAATACTTCATCTCACCCACCATATAATGTGAACGGGCAGGTCTATAGTTTTTATCAATTAAGTGGGTATAGTATTGCATACTTTTAGTATAATATTTTTTATCATATAATTTTTTTGCTTGTTCTTCTATTTCAGCATTAGATAATTTATCTAATTTAGATTTTTTTGAAGTTGACTTGCTTCTTAATTCTTTTGCAACTAATTCTTTAAATTTATTAAAATCATTAACTAATACATTAAATTTATCTTTAGAGACATAATTAGTATCTATCTTATTAAGTACTATTGAAATTTCGCTAACTGTTTTTTGTATTTTTTGAATATCTTGAGCATTTTTTTGAGATACTTCGCTTAATCTTTTTTCATATTCATTTACATTAATTAATTCATCACTATTTTTTTTATCCAAACTTTTTAATTTAAATTTATTTTCTTGAGATTTTCTACTTAAACCTTCAATAATTGTTTGTAATCCATCTATTCTTTCTCTAAGAGAATCAACTTCATTAGCTTGGTTGTTACTTTTAACTACAACTTTTTTAAGATTTTTTTTATTTTGAAGAATTACTTTTTCACTAGAAGTTAAGCCATAAGGCTTAGAAGTTTCTAAGTCTCCTGCTCCAAAAGCAGATGGCTCAGCATTAAGTATAGTATATGTGAGGATAGTTGCCAAAAAGGCAACTAAAAAAGATTTGTTCATAAATTATGGAAGAAGTTTAAAGTCTACGCGACGATTTTTTGCCCAACAATCTTTTGTTTTATTACTACACACTGGATTACTCTCACCATAACTTACCATTGTTATACGACCTTCATCTACGCCCTCAGCAACTAATGCTTTTTTAACAGCCGAAGCTCTTTTAAGTCCTAATGCAAAGTTGTACTCATCACTGCCCCACTCATCACAATTACCTTCTAGTTTAACAGTAAAAGCACCAGCAGTACCATTCGCTAAAGTAGCACTATTTGTTACTTTTTCTTGCATATCAGCACGAACACTAAATTTATCATAGTCAAAATACACTGACAATAATTCTTTTTCTAAAGTTGCCATATTTACCTCATTCGAGTCTGAGTTTAAAATACTATTTTCAGCAACTGATGCATCTTCGGCAGCTACAGTCTCCGTTTTTACAGAATCAACTTCCTGAGCTACAACTTCTTGTTCCACTTTCGTATCAACTGTTGGTTCTTTATCTGCACAACCACTAAAAACTAACATTGCAAAAACTATACTTGAAATGATTAAACTTTTCATATTTACTTACCTTCTTTTTTTATTTATAATAGATTGTACCAAAAAAATAATAATAAGTCATCATATATCAAGTATAAATTATAAAAAGATCAATATTACCAATCCATAGCTTGTAATCTTCCATACTTCAGTGGAAAAAGATAGTTTTTATTGTGGTTTAATCTTATGATTCCTATAGAACTCTGACTTTTGTAGTTTTTAATAAAAAGAATCGCATCTCCATCTTTTGAGAATCTTGGAAACTCATTTATACCAGTTGCGGTCAGTCTTCTTATAAAATCTGTTTTTGTAGAGATAAGATGCAAGTTAAATGTATTCTTTGAAAAAGCATTTGAACTCTCTCTTGATTTATAAACTATATATTCACCAAATGCACTACATGCAGCATTACTTTTTCCATAATAAACCATTTGGTCTACACCACTACTTCCAATAACTTTAGAAAAAATATTTGGATAGCCTAATCTCCCAGATACAAAAACAATTTTTTTATCATTCATAAATTGAGCATTTACATCAATGCCAGTATAGTTTGTTATTTTTTTTGCTTTAAAAGTTTGGGTATCATATAAATAAATATCTGGTTGTCCTTTTGGAGCCATCGTTAAAAGTAACTTTGTAGAATCATTGCTTACATCAGAGCAAATCATCATTCCATCGGATGAGATAATAGCTTTACTTTCCCCCGTTGATATATCAACATATTTAAGGGTTGGTTTTTTAGTATCAAGTGTTGTGTAGTAAAATGCTGTTTGCTTTTTATTTGCCCATTTTGGAAATATACTAAATCCACCTTTAACCATTATATGCTGATATGTAAGAGTATAATCAGCAATGACTATTTCAGTTTTTTTTGAACTTACAACTTTAGAAAAAATAACTCTTCTTTTCATCCACTCGACAGAAGAAGCACCCATAAACTCATTTACATCATAAGCAATTGTATGAGATATGAAAATATATACATTTTTTCTATTAATTCTATATTTTTTTAATAAAACTGCTTCATTATTTTTAAGAAGCTTCAGCTCAACATTTAGCGCTCCATCATCATCTTCTTCTAGTTTATATCTTAAAACATAATCCATATTCTTATTTTCTACTATAACATCTGTGTCATTATAGTGAGTTTTACGATGATGTCTATCTACATTAAATAAAGATATGACATTTAAATCTGCAACTAACGCTTTAAAAAAACGCAGTTTAAATGTATCATCATAACTTACAGAAGAATCTTCTACTGCTATTGTTGGAAGTGATTCAACTTTTTTAATTACATCTATCGTTGCATCATTTGCAAAAGAAATTGAAATTATAAATATCCAAGATAGTAATATTTTCACATTTTATCCTTATTTTCAGGTATTAAATTAATTGTTGCTCTAAAAGACTGATTGTTCATATTAGCTGGGAATAGCGTTGAACTTAATCTTTTTTTTATTTTATCGCACTCATCGTTTAAACTACTATTTTGAGAGTAAACCAAAATTCTAAAATCAATCAATTTACCAAGTGAAGTCAACTCAATAACAGCTTCTACATTATGACCTTGCGAGTTAGGTGGAGGTGTAAAATTTTGATAAACTAAAGCTTGAATTTTAGCTAAATATTCATTAACTTCACCAGTACTTGATGATTTCTTCAACTCTTCATTTTTGTTTAAATGTATATCTGTTAAAAAAATCTTTTTAGTAGTTATTTCTATTTTTTTTGATTTTTTACTTATATCTTGTAATCTTTTATTATCAACTTTTTTTATCTTATCTATTTTTTTGGTCCATACCTCACTAAAAAGATCATCTATGTTTAAAGCTTGTTTCTTTGCTGTATTCTTCAATGGAACAGTCTTAATATCTTGAAGTTCCAAAGAAATAGATATATAATTATCTTTTTTTAAAGCAAAAATTTTAGATTTTGATATTGATAGCATCATATATAGAACTACAAAAAAGAAAAAAGAAAATAAAGATATAGAGATAAACCCACTTATATAAAAATATGAATTGTTATTAACCATTTGTAGCTAGTGAAACCTCAGAAAAACCTGCTTGTTTAACTGCAGCCAATACTGACATAACAACACCATATTCTAGAGTTTTGTCTGCACTAATCAGCACAGTTGCTTTTAAATCTAGTTTTTGAGAATAAAGAAAAAAATTATCCATAAACTCGTGCAGTGAATAATTATCTTTATTTATTTTAATATTTAAATTTTTATCTATTGAAATATGCACTGGTGAAATTTTAGAGAGTTGTTTACTCATTGAGCCTTGTGGCAGTTTAATGTTTTCTTCGTAAATAATATTTGGAGCTATAACCATTAATATTGCAAGTAATACTAACATAACATCAACTAATGGTGTAATATTTAATTCTGGTTTATCTTCCCAATCATAAATCATTTGCTATGCCTTACGAGCTAATATCGCATCACTTTGCATCTGAAGTGCACCAATAAGTTCAAAAGATTTTCTTTTTAGCATCTGATGATAAGTATATGCAAAAATCGCAACAAATATACCTGCTGCAGTTGCAACAAGAGCATCTGAAACGCCACTTGAAATAACAGACATACTTCCACTACTTTGACCAATATGGGTAAAAGTATCTAAAATTGAGACAACTGTTCCAAATAGCCCAATAAACGGGGTAGTAGACGCAAATACAGAAAGCAGAGATAAGCCTTTTGTGGCTTCTTTAGTAGCTGCTAACATACCTAAATCTAAAATTTCTTTTCCAATATTTGTACTAGTTTTAATAAAATTATTTAAAAAAGAATCGTCATTAACAGTTGAAGCTCCTAAAAGAAGTGACTCTAAAGAGGCATTTTCTTTTTGAAGCCAACTATTAATAGAAAAATAGCGGTAAAAAAAAACCCAGTTTAAAACTATAAAATATACTGACAACAAAACCAATACACCCAAGGTAACTGGGTGACTTTTAAGATAAAAGTCTATAAGGTTGTTAATCATATATTATAATAGTCTTTGAGCAGCAAATTCTATTTTAGCAGAAACAGAAGCAATTGCTCCTTTTGCATCAGCAATATCATTTATAAGTTTCTTAGCCTCTTCAAGAGCAGCAGCAATGCTACTTTCATTGTCACCACGAATAGCAACAGCACCTTCAACTAAAACAATAACTTTTGCTTCATCAACTTGAACAACACCCCAATTAATTAAAATTGATTCAACTGATTTATCTTCTTTTTCGATGTCAATAACACCAGCTTCCAACAAAGTTGATAATGAAGCATGATGTGGTAAAACACCAAATTCTCCCTCTTCACCAGGAAGAGTTACACTAACAGCTTCATCATTGAAGATTTCACCGTTAGGAGTTAGGATTTCAAGTTTTAACTTATCCATTACAGTCCTTTAATATTATGAGTTATTTTTGCTTTGCAGCTTTTTCTCTAGCCTCATCCATATTACCAACCATATAGAATGCATTTTCTGGCATATCATCACAATCTCCATCTAGAATTGCTTTGAAACCTTTGATGCTATCTTCAAGAGAAACATATTTACCAGGAGAACCTGTAAATACTTCTGCAACAAAGAATGGTTGAGATAAGAATTTTTCAATTTTACGAGCACGTTCAACAACATTTTTATCATCTTCAGAAAGCTCATCCATACCAAGAATTGCAATAATATCTTGAAGATCTTTATACTTCTGAAGTGTTTGTTGAACACCACGAGCAACACCATAGTGCTCTTCACCAATAATTTGTGGATCAAGTAATCTTGAAGTTGAATCTAGTGGATCAACCGCAGGATAAATACCTTTTTCAGCTATTTTACGGTTCAATACTGTTGTAGCATCTAAGTGAGCAAAAACAGAAGCAGGAGCTGGATCTGTCAAGTCATCCGCAGGAACATAAACAGCCTGAACTGAAGTAATTGAACCTTTTGAAGTAGATGTAATTCTATCTTGTAAAGCACCCATTTCACGAGCTAATGTTGGTTGATAACCAACAGCTGAAGGGATACGACCAAGAAGTGCAGACATCTCTGAACCTGATTGAGCGAAACGGAAGATATTATCAATAAACATCAATACATCTAGACCTTTTTCATCTCTGAAATACTCAGCCATAGTAATACCTGTAAGAGCAATACGGTTACGGGCTCCTGGAGGCTCACTCATTTGTCCATAACAAAGCGCAACTTTATCAAGTACATTAGAATCTTTCATCTCATGGTAAAGGTCATTTCCTTCACGAGTTCTCTCACCAACACCAGCAAATACAGATAGACCATCATGACCCATTGCAACATTGTGAATAAGCTCCATAATAATAACTGTTTTACCAACACCTGCACCACCAAATAGTCCAACTTTACCACCTTTAGAGTAAGGAGCAAGTAAATCAACTACTTTGATACCTGTTTCAAACATCTCTGTAGTAGTTGACTGTTCAACTAGTGGTGGAGGTGCACGATGAATTGACCATAGTGGAGCATCTGTAATTGCTTCACCACCATCAATAGTTTCACCAATAACATTAAAAATACGACCAAGTACTTTTTCTCCAACTGGTACTTTTATAGGAGCACCTGTAGAAACTGCATCCATTCCACGAACTAAACCCTCACTCATATCCATTGCAATCGTTCTAACACGACCGTCACCTAAGTGAGCTGCAACTTCTAATACTAAACGAGTTTCAGTACCTTCTATATTAATCTTAACTTCAATTGCTTCGTTAATCGTTGGAAGATAACCTTCAAAATCAACATCAACAACCGGCCCAATTACCTGGCTTATTTTACCAATCATATTTTTCTCCATTATTTCATAGACTCCACACCACTTATTATTTCAATAAGTTCTGTAGTAATAGCTGCTTGTCTTGCTTTATTAAACTTGATATTGAGACTTTTAACCATGTCTTGTGCATTATTTGTTGCTGTGTCCATTGCTTGCATTCTAGATGCATGTTCAGCAGCCACCGAATCAATAAGTGCATAATAAATAGCGTATTCAACATATCTGTTTACTAAAGAGTCTAACATATGTTCTTCATCTTCTGCTTCTACTTCAAGAACTGACTTTTTTGCTTGAGCACAATCAAATTGCTCAGTATCTACTGGTAGAATATTCTTAACATGTAACTCTTGAGTTATCATATTTTTATATCCATTATAGATTATATGAAGACCATCAATTTTTCCATCTTTATAATCTTCAATAGAAATTTTTATAAATTCGTCAGCTCTACCTTTATCAGGTTTTGAACTTAAATCTATAACTGAGTCAAAAAGTTCAACTTCGTTATATTTAAAAAATTCAACACCTTTCTTACCGATTCCACGTAAACGTACTTTTACATTTTTGCTTTTATAATCTTTTATAAGTCTTTTAACAGCTTTAATAGTTTGAATATTAAACCCACCACATAAACCTTTATCAGCAGTTACAAAAACAATGTCAACCATTTTTGGGTTTTCAATCTCCATAAAACATCGATTGTCAATCCCGCCAACTTTATTACATTTTATACGTCCAGCTATTTCGGCAATTACCTGATTCATTTTTCCAGCATAAAGACGAGAGCGTTTTGCAAGCTCTTCTGCGCGACGAAGTTTTGCAGTTGATACAAGCTTCATCGCACGAGTCGTCTTTTGAGTATTAGAAACACTCTTTATCTGTCTTTGAATATCTTTCAAGTTTGCCATAAAGTTTTCCTTACGCTACTACAAAAGTAGCTTTGAATTCTTCAAGTGCTTTGATTAACAGTGCCTTAGTATCATCATCTACTTTTAAAGTACTTCTTATATTCTCAAAAATCTGAGGATAACTAGCTTCAATAAATGGATACATTTCAGCTTCAAAACGAACAACATTAGAAGGATCGAAATCATCTAAGAAACCTTCATTACCAGCAAAAATAATAGCAACTTGCTTCTCTGCTGAAAGTGGGGAGAAAGGTCCTTGCTTGAGAACTTCTACCATTCTTTGTCCACGCTCTAGTTGTTTACGAGATGTTTCATCAAGGTCAGATGCAAATTGAGCGAATGCTTGAAGTTCACGATACTGAGCAAGGTCAAGTCTTAAAGTACCAGCAACTTGCTTAGTAGCTTTAATCTGAGCAGCACCACCAACACGAGACACTGAAAGCCCAACATTTATTGCTGGACGAACACCCGAATTAAATAGTTCAGTTTCAAGGAAAATCTGACCATCTGTAATTGAAATAACATTAGTTGGAATATATGCCGCAACATCACCAGCTTGAGTTTCAATAATTGGAAGAGCAGTTAAACTACCAGCTCCATCTTCATCACAGACTTTAGCCGCTCTTTCAAGAAGGCGAGAGTGAATATAGAAAACATCACCTGGATATGCTTCACGACCAGGAGGACGACGAAGAATAAGTGACATTTCACGGTATGCAACTGCATGCTTAGATAAATCATCATAAACAATTAGACCATGTCTAGCGTTATCACGGAAGTATTCACCCATAGTAACACCAGCATATGGAGCTAAAAATTGAAGTGCAGCAGCTTCAGCAGCTGTAGAAGATACAATAATTGTATATTCCATTGCACCATGTTCTTCTAAACGACGAATAATTTGAGCAACAGTTGATTCTTTCTGACCTATTGCAACATAAATACAGACAACATCATTGCCTTTTTGATTTATTATAGCATCTATTGCAATAGTTGTTTTACCAGTTTGTCTGTCACCAATGATAAGCTCACGCTGACCACGGCCAATTGGAACAAGTGCATCAATTGCTTTAATACCAGTTGCTAATGGCTCATGAACAGATTTTCTATTCATAATTCCAGGTGCTTTTTCTTCAACAAAACGAGTTTCAGTTGTTTCAATTGGACCTTTACCGTCAATTGGTTCACCAAGTGCATTTACAACACGACCTAAAAGTGCATCACCTACAGGAATACGAAGAAGTTTACCAAGTCTTTTAACACTCATACCCTCTTTAAGTTCAGAACCAGGTCCTAAGATAACAACACCTACTGCGCTCTCTTCAAGGTTCATTACTAAACCTTTAGTTCCTTCTTCAAACTCTACCATTTCTCCGGCCATTACATTACTAAGTCCGTAAACTTGAGCAACACCATCAGCATAAGAAACAATCTTACCTGTTTCGTTAATATCAACACTTAACTCAAAGTTATCGATACGCTCTTTGATTATTGAGCTGATTTCATCAGCTTTAATTTTTGCTACCACTATATTTTCTCCTCTCGTTGAAAGTTAAATTGCTTTTGCAATATGTTCTATGATTTGACTATTAATTCTTGATTTAGAAAAATTAATTTCTATTCCAAGATCTTCTACATTCACCTTAATACCATCAAAATTATCTTTAATAAATTTTAGTGAAATATTTGAATCAAATTTTTTACTTAAGCCACTACTTAAATCTTTCATAATTTTTTTATCTATATCTGTATCGCTATAAACAACACCGTTATAAACTTTACTTGTATTTGTAGCATCTTTTCTCATTCCTTCTGCTAAAGCTGGAATAATATTAATACGGTCATTTTCAACAAGCAATTTTATTAAAGAATCAACAGTTTCAGATTTAACAGATTTTACAGATGCTAAAAGAATCTCTAACTTTTGCTCATTACTTACATCTGTACTATTCATAACTTGAATAAATTTGGTATCTTGGAATGATTCAGATAATGTTTTAAATATAATTGTCATATTTGCCATTGATTTTATATCAGAACTATTTTTTAAAGCTTTTATATATCTTTTTGCAATTAATTCTTCCATATTATGCCACCTTCTTTAAGATAACATTAGCCATTGCTTCTTTATCAAAATCATCATTTGTTTGACTTAAAACTTCTTTTAATACATCTTCAACAACAACTCGAACCATTCTTCTTTGCTCGAACTCCATCAAAGAAATATTTTGTCTGCCAATATTTTCTAAATCTGATTCACATTGAAGCATAATATTGTCATTTAAAATTTTATTCTCTTTCTTAGAAACAACTACTAACTCTTCTGCAAATTTCTTAGCATCTGATATTTTAGCTAAAGCATCATTTTTAAGCTTAACAGATTCGTTTAACTTATCTTGAACTTTTTGTAACTCATCAGCGATGCCTTGACTTCTCCCAATAAAAAAGTTTTTAATTGGCTCTGCAACAAGGTACCAAACCAAACCAGCAAACAGTAAAAAGTTAACTGTTCTTTGAATAATATCTGTTCCTCCACCTTCTGCCCCACCAGATGCAAATGCATAAGTTGATAATATCGTAATTAATAATAATATTTTACTCACATGACATCCTTTATATCTGACTGAATTTAGCTTTTACAGCATCTTTAAACAATGGAACTTGTGACATCAAGTCACTAACCAATTGTTCTTTAGACTCTGCAAGTGATTGCTCAAATTCTAAGTATTCACTAGCTAATTCAGCATGTTTTGCGTCTAGCTTACTGTCTGCCAACTCTTTGGCATCTTCTATAACTTTCTCTCTTAGGGCCGAAGCTTCTAGTTTAGCATTATTAACTATTGACTCAGCTTCTAAATATAAAGCGTTGATTTCATCATCGTTATTCCCTACTTTTTGTAGGTCTTTTTTGATATCCTCATCTCTTTTATTCATGAAACTAAATAATGGATTATAAAGCCAACTATTAAGAACGGCAATTAGTGAAAGAAATACAACAAATGTAGCTAAAAGTAATATCGGATTTATATCTAACATAGCACCTCCTAAAAGTTGCGTGATTATACTATTAGAAAATTGAAAGAATGGTTAAATTATAAAAGAATTTTATAATTTAGTATGTTATTTTTATAAACGGCTAAGAAAATTATCTATTTGACTTTTATCCTTAAATTCTATAGTAAATTTATTCCTTGAAAAATTTGTTTTATAACCTAGAAACTCAAATTTTTCTTTTAAGTCAGAAAAATCATATTCTGCAGCCTTAGTTTTCTCAACAAATGGTTCATCTTTATTTTTCATATTTTTTATGATCGACTCTACTTCTCTAACACTAAGTTTTTGTCCAATAATTGAATTTACTATCAGTTGTTGCTGCTTTTCATCAAGTCCTATCAAAACTTTTGCATGACCAGCAGTTATTTTTTTCTCAATAAGAGCTTTCTGAGTTTTTGATGAAAGTTGGAGCAACCTAATTGTATTTGTGATATGTGTTCTACTTTTATGTATCTTTAGAGCTAGTTCTTCTTGTGTTACATCATACATTTTCAGAAGTTCACTGTAAGCCTCTGCAAGTTCTACCGAGTTTAATTCATCTCTTTGAATATTTTCAATTAGTGCAAACTGTCGCATTTTCTTATCATCAGTATTCAATAAAATTGCACGAATTGTTTTTAATTTTAATAATTTTGAGGCACGAACTCTTCTTTCTCCTGCAATTAAAATATATCCATCTATATCTTCGCTTACTACTATTGGTTGAAGTAAACCATCATTTTTAATTGATTCTCCTAGTTCTAAAAGAGAACTTTCATTAAAATATTTTCGAGGTTGATATGGATTAGGTCTAATGTCTTTAAGAGATAATTCTATTATACTATTTTTTGATGAACTCTCATTTCCGTAAGCCTCATCCATCTCTCCTAAAAGTGCGTCTAGTCCACGACCAAGTTTCACTGATTTCATACAAGCCTCACGATATTATTGTTTGTGCTAAGTTTTGATAAGCAATAGAACCAATTGATTTTACATCATACAGTATAGCTGGTTTTCCAAAAGATGGAGCTTCTGCTAGTTTTACATTTCTTGGAACTACTATATATTTATTTTTAGAATCTTTAAAAAGTTTACCTTTAAAATGCTGAGACAAATCAGCAAACACTTGTTTTGATAAGTTATTTTGAGAACTAAACATTGTTGGTAAAAAACCTTTTATGCTTAACTTAGGGTTTATAGACTTTCTTACAAGTTTAACGGTATTTAAAAGCTGTGCAAGGCCTTCTAATGCGAAGAACTCACACTGAATAGGGATAATTACAGAGTTAGATGCTGATAGTGCATTTATTGTCATTGGTCCAAGTGCCGGAGGAGAGTCTATGATTATATAATCATAATCTTTTTTTATATTCGCAATAGCTTTTTTAAGTACTAATTCTCTTCCATCTTTATTATCATTATCATAATATTCTTTCTCAATTCCTACTAAACCTATATTTGAAGGGGCAAGATGCAGGGTTGGTAAATCTGATTTTAAAATAATGTCTTTTAACTTTTTAGTACCTATTAATACATGATAAATATTGAATTCATAGTCATTTCTATGAAAGCCTAGAGATGTCGTGGCGTTAGCCTGTGGATCAGCATCAATGAGAAGCACTTTTTTTTCTGCAACAGCAAGTGAAGCCGCTAGATTTACAGCAGTTGTTGTTTTACCAACACCGCCTTTTTGATTTGCAATTACAATTACTTCACTCATCTTGTGCTGTATATCCTTTCACCATTACTAATCACTGAACCATCACTTAAAAGTTTCGCATTTTCTAAAGAAATTCTTAAACTTTTGGAATGTGTGAAAAAGTTTTTATTATTCTCAAATTCTAACTCATATTTGCTAAAAACTTCCTTCCATGAAAAATTTTTAGCTATATTAGAAAAATAGTTATTCAACAAAAGTTCTCTACTAATATTTATATCTAGTTTTGAAAATCCTTTGGGAGAAGTGAGAATATTTAATCCTACCCCACAAATAAGCACATTATCTATCATGTTTGTAATCATTCCACCTATTTTTTTATCATCCAAATAAAAATCATTTGGCCATTTCAACCAAACTTCTGAACCTAACTCATTAAGTGTATTTTTTAATATATAAGCAAAATATATAGATGAAGATTCAATTTTTAAGTCTTTTGGTAAATTTTTTAACTCTATTGCAAAAGATAAAAATAAGTTTCCCTCTAACGAATGCCAAAAATTATCTCTACTTCCTACACCTTTTGTTTGTATATTTGACACAACCGCATAAGGAAGATTTACTCTTTTATCTTTAAGAAGGTTTTTTAAATATTTTTGAGTAGAGTCAACTGTATCAAGATAAAGTATCTGCAAGATTTAATCTTTTTCCATTTATATATGATGAGATATCCATCTCTTTCTTAGACGATGGTTGAACTTTAAAAATACGGATACTTCCTTTTTCACAACCAACTATTATTGACTCTTTTTCAACTAAAAGAATTTTACCTGCTTCATTTTCAGAGTGAACTTCAAGTAATTCTATTTTCTTTAATTTTAAACCACTTTCTAAATATATTGCTGGCCATGGAGTGAATGCTCTGTATTTATTATATACTTCACTAGCATTATTAAAAATAATTTCTCCATCTTTTTTTGTTATTTTTTTACAATGTGTAGCTTTTAAATCATTTTGTTTTTTTGGAGTATATGTTCTAAAATTATTTAAAACTTCTATTGTCAACTCACAGGCACAATTAGTCAATTTATCAAACAAACCATCTACCATTTCATCAGCATCTATATCAATTTTTTTTATTTTTAAAATATTACCTGTGTCTAAACCAATATCCATAAGCATTGCGGTCACACCCGTTTGCTTATCATTATTAAGAATACTTTGTTGAATTGGACTAGCTCCTCTATACGCTGGCAAGATAGAAGCATGTAGGTTTATACAAGGAGCGTGATTTAATATCTCTATAGGAAGTATTTGACCATAAGCTGCAACAACAATATAATCACATTTTATATTTAAAAGTTCTTTTACTACTTCATCGTCTCTAAGTCTATTTGGCTGATAAACTTTTATATCATGCTCTTGTGCTAATGTTTTAACAACGGGAGGAGTCATTGTTTTTTTTCGTCCAACAGGTTTATCTGGTTGAGTATAAACAGCTACTACATTCATGTCATTTGTTTTAAGAATTGTTTGCAAAATTTCTTTTGCATAATCTGGAGTACCCATAAAAATAACATTTACCCCAAGGGCACTTCTTGCAGGGCGCATTATTTAGCACCTTTATTTGTAAAAAGTGTTCCACCTATATGATTTTCATCAAGAAGATAACTTTGAATATCTTTTAAATCAAATCCTGTTGCTAAGAAAGTATCTATATTATTATTTAAAAGATATGAAGCAGCTTTTAGTTTTGTAACTATTCCACCTGTTGCAAAAGTACCGTGTGGAGTTGCATTTTTATCTAAATCTTTTTTATCAATGCTATTTACAATTTTAAGTATCTTAGCATCTGTGTTTTTTCTTGGATCTTTATCATAGTAAGCATCTATATCAGAGAGTATAATCAACATATCAGCATCTATATGTTTTGTAATATATGCTGATAGCTGATCGTTATCTCCAACTTCTAACTCATCAGTAGTTGTTGCATCGTTTTCATTTATAATAGGTAAAACACCATTTGAGATAAGAGTATCAACAGTATTTTTTATTTTGTTTATTTCTTGAACTTTACTAAGATTTGCTGCGGTTACTAAAACCTGAGAAATTATAATATTATGTTTAGAAAATTTTTCCGCGTAAGTATGCATTAACACCGGTTGACCAATAGATGCTAAAGCTTGTTTATTTGTTATTACACTTCTATCTAGTTGAATCTTAGTATATCCAGCAGCAACTGCACCAGATGATACTAAAACAACTTCATTATTTTTTTTTAACTCTGCTAAAAAATTAACTAGATTTCCCATTCTATCAAAGGCTAGAGAATCATTATGTGCTAAAACTGCACTTCCAACTTTAACAACTATTCGCATTATCTTATTCTCTATTTGTTTGAACTAAATTAAAAAGTCCATATTTTAGAGCCTCTATATTTTTAGAAGTTGCAGAAGAGATTGCTGCCACTAGATATGGAAGTTTATTATCATATCCTAAAGTTCTATCTGCGGAATCCTGTATGAAATAAGGTACTTCTGAATCAAAGTTAAATTCACTAGAATTACTAGCTTCTAAACCAAGAAGTTCCAAGAAACCATTAACTAAAGCATTTATCTCATCAGGAGGAACAATATCTACTCTAGTTAGAGCAATAGCAAAATTACTATCGCCTAATTTTTCACTAAATGAAGATATCTCATCTTGAAGTACTTCTATCTGTTCTTTTAAATCTCTATATGATGCTAAATCGACCATATATAAAAGGGTTTTAGTTCTTTCAATATGTCTTAAAAATTGAATCCCAAGACCTTTACCTTCGTGAGCACCACCAATAATTCCAGGAATATCAGCCATAACAAATGACTCAAAATCTCCAATATTCACTTGACCAAGTTTTGGTGTAAGTGTTGTAAACTCGTAATTTGCAATTTCTGGACGAGCATTTGATACAGTTGAAATAAGAGTAGATTTACCAACATTAGGAAAACCAACCAGTCCAACATCAGCAATTAGCTTAAGGTCAAGCTTTATAGCTCTTGTTTCACCTTTTTCACCAGGTTGAGCGTAAGTTGGTCTTTGATTAGTTGGTGATTTAAAGTGAGTATTTCCAAGCCCACCTTTTCCACCTAGTAAGAACTTCTCTTCTTGAGCATCTTTGAGCATGTCAAAAAGAACTTCACCGCTATCAGAATCTATGATTTGTGTTCCAGGAGGAACAATGATTACTTTTTTCGCACCAGACTTTCCTGACATACGAGAAGCTTCACCTTGTGCACCACCATCTGCTTTTAAGTGCATTCTTCTTTGAAAGTGAGAGAGAGTATGTGTGTTATTGTCACACTTAAACCAGATGTCGCCACCTTTTCCACCATCTCCACCGTTAGGACCACCATTTAGTACAAACTTTTCTCGACGAAATGCAACACACCCTTGTCCACCTTTTCCAGATGAAACTGTTAATTCAACGCTATCTGTAAACATTGTCATTCCTTACATTTTAAAAATTTTTACTAAATTGTGAAAGAGTTTAAAAACTCTGTGAAGTAGAAATATTTGGGCGAAGCCCAAATACTGTAGAATTACGCAGCAGCTATTACTGAAACTTGTTTACGCTTTTTATCTTTTCTTTCAAAAGTTACAACGCCTTCAATAAGTGCAAATATTGTATGATCTTTACCCATTCCAACATTTTTACCTGGATGAACTTTAGTTCCTCTTTGACGAATGATAATGTTACCTGGGATAACTACTTCACCACCAAATTTTTTAACACCAAGTCTTCTACCAGCTGAGTCACGATTATTCTGTGTACTACCTTGACCTTTCTTATGTGCCATACTATGCTCCTTCTTTTAGCTTATGCAGCTATTTTCGTGATACGAACACGAGTGAAGTCTCTTCTGAAACCTCTTTTAACTTTAGAGTCTTTACGACGACGCTTTTTGAAAATAACAATTTTTCTATCGCGACCTTCATTAATAACTTCTGCAGTAACTACGGCACCATCAACAAATGGAGCTCCAAATTTAAGTTCACCAGCATTAACTGCTAGAACTTCTGTTATCTCGATAGTATCTTTTGGCTCTAATGACATTTTATCTAATAAAAGAACGTCACCCTCTTGAACTTTATATTGTTTACCACCGTTTTTGATAATTGCGTACATATACAATTCCTTGAATCTTTATAAAAGTTCGCAATTTTACCCAAACAAGCTTTAAGTTTTGTTTAATTAAGTTCTAATTGCATTAAATACATATCTTCACCATCGATAATTTTTATATCCACACCCTTACAAACAGGGCAACAGTAGTCCATTTTACCTATTGTTGATTCTTTTTGACAATTATTACATTGGATTACTATATCTTGCATATTTATGACAAACTCTGCTTCTTCACAAATTGTCTTTTCTTTAAAGGTATCAAAAGCTGTTTGAAGTAAACTTGGCTCTACTCCACTCATAACACCTATTTTAACTACTACTTTTAATACTTTTGTAGAATTATTCTCTCTCGCATTATCTTCACACGAATCCAAAAGTGATTGAACTATACTATATTCATGCATTTTTTATTTCCCTTAATCTATCTGGTGTTTTAATTGGACATACTTTATATACAAATTCTTGCCTTAGGGCATGAAAAGAACTATCTTTATCCCAAAATTCAGGATACATGACTTTTAACTCTTCTTCTTTGCATCTATCTATATGATTTTCATTTTCTTGAAGGTAATCTTGTTTTTCATATATATAATCTTCATATTTTTCTTCATCTTCTACTAAAACACTGCAAAATCCCCTTAAACTATCAAAATAATCCTCTTGAGAAAAAACCTCATCAATCATATTTATCTTTTTTGCTTCATTTGAACTTATGGGTAAGCATCTATATAAAAGTTTTTTTGCTTTAACTTCCCCTACTCTTTTTGGCAAAGAAAAAGTATGATATTCACTTCCACTTAATCCTAAGGTTTTATAGTGAGGGTTTAAAACACTTTTACTAGATGCAACAACATAGTCACAAGCGAGAGCTAAAAAGACTCCACCTGCTCCTGCATTCTTATGCAGAGATGCTACTGTAATAACCTCATCTGCGAAGATGATAGATTTAACTAAATCATTCATGGCATTTATATTGCTCCAGCCATCTTCACCTTGTTTTTTAGAATCTTCTAAAATATTTAAATGAATACCATTACTAAAAAACTCCTCTGCCCCAATAAGAACAATAACCTTTGAACTTTCTTTGAGATATTCAAAAGCATACTTAAGTCTTATGCACTGCTCTGAATGCATTGCACCATTATGAAAGTTAAAACAAAGATATGTCACATCTCCATCTTTATGAGAACCGATTTCATAAAATGTTTTATAGCTCATATCAAAGATGAGAGGAAGTCTATGCTCTTTAACACCTTTTATCTTATCTTTTAACACATAAGTTGCTGGAAGTTTAAAAGCACCCTCTTTGATAAGATGGCTTATCCATATTGCACCATCTGTGGTTGCCACACAAATAGCACCATCTCTTTTGGCAATAATTTCTTTTGGATTTCCTTTTAACTTACTTTCAAACCACACACCAAAAAGATAACAGCTTATTCCAAAAAACTCATCTTTAACCCCAGGGTAACTATCACTTAACCTAATTTTTTTTATAATATCTTTACTTGTATCTTTTTCCCACTCTATTGCTCTATCAACTTGTTTTAGATATTTATGCATTGGTGTTTTTAACTGTGGTGTTGCTTTGAAATCTGTGTTTTGTAGGTTTATAAGTAGTTCTTTTGTAGCTTCAATAGTAGCATTTGCCACTTCATCTCTATACATAGATGCTTTAGTAGCATCTCGCATAAGAAAATTAACCTCGCTGTATATCTCTCCACCATCAAGCTCTTCATTTGCTTTTAGGATTACTACTCCCCATTCTTTCTTTTGCTCTAATAAAGCATGATCAAGTGAATTATGCCCTCTATCTCCTCTTATACCTGGATGAAGTACAAACGAAGGAGTATTTAAAAATATCTCTTTTGGAATAAACTTTTTTAAAAATGGACAAAAAACGATATCTGGCTTAAATCTTTGGACTGAATCTATCATTACCTCATCACTAATAGCATATTCTATTGAAATGGTGTGATTCATATCTTTAAGAAGACAGAAAACTCTTTGAGTTAAAGAGTTAAAAGCTGAAACGATTAGAAGTATTTTCATTTAACAGATGCGAGGAAGTAACTCACCACTAGGAGTATCTAAAAATCTTGAAGTTCCCCAAGAACTATTTAAAATAACTTTTTGTTTATGTGTGTCAGTAACTTTTGCAATTATAGTTGCTCTAGAGCCATTTTCAAATGTTTTAAGTATCTCAACCGCGCTACTAGCATCTTCTTCTTTTATGGCTAAAACAAAAGTACCCTCATTTGCTAAAGCACTTGCTTCAAAGCCTAGCATCTCACAGATGCCATTAACCTCATTACTTATAGGTAATTTTTCTTCTTCAACTTCTATACAAATATCTGACTGCTTTGCCCATTCATTTAAAACAGCACTTACACCACCTCTTGTAGCATCTCTAAGAGCAGTTATCTGTATGTTAGCATCTATGAGTGCTTTTACTTGTGGGTATAAAGAAGCACAATCACTCTTTAGCGAACTACTCATCTCAATATCTTCACGAGCAACAAAAATAGTAGCGCCATGACACCCTATGTCACGATTTACTAAAATCACATCTTCTTTAGTGATATGGTTTGAGCTAATTCCTTTTTTCATTATCTCACCGATTCCAGTAGTGTTTATAAAAATCTTATCAACACTACCTTTTGGAACAACCTTAGTATCTCCACTTACAACAATAGCACCATTTATTTCAAGTTCTTTTTTCATACTACGGACAATTTTTTCTAAATCTCTTACAGCAAAACCTTCTTCAATTATCACACTACATGTTAAATACTTTGGTTTTGCACCCATCATAGCTAAGTCATTACAAGTTCCACAAACTGCAAGCTTTCCGATATCCGCTCCAGGAAAAAAAAGTGGACTTACTGTAAAACTATCAGTAGAAAAAGCTAACTCTCCATTATGAATAACAGCTGCATCTTCATTTCGTTCAAGTATTTCATTTTTAAAAGCTTTATAAAAAACCTTAGTTATAAGTTCGTTGTTCTCTTGACCGCCGTTACCTTGTGCTAGTGTAATTGTTTTTGTCATTATAATCTTCCTATTATCCCATCGGATACATAATATTGTTTTGTATAGTTTTAATCTCTTGCATTGTTTCTTCACTAAGTTCTAAATCCATAGCAGCAAAAGAGTCATCAAGTTGCCCAGTATTTCTAGCTCCTACGATAGTAGATGCTACAAACTTAAACTGTTTTGAGTATGCTACTGCTAAAGTTACAGTAGATATATCTAGTTTTTTAGCTATTTCTATATACTTTGAAGTCGCTTCTAGTGTCTTGTTGTTAACAAACCTTGTTCCTTGAGCTTTTGTACGAGGGTCTTCACTCTTTAAGTACTCAGAAAATCTAGCATTTGTAGGATAGAGCTTTCCATTATACTTACCACTCAAAACTCCACCACCAATAGGTGAATATGGAAGGAGTGATATTTGTTCTTTTTCGCATACCAGTGCCGACTCATCTAAAAATCTTGGATTGTTCAAAGAGAAGTTGTTTTGAATTGATTCAAATCTTGGGATGCCAAGTTTTTTAGAAGTTTCATTTGCTTTTGTAAGTCCGTAGGCAGTATCATTTGAAGTTCCAAGGTATCTCACTTTTCCTTCTTTAACTAGTTCTTCAAAAGCTCTAAGTGACTCTTCGATAGGAACTATAGTATCTGGCCAGTGCATCTGATATAAGTCTATATAATCAGTTTGAAGTCTTTTCAAACTTCCTTCTATTGCACTTTTAATATGAAACTTATCAATAGCCGTAAAACCATGACGAACAGGAGGAACAAACCATCCACTAGCAGCACCAGCTACTTTAGATGCAAGAATAATGCTATCTCTTTTTTTATTCTTTAACCATTTACCAATAATTATCTCTGTTTCGCCTGCATAGTCTTCTTTTGGAGGAACAGGGTAAAGCTCAGCAGTATCGAAAAAGTTTATACCTTTCTCATAAGCCTTGTCCATAATCTTAAAAGATTCAGCTTCATCACTCCAGCTTCCAAAACCCATTGTTCCTAAACATATAGGAGTTACACGAAGTCCTGTTTTACCTATGTATCTATACTTCATTTTATGCTTTCTCCTTGCATAAATTTAAAATTTATCATTATTTCTCCAATACTCAAGTAAAGTACCTTGACCTTCTAATAGTTTTGACTTATCTAATTCATTTATATATTCTTCAACTACTTCTAACTTTATCAATTTTTCAAGAGATTCTTTTGATATATAATATTCCTTATAGCTTCCATTGACTATCCTATAGCTTTGAAATATATCTAATATTTTAAAAAAATCATTAGGTGATTTAAATATATTATTTTCTATATCTTTTGACAATACATCTATTGAAGCATTAAATAAATTAAAACTGTGTACCAAGTTTAAGATTCCACTGTAGTTAGACATATTTTCATATGTAATTGATTCTAACTCTGATTTAACTATACTGTTAAGTTTAGCAAGTGTTGCATCTGAAACTTTTAGCTTTTTATCACTATATGTTTTAGCTATCTCTTCATTAATACTTCGTAGTAAGTTGACTTTTACTTTAAATTCTATTTCGCTATCTGTTTTATAAAAATTCAATATAAAATCATCTACTTTTGGATGTTTAATTAAAACATCATATCCTAACTGCTCATAAGAAATTGATACATTAAATAATGAAAATGTGCTTTTATCTTTACTAACTAGGTCTTTTGATATTTTTAGTGTATTAAAAAACATGTTTTCTATTTCATTTTTCTCTATTGATTCATTAAACTCATAAAACATATCTAAAAAATATGAACTCTTTTGCTGTTCATCAGCTTTTAAGACAACTTTTTTTAATACTTCAAAGTCATTATTAATGAATGAATTTTTTATCTCATAATACTCTTTCATAGAGATTTTATCATCTGAAGTTGAAAAAGAAAAGTAGTTTTCAAAATAGTAAAAATTACTAATACCTTTATTTTTATGTCCACCTAAAGTTCTGTAATCATACTCTTTAAATATTGAAAAACTTATTTTTAATAAATCTTCAAAATCATGAAACTCTTTTAAATTATTACTGAAGTTTTCTTGAATTCTTTTTGTTTCTTCTTCTTTACTATAACCTGTATTTGTATTGATAAAAAAATCACTAGGCTTATTTTGAATTAATTCATAAAGAGTATGTTTTTTTAATTTGATGAGTGAAATTATAAAAAAATCTGTAAAGTTTACTTCTTCTGCAATAATTGGATATTCAAAAGAAATTATATTTACTATTTGATTGATATCTCTTATTGTTTTTATATAATTACCTACTATCGAATGAACTTCGCTCCATGTTTCCTTATTAAAAATGTATTTTACTTTTTTACATTCTAACTTAGTAAGAATTTCGTCAAGCTCTTTAAATAATAAATTTCTAATAGTAATTTTATGAGGTTTTGGAACTGAAAGTGGATATTGAACTATCTTTTCAAGATATTTTTGTCCTTTTTCGGCTTTAAATTTTAGAAGTGAATTTGAAACTACATTTTTATCATAAAGAAGTATATAAATAAGATTATCAAAGTCTGCAATGCCTTTTACAAGTCTAAATATAAACTCCGTTTCTTTATCAGTAAGTCTGTCTATATCATCAATTATAATAACGATTTTTTTATCTAATTTTTTTAAATAAGTATTTATTTTTTCTTTAACTTTTTCTAAATTGTCTCTGTTCTTATCCTCTAATCGTTTTGCTATGTTATATTTAACTTTTGCAACATCTCCTACCCCCACGGTTACATCGTCAGGTAAAATAAAAGATATTAATTTTCTAACATCTTTGGTAAACTCATCTTTTTTTGCATCTGTGGTTATTGAAAGAATTACTTTCATTAATTCATCAAAAAATAGTTTTATCACTTGCCTAATATCAGTAATAAGCCATGGATTAAAATGTACTATTTCAACATCATTCTTTATATCAGATTTAATAAAATTTATTAAAGTAGTTTTTCCACTACCCCATTCTCCTTCTAGAGAAAGTATAAAAGTTTCATCTTGAGAATAATTCAGAATACCTTTTGAAACCCTAGACGCAAATGGAGCAAAGTTTAACTTGTCATTTTTTATGTCATTCTCTGGGATATCACGATGTTGCACATTAAACCTTTTTAGTCATTTTTTTTGGATAATCAAACGAAATTAATCTTGCATTTTTTTTATTTATATCTTTCCAGTTCTTACAATTAAATTCAATCTCTACCATCCCACATGTTGGAAGATTCTCATCAAATCCAACATACTTTTCGGCTAACATATTTAACTCAAAATTATGTCCACATAAAAACAGAGTTGAGTTTTTTTCATTTACTTTTTTTATCATTTTATGAAGAGTGCTTAAACTTGCTTCATATATTTTTCTTTTAAATATAATTTTGTTTTTAAATTTTACTTTTTTAGCAATCGCTTTTATAGTTTTTTTTGCTCTAACTGCACTAGATGAAAGAATCATATCAGGTTTTACACCTTTTTCTTTTAATCTCTCTCCCATCTTTGGAGCATCTGCTATACCTCTGTGATTTAATGGTCTATCAAAATCTTTAAGACCGACCTCATCCCAACTTGATTTTGCGTGTCTTATAATATATAGTTTTTTCATTTAATTACTTCCCAATATCCACTTCTAGCACTACCGATTCTTTTAATTTTGTTTTCTTCTTTTAGTTTTTCTAGATCTCTTTTAATAGTCTTCTCGTTTACTTCAAATTTTAGTGCTAATTCTTTCACTGTTACTTTTGAATTTTCAGCTATTAAATTTAATATAGAAACTTCTCTACCTTTAGGGACATTTTTAGAGACATCATTGGGGACATTTTTTATCGCTTCAAAAATTACTTCCAACATAAACTCTATAAAAGGTGTGCTTTGTCCAAGTTCACCTGAATCTTCTAAGGCTTTGTAATATCTATCTTGATAGTCTCTTACAATACTTTCAGTAGCGACAGAAGAAAAAATACTTTTGTAGTTATATAATATCACGCTCTGCCATAGTCTTCCAATGCGACCGTTACCATCACTAAAGGGATGAATAAATTCAAACTCATAATGAAAGACACTACTTTTAATAAGAGGATGGTCATCTGAGTTTTTTAACCACTCAAACAAGTCACTCATCAACTCCGGAACTCTCTCATGCGGTGGAGCTACATGACTAACTCCATTTTCACTGCCAACTCCTACATTTACTCTTCTAAAAGCTCCTGCTGTTGTCAAGATACCATTCATTAAGATTTTATGTGCTTGAAGCAAGTCATCCAAAGAATCATAACAATACTCTTCAAACTTCTCATACGCTTTTATGGCTCCATCTACTTCTGCAAGCTCTCGCACACTACCAAGAACTCTTTTTCCATCTAATATAGCTGTAATTTTTTCTTCACCTAAGAAGTTACCTTCTATCTCTAGAGTACCAGCCAGTATTTTTATACGATTTGTTCTTCTTAAATATGGAGTAATAGAACTGTTTTGAGTACTCTCTATTTTAGTTAAAGCTTCAGTTATCTCACTCACAAGATTTAGCATCTTTGATGTGATTGTAAAAAGTGGTTGATAACTCATAGCTTTATACCTTGTGATTTCTAATGATATATTATATCAGATTCCCATATTTATAGTACGCTGAACAAGCACCTTCACTACTAACCATACAACTACCAACAGGTGAAGTTGGTTTACAAGCAGTTCCAAATATTGTACATTCAGGTGGTGAAGCCATGCCTCTAAGTATATCTCCACAGATGCAAAGTTTATGATCTTCTATCTCTTCTAAAGGTAGAACATCTTTATAAATAACTTCTGCATCATACTCACTAAATTCTGCTTTTAATTTTAAACCGCTTTTAGGTATATTTCCTAAACCTCTCCATTTAAAAAGGTCTGCTTTGTCAAAATACTTTTGAATCAATTTTTGAGCTTTAATATTTCCATTGTGAGTTACAAGTCTTTTATATTCTATTTCAAGCTCACATCTATCTTCAATGCACTGCTTAACTATCATACTTATACCTTGCATAACATCAACAGGTTCAAACCCAGTTACTACAACAGGTCGATTATAATCTCTTGGAAATTCTTCATATATCTTACTTCCACTTATAACACTCACATGAGAAGGCCCTAAAAAAGCATCTATTTTATTGTTATAACTATCAACATGAACATCTCTACTATCTATTAACTCTTTCATAACTTCGGGAACTGTTACATGGTTTATGTGAAAGTATATATTTGTTATTTTTTTATTTACAACAGCATTAAGAAGTGCAGCTGTCATTGGGGTTGTTGTTTCAAAACCTATCGCAAAAAATATAACTTTTTTACTAGGATTTTCATTTGCAATCTTTATACAATCTAGGGGAGAGTAAACAAATCTTACATCAGCACCTTTAGCTCTGGCATCTTGAAGACTACCTTTACTTCCTGGTACTTTTATCATATCACCTAAAGTTACTAAAATTACATCTTTTTGCATACTTAAAACATACGCATGATCAATTCTCTCTTTTGGTATGATACAAACAGGACAGCCTGGACCATGAACAAACTTAATATTTTTAGGTAAAAGTTGAGGAATTCCATACTTCATAATCGTATGAGTATGACCACCACAAACTTCCATAATATTTATAGGATTTTTCAGTTTTTTTGCATCTTCATTTATGATTTTAGCAAATGCTTTAATAGTATCGCCATCTCTAAAATCATCATATAGATTATTTAACTCTAACTCCATCTAAGCTCCTCTATTTGCGCACTCATCCCCCAGGGGAGCCTCTCTGGCTTCGCCATTCACCTTCTCATCTTCTTCTAGTATTGCTTGCTGTCTATCTTCTTCGTTCATTGCTTCAATGATTTCTTTATAAAGTTCTAAACTATCAAGAGCTTCCGCTTCATCAATTTTGTTCATTACAAAACCGATATGAAGAAGTACATAATCGCCAATTTTAACATCACCCTCTTCGAGTAAGTCTAAACTAGCTGCTCTTTGAACACCCATAGTATCAACAGTAGCCAAGTTTGTTTCTTTATCTATTTTTACTACTTTAGATGGAATTGAAAGACACATTATCTCATCTCCATCTTAAATTTTATCCACTGTGCAACTTTTTTTAGACTCTCTTCATCTTTTGTACTAACTTCAAGTATGTCAACATTTGGTTTTAGTTTTCTAGCATCTGCTTTTTCTTTTTCCATGTCATAATCAAAATGTGGAAGTAAATCAACCTTTGTAAATAAAACTAAATCAGCTTGGCGAAACATTACAGGATATTTTATAATCTTGTCTTCACCCTCAGGAATACTTACTAAAATAATATTTAAGTGACTCCCAACATCATAAGATGCAGGACAAACTAAGTTTCCAACATTTTCAACAAAACAAACATCCATAGCATCTAAGTCCATATGATGCAAAGCTTTATGAACCATAAATGCATCTAAATGACAAGCTGAACCTGTTTGAATCTGATGAGCTTGGATACCTTTAGCTTTTAATCTATCAGCATCTCTACTTGTTTCTAAATCACCTTCTACAACACCAAACTTAAAGTCACAAACATCATTAAGATGTTCCAACAAAGTAGTTTTACCACTTCCGGGAGAACTCATTAGGTTTATACAAAGAACACCTTTTGAATCAAAATGCTGTCGATTATGCCCTGCTTCATGGTCATTTTTATCTAAAATTTTTGTAATTATAGATATTGTTTTTGGATCATTTAACTGAGGGTTATCATGTAGATGCTGGTGAGCACCTTGATGTTCTGACGAATTTCCATGAGAGTGAGAATGTCCCACGCTATCTGTTATACTACAACCGCAATCTTTACACATAATTAATATTCCTTAATTTTATTTCATAAAATGAAGGAAACCCTTCATCTGTTTATCACGGTATCGGAAGTAATTCCGCTACCTACGCTAACGCTTGGTTTTCTTCAGCAGAAAGCTCTCGGCACTTGTGCCTCTTTGAGAGCTTTTCTAGTTTCTATCCGAGTATCATATTTGTTCCTACAACAACTGATACTACACCTGCTGTTGCAAAAACTCTTTTTAAATTTTGTTTCGAGTTTAACAAATTTTTATTAATATACAATATTACACTACCAAAACCTACAAAAATAACCATTACTCCAAGAGCAAAAGCTACAACCATTACTAAATCAACACTTCCTGATTCAAGCATTCCAAGAGTTACAAGCATTCCTCTAACTCCGCCAACACCCATCAATACGCCAATAGTAAAAGCTGATGATGTATCACGGTTATCATGTTTGTGTTCTTTACCAAACCAAATATGAACATGTTCTTTGCCATTATGTATATGTTTTTTCAACTGAATTCGGTCTGTAAAAACCATAAATAATAAGTAAACTCCCATCATCAAAATCACAGATGCTGAGATAATATCGCCATAACCGAGTATTGCTTCACTTATATTATAAGTATCTAAAATCTTTGCAAAGATAAAAAGTGCAAGTCCATGACCAATAGCGAACATTGTTGTTATTGTCATAGTCTTTTTTTTACTTTTTCCTATTGAGAAGTCTGCTATCGCAGTTAGGTGGTCAGGTCCAAAAGCGTGTAATATTCCATACCAAAAGATGAGTAATAATCCAAAATTTTCCATTAAATTTCCTCTTAAACGAATAAGTATTCATATTTTATATTTTTATAATTAAAAGTAAAGTTAATTTAGAACTTTCTTATATAGTTTTGGTACTAATCTATGTTAAAATACTACTATGAACTGTATTTATTGCGATAATAAAAAATTATATCACTTAAAATCTGGACAAGTTAAATGTTCTAGATGCAAAAAAAAGTTTTCATTAAACAAAATAAAAAAAGATTTAGCCTTAATTGAGGCATTTTGTGAAGATTTAACCGCTAATGAAACCGCCCATAGAACAAACCTAAATTATGTAACAATTACAAATAGATTTAAGCTATTTAGAGTTCTAATAGCCAACTATCTTGAAGATAAATATAGAGATAAAAATGTTATAGAATATGATGAATACACTTATTTGCCACAAAGTAAAAAAAGAGTAAAAGAAAATATTTTTGATGCTCATAATTTTATTACTTTTCATTTTGAAGATCAAGTTTTTAACTTACTTATGCCAAGTTTACATGTTTACAAAAAACAGTTTTTAGATGACGCAGCAGAGGAAGCCTACTTTAAAGAGTTTTCAAAATACATGATGTTAAATAAAATTTCAAAAACGCAAAAAAGAGAAAATATCATCACAAAATTTTGGCTTTATTTTGAAGACTCTATACTAAAATACAAAGGCATAGAAAATAAAAACTTTTTTATTTATTTAAAAGAGATTGAGTTTAAATTTAATTATAAAAAGACTAAACAAAAAGAGATACTTAAAGCTCTTTATTATGCATAGAAAGTACTTATTCTATTGAAATATAAATTTCTATTTCATTTTTCTCTTTATAGTGTTCAAAATCAGTTTTATAAACTCTTTTGTATTGAGAGTTTTCATTTGAAAAATACTTCCAAATTTCACCCCAAGTTTCTATAACTGCTTGTATTCTTGCATTGTCATCAGTTTCTTTGAGTGTTTTATGAAACACTAAATATTTACCTTTTTGAATTGTGATTTTATCTAAACTTTCATTTGATGTTTCATATCCTGCTAGTACATCAAATTCACCTTTTGCATCTGACTCAAAGTTATAGTAAATGCCATAAACTCTTTGCCCATTTTGGTAGTTTACTTCTACAGTACTATCAAACTTCTGCCATATAGCACCTATTTTTGCAGTTTTTGGATCCATTTCATTTGAATTTTTTGTTCTTGTTGAAATACCATATATTAATTTTTCTTCAATCTCTTCTACTCTCATAATTTTCCTTTATGTTTATTTGTATGTTTTTAGTGCTTTTTTATACTTTTTAAGTTTTATCATTGCCCAATCATAGTGACTTGATGTTGCTGAGATAAGATAAGAGGCTAAGGATGTTGTACCTGTCCATTTATATCTTTTCTTTTCAAATAGTTCTTCATCGTTGTATTTATTTATAACTTCTTGAACTTCTAAAAATGATTTTTCAAGCATCTTTAATATTTCATCATATTTGGTTGTTTGATAATTTTCCCAAATTTCTTGATTTAGTGATGCAATAGTTCTAAAAGTATAACCCTTTGCAGGAATATCTGGTTTTTCTCCACTCATTCCAACTTTATGCCAATCTAACATCATCAAGTGCCATTGATGAAGATGTGCTAAGATATCTCTTGTATTTTTATCTCTATCCTCAAACGGTATTTTACCATTTACAATTTCTTCTTCACCAAAAGACTCTATTAATTCAAACATTTTCTTAAAATTACTATTGCTTAGTTCTAAAAGTTCATCTTTATTTTTAGGTCTTGGCATTTTTTATCCTTTAAAGTTTAGTTGAGAAATATTTGAAGTCGTAACTTGTTATACACCTTTATCTGACCAAACTGCAAATTCATTGCCATTAGGGTCACTAAAATGAAACCTATGACCACCAGGGAACTCAAATATTGGTTTTATTATAGAGCCATCAGCATCTATAATTTTTGATTGAGTAGTTTTTAAATCATTACTGTAAAAAACAATTAAAGCACTTCCATTTGTTGTTGATGAAGACAGATCAGATTTATAAAATCCTCCATCAAGTCCCTCTTTTGAAAATGCTATATATTCAGAACCATAATCTGCAAATGACCAATCAAAGACTTTAGTGAAAAAATCTTTTGTGGCTTGAAGGTCTTTAGCAGGTAATTCTACATAGTTTGTTTTTTCATGTACATTCATTTTATTTTCCCTCTTTAAAAGTTTGTTTTCGTTTTTGTGTAAAATTCCACCATGGTTGTGGTTTTCCACCTTCCATAAAATCTACTACAGACATAAATACATCTATTACACAATGGTCAACGGGTTCACCTTTTTTTATACAAAGTTCATTATACAAGTCAAAAGGATTTTTTCCAATTAAATTTTGAGGTTTAGATATACCTATCAATCTTAAGTCTGAACTAATAGCTTTTCCAAGATTTGGTAAAGCTTCTAGTTTTGAAACTGTTTCTCTATTTGGATTTTTCATGTTGTCCTTGTGTGTATTTTGTTATACTGATTGTAGTTCTTTTCTAAGTAAAGCATTTATAAGTGTTTGGTAAGGTACTTTTTTTTCACTTGCTAACTTTTTAAAAAACAAGACTATATCGTTATCTAGTCTTAGTGAAACAGGTATTTTTTTTGGTTCATAAAATCTACCTCTAATACTGTCTGAAAAATCATATTCATCTTTCATCTCATAATCATCGAACTTTTCTCTTTGTTTAATGTCGCTCATAAAAAATCCTTTCTTTTAGGTTCGCTTTTCTTGCACTTATTATTCTAATTATCTCTTCACCATTTTCATCAAAAAACATATTTGCTACAACTAAGATTTTTTCTTTAGTGGTTGTTCCCAATGTTATCCATCTTTCTTCAAAATACTCAAAGCGATGGTCTAATTTTGAAATATGCATAGGGTCTAAAAAAACTTCTTTAGCTTCATCAAAACTAACTTGATGTTTCTCAATATTTAAATTGCTTTTTTCATTACTCCATTCAAATTTCACATTAAACCTTTTATTGATATGTTCAATTATAACAGTTTTGTACTGACATTGTCAATACAAGTTTTGTAGGTAGGAATCTTCGGAAAGATGGAACGAGAAAGACCTTTTTATTTTCACAATAACTCCTTTTTCTTAAGGGACATAATGCCCTTTTAATAGATAATTTAACAAATAACTAAACACTTATGTCCAAATAATTGATAATTCCATATAAAAAGAACATTTATATTTTAAGGATAATAATAGAAAATATCTATAAACCATAAAAATATGACAATTTGTCGATAGAATCAGCTAAATTATCTTTTAAATAGGACATTTTATGTGTTCTTTTATTTTTCTATATTAAGTCTACTTTCGCTATAGTGTTCGTAGAATAAATAATGATGGCTCGGGTTTGAACACCCACTGGTCATCTGTCGCACAGTACCAGATAACAAGCGGGAGGAGCGGACATCCAAATTAGAAAATTACATTTTTAAATTCGGTCATCACGCCAAAGAATAGAACTTAAAGGAAACAAGAGTAAATGAGAAAAAAAATTATTGCTGTAATAGGAAATGCAAACATCGAAAATGATATGGAAAAGCAAAAAATATCTTTTGATTTAGGTAAGTTAATAATTGACAACGGTT
Source organism: Sulfurimonas sp. (assembly GCF_029027405.1). NCBI lineage: Bacteria > Pseudomonadati > Campylobacterota > Epsilonproteobacteria > Campylobacterales > Sulfurimonadaceae > Sulfurimonas > Sulfurimonas sp. Next base: position 1,856,738 of record NZ_CP093396.1, read on the forward strand.
TTGTTTTGGCAACAGGTGGATTTGATGGAGTAATGGAATACGCATCAAAAGGAGCAAGAAAATCAAAAAAATATACCGAAAATTCAATAATTGGTATTTTACCTGATTACAATTCTGATAATGCAAATAAATATATTGACATAGCAATACCAACAGGCTTTGGATTGGCAAGAAATTTAATACTTATAAGTATGTCAAATGCTGTAATTGCAGTTGGTGGTGGATCAGGAACTTTGAACGAAATATCTGCATCTTGGCAAATGAATAAACTGATAATTGGTTTACAAGTAAATGGTTGGAGTAAAAAACTTTGTGGTCAAGCACTCGATGAAAGACGCAACGACATCATATTTTGTGCAAAAGATGCACAAGAAGCAATTGAGCTTTTAAATAGTAAAATTTCATACTATCAAATACGAAAATTTACTGGAATTAATAAACCAAGAATTAAAAAAGAAAAAGCAGAAAAAGAAATCAAAAGTCATTTTGCAATTAAAAATGAACTTGAATTTTTGGGAAAAGGAAGCGAGGGATTTGTTTTTACTGACAAGAAAAATATTTATAAATTAATAGATAATTCGCAACAACCTTTAGAGTTATATTGGACACTTTTATCTCTTTCTGAAACATTACAATGGGAAACTGAAATTATTTCTTTTCCAAAATTTGAAGTATTTTATGAAGATATTGGTGTTTTTATAAAATACAAATATGAAGTAACGGGTGAATTTGTTGAGAACACAAATATTCATATAAATAAATTCATTCATTTACTTAAACAGTTTCGTAGAATTAAATGGACTTTAACAGACTTTAAACCACAAAATTTAAGACTAACTGAAAAAGGTGATTTATTTGTAATTGATATAGGTAAAAGCTTTTTACCTATATCTGATTATTTATTTAAAAGTATGTGTCGTAGAGCTTTTGTAAGTTATAAATTACAAGGTAAATTATCAAATCCTCAAGATTTTAAAAAATATTTATCGCCTGTAAATCAAGTTTTGGATTTTTCGTTATTGATAAAATTTGGCTTTATTGAAAATGAATTAATAAAAGAATTTGAAAGTTTCTATAATGAAATTATTACAGTTGATAAAAAAGATATTTTAAACCCTATAATAAAAGATATTTTCCATAATCATTTAAAAGTAAAGAGTGTTTTTGATTATGGTTCAGGACATGGCGATATGTCAATGCTTTTAAAAGATGAAGGGTTGTTTGTTACAGCATATGAGCCTGATAAAAGTGTAGTGGATAAATATATAAAAAAATATTATCAAAATATTGATATTTTAGATGATTCAGAAATTGAAAGACTAATTATAAAAAAAATACAATTTGATAGCGTTTTATGCTCATTAGTTTTATGCCATCCTTTGGCTGAAAGTAAACAAGATAGATTAAATATTGTGAATGAAATAATGGCTAATATTACATCACTTTCAAATAAATATATTGTTATGGTTATTTGCAATCCTTTATATACTTATCAAACTTATTCTATATTACAAAAACGAATTTTGCCAGATAATTTTAATTATAAAAACGAGATGAAATTTACAAAAAAGATATATTCATCAGGTAAAAAGCGTTTTGATATTCACAGACCTTTGTCATTTTATGAAAACTTATTTGAAAACTATAATCTTGATATAAAAGAAATTATTCAAACAAAAGATGAAAAGCAAATAAATGGTATTGAAAATTCTGATTTTATGATTTTTATTTTGGAAAAAAGTAAGACATAATGAACAAAGAACAAAATACAGACCCTGTAATTGTAATAATCGCTACAAGTTTTGCAAGAACAAACCTATTATTAGAACGTTCTTTAAAGTCTGTATATGAGCAAACTAATATAAATCCACACCAGATTTATATCGTTGATGATAACCCAATAAAGGTTAATGAAAAATGTTCAGATGAATATGTCAAAATTGATAAAATAATACAGACCTTGCGAGAAAATATTTTAAAACCTAAATTTGTTAAATTTAAAAATCTAAGAGAATGTCAAAATATGAGATTTGAGAATTTCTTTCATACAAACTTAATTAAAAATACACGAACAAAAGGATTTTCAGGCACAGGTGCATGGAACTCAGGAGCATTCAAGGCTTTGCGTTATTCACAGAGAAACTTTTTTCTCGCCTTTCTTGATGATGATGATTCATGGAAAACAAATTATTTAGAAATACTATTTAAAAGTGTAAATAAATCAGAGAAAAAACTGATTAAAGGAAAACTAAAAAATATTCAAACCATAGCTTCTGTCTCAGGTTTTGTAAGAATTGAAAAAGAAAAAACAATAGAAATAAGTGCTAATAGAGATACTTTTACAAAATATAATTTCTTTATTGGAAATCCAGGATTACAAGGGAGTAACCTTTTTATTGAATTAAAAACATTTTGGACTATTGGCGGTTTTGACGAAAGTTTAAAAAGTGCAACGGATAGAGATTTGGCAATAAGACTAATTGAATATGAACGAATTAGGACATCAAAAAAAATAGTTTTTATTGATGAATATTTAGTTAATCATTTTACTACTTCTGATATTCGCGTAACAACTATTCCTGATAATAAAAAACAAGGATTAGACTTGTTTTATCGTAAATATCTACATCAATTTTCAAAAGAATTACAAGATAAATCATTGAGTAGAGCAAAAAAACTTTTCGATTATACTATTTCAGATAAAAAAGAGAAACTTGAAATTAACTTAACCAAACAAGATACTATAAAGGAAACTCTAAAATCGTTTAATCTTATTATTGGTGCAATTTCAGATAATGCAAATAATTTAACGGAATTATTTAAATCATTTTTAGTTCTACATCAAAAATACGGAAAGTGTTTAAAAGATTATAGGTTTTTAATTTTAGAAAATACAGATAATGAATACGAAATAAGACCAATTATAGATTATTTTATTTCAAAAAAAAATTTAAAAATAGAATTGATAAACAATATTTCCAATGGTCGTTCTATTGCAGAAAATAGAACTTTTTTACAACAAAAAATTTATGAAAAAGGTAAAAGCATCTTTGACAAGGATTGTGTTTCGTGGGTAATAGATGATGACCATTTATTTAAATATGATAGTCAAAAAGAGACTGTAATACCAAATTATTTTCAAATTATTGCCGAACAGTCAAATAATGGAATTGATGCAATATTTGGACAAATATCTGACGCACCACCTTTACCATTTTTAAGTACTTTACGAACTCAACTCATTGATTTTTATTACAATATGACATACTTTACATATTGTAATCCTTCTAAACAGTTTGAACTTAATAAATTGCAAGAGGTTAATATTGAACGAAAAGAGTTTTATTATGATCTATCAAATAGTAATTTTCAACACCTTGAATATCCTTATTATCAAGACTCAAAAGGACTGACAAATTTTGAAGCATTTAAAAACTTCTTGAATGAAACATCTTTATTATCAAAGGGAGTAAATGTTTTTAGAAAAATGACATTTGAACCTAAAATGCTTGGTAATATCACAAATAAGGCATCTATTTATCGTGGTGGTAATACAATAATATTTAATCCTGAATTATTAAAGACACCTAACTACACGCCTGAAAAAGCATACAATAGAAGGAGTGATTTTAATTGGTCAATTATCAATAAATACATTTTCAAACGAGAACTTTGCGAAATTGTATTACCACTAAAACACGATAGGCAATTACAGAAAACACCATTAGTTACAAATGAAGTTAAATTACAAGCAGATATAAAAGGTTTAATTTTTTATAGGCTTTTTGAAAATATTGTAAGTAAAGATAATTGGGAAAGTAAAACAAATCATAAAAGTGAATTGAGGTTTTATGAACAAATTAAAAAGCAGACATTTACTAAAATAAAAATAAATAATTATAGAACACAGAACTTGATAAATTTGATTTTAGAAATTCTAAAAGACGTAAAGCTTTGGTGGTATAAAAATGAGTATCGAGCGGAAATAGATTATAATATTCAACAAAATATATTTACATTAGAAGTTTTAAGAATTGAATTAGGAAAAAGAAAATTTCAAATTCTAATTCAAGATTTAGAAGATAATATGAAAATCGATAATGAGTTTATAAATAAAGTAATAGAAGAAATGACAAGAATAAAAAATGTATAACAAATCGGAGGAGAAAACGAGTGAAAATTTCCGATAATACAGAGCTTTTAGTATTGCATAAAGATAATTTAAAGTTCTAATTATTAAACCGTGATACCCACATCGTTTTTCACCTTAGGCGTTATGATACTAATAGAAAGGAAGTTAAATGGAAAAAATAATAGTTATTATAGGAATTATTTCTATAACCTCAGGGTTTCTTGTTTGGACAACACTAATGCAGAAAAAAGGCTTAAAAGTACAACAAACTGCTATTGATGTTCAAGCCGAAGCAAATGAAAGAGAAAAAAAGATTATGCAACATATTGAAGAAACTTTACAAATGAATAAAGAACAGCTTGAAGAACAAAAAACTATGAGTTCATTGCTAAAAGATATAAGAGATGAATTGAGACTAAAATCATAACAAAACCTTGGAACTCTAAATGAGCCACCCACCATTTGCCGTTATGCACATTAAAGGAACAAGAGTATGGATACTTCACAATTAAAGAAAATGAATCGTTTTCGTAAAGGCTTACGCTTTATTGGTGCGATGCTCACGCTAGTTGGTGGATTCTTACTATTTAACTTTAGCTTATTATTGCTTGACCCAAACTCAACAATTACTGTCAACGGTGTTGTTACTTCTGATTTCAATCCAAAGCTAAAAGCAGTTATATTTATATCGTTGATTGTTTTTATTGGACTAGTTGCATTATTCGGGTCTAATAGCTTTATTAATAAAATATTTGTTTGGCGTCAGTCACTATTATCTATTTTCACTAAAGGTTGACAACGCCAATCTTTTTGGCCTCTTCATCTAGTGAGTTTATTATCCATTCAGGAAAATCAACATTGACTTTTTTAGTTTCTGTTTTTAACCTTTTTAGTCTTATAGCTGTTGAAAAATCCAAAAAGTCATCAATATTTTCATTGTTGTCAAATTTTTCATCAAACCTTTTGGCTGTTATTTTTTCAATAATTTTTCTCTTCATTTTTTATACATCTATACTACCCCAAGAAAATCAAACAACTATTTCTAAAGTTTAATTCTTAAAAGAGTAAAATTAAACAATAAAAATAGAAGGTAATCTTATGAGTCGAAAAAGAACAACATATACAGCAGAATTCAAGACAAAGTTAGTTTTAGAAGTTTTAAAAGAAGATAAGACACTAAATGAAATAGCAAGTGTAAATAATATCACACCAAAAAACTTACAAAATTGGAAGAAGATATTTTTGGAAAATGCAGAAGTTGCGATGGAACCTGCAAAAGTAATTAAAGAGTACAAAGAAGAGAATGTAAGATTACAAGCTAAACTTGATGAATATGCAAAGGTTGTAGGTCAACTAACAGTAGAGAAGGACTGGGCGGTGGGAAAGTTAAGCAGCTTGGACTCTAGCTATAAAAAGGAGTTGATTGATAGAGATGAAAATAAGGCATTATCAGTTGTAAAACAATGTAATCTTATTAACTATAACAGAAGTAATTTGTTCTATGCACCAATGGTAAATCTTGCTAAAAATGTAATTAAAAAACATATAGAAAAAGTATTTGAAGAGATACCAAGCTATGGCTATATGAAAGTGTATTATCAACTACTAGAGGATGGTTTTCGTGTCAGTCCCAACACAGTGCTGGCATACCGTAGAGAGTTAGGATTACAGGCTGTTTTAGCTGTAAGACCACTAAATACATGGGCGGACAAGCAACATCATAAATACTCTTACAAAATAAGAGGATTAGATATCGTAAGAGCAAACCAAGTATGGTCAACAGATATAACCTATATTAAAATTAAAGGTGGTATGGTCTATATGGCTGCCATAATTGATTGGTATTCTAAAGCAATATTATCTTGGCGAATATCCAACACAATGGATACAGATTTAGTCATGGGTGTACTAGATGAAGCACTCGCACTCTATGGTAAGCCTGAGATATTTAATACTGATCAAGGGTCACAATATACAAGCTGTATCCACACTCAAACATTAAAAGATAATGACATAATTATCTCTATGGATGGCAAAGGTAGAGCAACAGATAATATTTGTATTGAGAGGTTCTGGAGAAGTGCTAAAGTTGAAAAAATATACCTCAATGAATATGAGAGAGTATCAGTTCTCAAAAGTGATGTTAAGGATTATATAGAATTTTATAATCACAGAAGATTTCATGAGACATTGAAATATAAAAAACCTATGAATGTTTATTATGATAGTTTAAAAATCAATGATGAGAATTACACTAAATCTAGTGAAAATGTAGCATAGGGTAACAGGTATTTAGGGAATTAGATTTTTGAAAAAGTTGTCTTGACATATTGGGGTAGTATAATCTTCTAACACTAATAATTCTGTATATATCACTTCTTTAATGCATAACTTGATAATAAGCTTGTCCTAAAGCAATTCCACCATCATTTATAGAAGTTTCTTGTTGAAAGTAATATTTTATATTTTCTTTTTTTAACTCTTTTATTATAAGTTCTAAAAGTGTTTTATTTTGAAAAACACCACCGCTTAAGATGACTTCTTTTTTCTCTAGTTTTGAAATATCTATAACTATTTTACAAAGAGTATTTATATAGATGCTCACTAAGTCTTTGTCAAATAAATCAAACTCTATATCTATAACTCCATCTATTATTTTATACTCAAATACCTTTGTTATCTCAGGTTTATAGTTTTGCTCACATATTAGTCCCGCTTCACCTTCATAAGTTTGAAAATGAAGTAGATTTAAAAATGAGGCAATCGCATCAAACACTCTACCAACTGAGCTACTTTTTGGAGCATTTAGATTTTTAGTGTAACTTTGATGAAGAATTTTTATTTCACTTTCTTTAAATGACTGGATAAGTTCTAAGTTTAAACTCAACACTTCATCTAAAGTATATCTATCAAAAAGCATACTCAGAGCTACTCTACGAGGTTCTTTGATAGCTTTTTCTCCACCAAGAAGTTTGATAGATTTGAAAGTGTATTTTCTCTTATCACCTAAAAAAATCTCTCCACCCCAAAGTAAACCATCATCTCCATAACCTGTGCCATCAAAACTAAAACCTAAGTAATCTCCATCTAAAGCAAACTCAGCTTTAGTTGCATAGATATGAGCTAAATGATGTTGAACTTCTTTTAGTTCTTTGTTTTGAAGTTTAGCCCATTTTGTGGTTTCATAGTTTGGATGTTTATCATGAACAATGATATCAGGCTCAAAATCATAAAATCTTTTAAAGGTTTCTATTGTCGCTTGGAAAAATTCAAAAGCTTTTAAAGAACCCAAATCTCCAATATGAGGAGAAAGTATAATATTATCATCTATTACAAAAGCTATTGCATTTTTTGCATTTGCTCCAACTGCTAAGATTTTCTTTTTACTTTTAAATGGAAGTTTGATAACCTTAGGTCCAAAACCACGAGAAAGTCTTAGCATCTGCCCTTTAGCATCTACGACTTGAAGCAAAGAATCATCAACTCCATTTATTATCTCTCTATTAAAATCTAGTATAAACTCAACAAAGGGTAATTTTTCTTTTATCATCTTAGCATCTATGATTATAGGTTCACTTGCTAAATTTGCACTTGTTGCAACTATTGGGTTATCTAGATGCTCAAAGAGTAAGTGATGAAGTGATGTATATGGTAAAAAACAAGCAATTCTATCTATATTTGGAGCGACATATTTTGAATATTTGTCACTGCTTTTTATATCTTTTTTAAGTATTACTATTGGTGCTTCTTTTGAATGTAAGAGTTCTTTTTCTTTTTCACTTATAGATGCTATATCTTTAACTTGGTTTTCATCTTTACACATAATAGCAAAAGGTTTAGAAGATCTATGTTTAAACTCTCTTAACTTTTTTACTACTTCATCATTACTAGCATCACAAACTATGTGAAAACCACCTATTCCTTTTATGGCAACAATTTTTCCATTTTTTATATAATCAGCCGTTTTTTCTATACTCTCATTTAAACTTGGTCCGCAACTATTACATGAAATAGGTTGTGCATGATATCTACGATTTAGTGGATTTTTATACTCATCATCACATGAATCACACATTGTAAAATCTTGCATTGAAGTATTGGCTCTATCGTAAGGAACAGTTTTTATAATAGAATATCTAGGTCCACAATTTGTGCAGTTTGTTGCAAAATAATCTAGATACTTATTTTCATCTTTTATATCATTTAAACACTCTGAACATATTGCGATATCTGGAGAAGTTAAAGCCGTTTTAGATGAAGTTTTTAAATCATTTGTACTTTGAATAATTTCAAAAATTTTATAATTTTTAAGTTCTTTTTCTATCTTTTTGATTTTATCTATTCTAGCTAATGGAGGAAGTTTTGAGTGTAGAAGTATTTCAAACTCAGATATATTTGCATCTAAACCTTCAACTTCTAACTCAACACCATTTTGATTATTTTTTACAAAACCATTAAGAGAGAGTTGCGTAACTAGCTGATACACAAAGGGGCGAAATCCAACACCTTGGACTTGCCCAGAGATTTTAAAGTTTACTAGCTTAATTAGCAACTAGTTCATTTCCACCATATAAAATATTATCACCATCTACTGGCAATTGTTTATTGAAATATAGTTTATGATTTATAGAAACTTCTTTGTCCAACTTGCTAAAAAGATGATTGTTTCCTAGTAGTGAACCTGTTGCTACAACAACATCAGTATTCATACTATGTTTAATCTCATCTAATTGAGTAGCTATAAATTCAACAAAGCTCTCTATAACTCCATAACAAAGACTTAATGGGTCTATATCAGCTAACCTAAAAGTCATTGCTGTTCTTATAACCATAAGTGGATCTAAAAAAACTTTTGATTTTATTGTTTGTAATTTATAATCTATTCTAGGACCCTTCTCGCCTAAATATAATTTTGCATTATTTTCTAAAATATTTCCGCTTGTATATAGGTCTTCGCTATCACTTAGGTCTAATATAATTGCTATAATTCCCCATAATTTATAAACATTTAAATCTTTACCATCAAAAGTAATTTTAGATATTTTTTCACAATGCTCTGGGTATTTTGCTTTATATGATTTTAATAGTTTTGAAGCTTTTTCATCACTAGCATCTATAGCCTCAAATATTTGAGAAATTGAACTAAACTCAAACTTGAAAGATAAGTACTCTATGATTCCAAATTTTTTAGAATATGCCAAAATATTGTTATGATAATCTTTACTTAGATTTAGCCCAACAACAGTTTGCTCGAATAGTTTATGTTCTCTTATTACAGAATTAAAAGCACCCAAAAATGGAACTACTTTCTCTGATGATAAAGGAAATTTCGGAAGTCCCTTGTTTCCACTTAGAATAATAATATTTTTTTCTCCAACAACACATTCTATAGGAACAAGGTTTGTTTTTGGCTCAACAAGAAGCAGTTCATCTTGAAATTCAATCTTTTGCTGAGTTATAAATACTAGATTAATTCCATTTTTTTGTAACTCTAAAGAAATAAAATGAAGGATTAAATCATCTGCTAATTTAAATCTTAAAAGTTCATTATCAACTCCCTCAAAATCAACTTTAAATTTAAGGTTTGTTTTTAACTTTATAAGTGGCTTTTCAATTGCACCTAAAGCAATGATTTCATTTTCTGTTGCACTCGTATATTTGCCTACTGATGCCAAATCATAACTTAATACATCAAACGAAATATCATTACATTTTGAGCTTAATTTACCTAAATAGTATTCGCCATAAAAAGTATTAACCTTTACATTATTTCCATCAGCTATAGACTTTGCAATTTTTTGAAAATCTGCTTGATGATTTTGAGGTTTAATGTTAGCGTCATATCCACAAACTTCACATTCGCAAAAAGGATTGTAAAAGTTTTCATTTGACTCATCTAGAACTTTTTTCAGGCAACTTGGACAAAATGATAAAAAAGCTTTATCTGCTGAAGGTAAAACGAACTCTTCATCAGGCATAGCATCTACAACATTAACTTGGGTATTGTCTAAAAATATTGAGTGTGGAAGTTCTAAAGAAAGGTTGTTTGCAAATTCTTCTAATTCAGTTGAATTTTCAGACTCTACGAAAAGTTTTACTTTTTTATCTACTTTAACTAACTTACCTTCAAGTTTTGAATTACTCAAAACTCTTAAAAGCACTTTTTCATAAACTAAAGATGATGATGAATACTCAAATACAAACTCTAATAACACTCTGTACCTCTCAAATAAGATGTTTTTGCAACTTCTTGAAGATTAACTTTTTCGTTTTTAACACTTACTTCCATTCCTAACTCTTTCATATATTTTATAATAGAGTCTTCCATTGTCAAACAAGCATTTAACACTTCTTTTGTGATTGTAAAAGTTGTATCTTCTCCTATAACATAGGGAATAACTCCAACAATTTTAACAGGAGGAAGGTCACCTAGCATATCAATCATCTGCAAAGTTTGTAGCATCTCAACTTCATGAGCACTCCCCTGCCAAGTAATATAATCTGGAACTGCACTAAAGTCAAAACTATAAACATCTCCAATACTCCCATCTTTTACACTAACACAGTCAATAAGAACAACTCTGTCGTAATCTGTAATAATTGGTATTAAAATCTGAGCGAGAGTACCACCATCTACTAAAGTTACACTATGTTCTTCAGACTTAAAATTATACTTTTCATCCAAAAAATTTGTTAAATGAACACCTATGCCTTCATCACCAAACAATACATTACCGATACCTAAAATTAATATTTTCACATTACTCCAATATTACTAAAAAAAAAGTTTCCAATTAATAATTCTATCGAAAAATGATTGATTGGAAACTTTATGTTTTTTTTTGAAAAAAAAGCAAGGAAAACCTTGCCTTTAATTTAATCTTTTTTACGCCATTTCAAACCACTAAATATTGCGTCCATACCACCATCTTTACCAAAGACAGCATTAAAAACAGCCATATAAATATGACCTAAAACAAACAGCATAATACCCCAAGTAAGGATATGGTGAATTGTACGAACTGTTGCAAGTCCACCAATCATAACTTCAATGCTTTTCATAGTACCGTATAGTGCTCCACCAAGACCTTCATGATAAACATGAACATAAAGTATTAAACCTGTAATAATTAGAGCAAACACCATTAGATATAAAGTAAGGTATGCCATAAACTGAACAGGATTATATACCCCGTTTAGTTTTGGATGCTTAGATACTAGTAAATAGTACCCTATTTGCTTTGCCCAGACTACTGGGTTAAAAACATCTATGATAGATGATCTTTCTATATTACATTTTTTTGTAAATAAGAACATATATATTTTAAATATAACTGTCGATATTAGCGCAAATCCAAAAATAATATGCCAAGATCTCATAAGAGCCTGCATAAAATTTGTTGGTTCAGCATTTACTGCTGGTGCTAAAAAAGGATCAGCTATGTAAAATCCTGTTACCGTTAAAACAACGATGGATAAAGCTCTTATCCAATGTTGCCATCTATATGGAGCACCGAACTCTTGTTCACGCACCATTTCAATATTTCCATGAGCTTCATTATTCATAATTTCTCCTTTTATACGCTACATCCGCCATAAAGAGGATCTAATTTATAGACACTCAGCTCATTACCTTTTGTATCCATCACATGAACAGCACAAGCAATACATGGGTCATAAGAGTGAATAATTCTTACAATTTCTAATGGTTGAGATAAATTTTCAATTTTTAATCCAACTAAATCAGCTTCATAAGGACCTTTAACACCATTTGAATCCATAGGACCTGCATTCCAAGTAGATGGAACAACAGCTTGATAATTTTCTACAACACCATTTTTAATTCTTATCCAGTGACTTAACATTCCACGAGGAACATCACCCATACCTCTACCTTTATACTCTTTGTTTTTATCAATAGTATAAGTAGCACAAGTTTCTTGGTCAACTTTTAAGTTTTCAATTAAGTTATTGAAAGCGATCATAGCATTATCAGCTACAAGTTTTGATTGTAACATTCTTGCTGCTGTTCTACCTAAAGTTGTAAATAAAGCTCCAACAGGAAGACCTGTAACTTTCAAAAAATCATTAACAAGTTTTTGAATTTTCTCGTTACCTTTTGCATAACCAACAACTAAACATGCTAGTGGACCAACTTCCATTGGTTTTCCATCATATCTTGGTGATTTAATCCAGCTATACTTATCTTTTTCATTGATTTGCTTAGAGTGAATCATCTTACCATCTGGTCCAACAGTTTCACCATCTACAAAACCTGTATATTTAGGGTCTGTCTCTCCATCATAAGGATGAAGTGGTTTATCATTTTGGTACCATGAGTGAGTAGCTTCTTCAGTAATTAAATCTTCATTTAGATCAAATACTTTAGTTAAATCTCCATTCATTACGATACCAGTTTCAAATAACTTCTCGCCTCTACTAATAACGAAATCTTCAAAAGCCATAAAGTTAAGAACACCAATTTGCTTAACAACAGAGCCTTCCGTTTTAAACATTTCTCCAGCCATAACGATATCTGGATAGTAAGCGTTGTTAATAAAGTCAGCAATTTTTTGGAATTTAACCATATATTCACCCATTTTTGCTGGGTTTAATATATCCATTACACATGTAACTCCACCAACAGCTAAACTCTGTGGATGTGGATTCTTACCACCAAAAATAGCTAATAATTGTGCCGCTACTCTTTGGATCTCTAAAGCGTGTAAATAGTGAGAAAGTGCTATTAGATTTTGCTCTGGAGTGAACTTATAAGTTCCATGTCCCCAGTATGCATTAGCAAATGGCCCAAGTCCCTGAGGATTTTTAGCAAATTTGCCTATTTTTTCTTGAACTTTAATAAGATCATTTTCACCAGTAGCTATTGGGCTTTTTGAATATTTAAACGCCAATTTACTTGCTTTTGCAGGGTCTGCACTAAGAGCTGAAACTATATCAACCCAGTCAACACCATGAAGATGATAAAAGTGAACAACATGATCGTGCATAAATAATGCAGCATTCATAAGTGTTCTTACAAGTTCTGCATTTAAAGGAATTGTAATTCCTAATGCATCTTCAATAGCCATTGTACTTTTTAAATAATGAGAATAAGTACATACACCACAAATTCTTTGCATCATTAATGGTACATTTCTAGGGTCTCTTCCCTTAGCTATAACCTCAAGGCCTCTCCATAAAGTTGAAGAAACGAAAGCATCTTGAACAATACCATCATCACCAACGATAACTTCAGCTCTTAAATGTCCTTCTATTCTTGTTATTGGATCTACTATTACTCTTTTTGACATATCTGTGCTCCTTATTCTTTTGGTGGTTTAACTGCTGATATTGCTGCGTGTGCTGCAATTCCAATAGCGGTTACTGTTAGTAAACCTAAACCAATTTTGTCTGCTGTTGCGTCAGAACCAAGTCCGCCAAATGTTGTTTGATAAAGTCTATTTGCAAGAGGTTCTCGTAAATCACCCATAGTGTCCCAAAAATCTGGTTCACTACAGCCCATACAGCCATGTCCAGCTTGAACTGGCCAAGATGTACCTTCATTAAACTTTTGCTTAGAACAGTTGTTGAAAGTATAAGGACCTTTACAGCCTACTTTATATAAACAATAACCTTTTTTAGCACCTTCATCACCAAACTGCTCTACAAATTCGCCAGCGTCAAAATGACCCCGTCTTTCACACATATCGTGAATTCTTTGTCCATAAGCCCACTTAGGTCTATTATATGCGTCTAGTGCTGGAAGCGTACCATATAGCAAAAAGTGCATTAGCGTTCCAACAATGTTACTTTCACTTGGTGGACAACCTGGTACATTTATAACAGGTTTATTAATTACATTGCTAAGTGAAGTTGCATTTGTAGGGTTTGGATAAGCTGCTTGAACTCCACCAAAAGATGAACAGGTACCAATAGCAAAGATTGCTGCAGCATGTGCAGATGCGTCTATAGCACTGTCTTCTCCTGATTTACCATGACCACCTATAGTTAAGAAATGACTACCTTTACCATGAGGAATTCCACCCTCAACCATAAGAACATATCTACCTTTGTATTTTTCAATAGCATTTTCAAGGTTTTGTTCTGCTTGCCAACCAGCGGCTGACATAATAGTTTCTTGATACTCTAAAGATATATGATCAAAAATTAAACTATCTATACTTGGTGATGCTGATCTTAATAAAGACTCCGTACAGCCAGTACACTCCGCCATATGTAGCCATATAACTGGAAGTCTATCTGCTACTTCTGCCGCTTTTGCTACAAGTGGAGTAAAACTAGCAGGTAGCGATAACATAGCTGTAACAGTACCAGCCCATGCCATAAACTCTCTTCTAGAAAAACCATTTTCTTCCATTAACTCAGGAATTGATTTTTTATCATCAATTTTTGATAATTTTGATAATTCTTCAACTCGAGTAGACAACTTTTTATATAAACTGTCGTTCACCATAATTCTCTCCTTTTTACTTTCAATACTCATTATAAATGAATACTCATTCAGAGAAAGTTTATATAAATCTATCTTATACTTAGCTTAATACAATATTACTCCTGTAAAGTAATTTAAGATTGTAACTTTACTTATTTTTAACAACTAAAAAGATATAATCTATCTATTATTCCAGCAAAGGACAATTATGAAGATTCGTAAACGCGCACTGACATTTGAAGATGTACTTTTAGTACCACAATATTCTGAAGTATTACCAAAAGAGGTTTGTTTAGAAACTAAACTAACTCGAAACATAAAACTTAAAATCCCTATGGTCTCTGCTGCAATGGATACAGTTACAGAGTATAGAGCTGCAATTGCTATGGCTAGACTTGGTGGCATAGGAATTATTCATAAAAATATGGATGTTGAAGCTCAATGCAAACAGATTACGAAAGTTAAAAAAAGTGAAAGTGGAATTATTATAGACCCAATTTTTGTTCATCCAGATGCAACACTTGCAGATGCTGAAAAGCTTATGAGTGAGTTTAGAATTTCTGGTGTTCCTGTTGTTGATGGTCACAACAAGCTTTTAGGTATTTTAACAAATCGTGATATGAGATTTGAAAAAGATATGCGTAAACTTGCATCTGAAGCTATGACTCACATGCCTCTTATTACTGCAACAAAAGGTATTTCCCTTGATGATGCTGGTGATATTATGCATAAAAATAAAATAGAAAAACTTCCTATTATTGATGATGATGGCTTTTTAAAAGGTCTTGTAACAATCAAAGATATAAGAAAACGCATAGAATATCCTAACTCAAACAAAGATTCTTTTGGAAGACTTGTTGTTGGTGGAGCTATTGGTGTTGGTCAATATGAAAGAGCAAAAGCACTCGTAGATGCTGGGTGTGATGTTTTAGTTCTTGACTCTGCACATGGTCATTCTAAAGGAATTCTTGATACTGTTAGAAAAATCAAAGATACTATGGAAATTGATGTAATAGCTGGAAATATAGCAACAAAAGAGGCCGTTCTTGCACTTATAGAAGCTGGGGCAGATGCTGTAAAAGTTGGTATCGGACCAGGGTCGATTTGTACAACTAGAATAGTTGCTGGTGTTGGTGTACCTCAAATCTCTGCAATTGATGAATGTGCCGAAGCAGCAAGACCTCATGGAGTCCCTGTTATAGCTGATGGAGGGATTAAGTATTCTGGAGATATCGCTAAAGCTTTAGCTGTTGGTGCTTCATGTGTAATGGCTGGTTCACTTTTAGCAGGAACAGAAGAATCTCCGGGAGAAACTATCATGTTTCAAGGTCGTCAATATAAATCATACCGTGGTATGGGAAGTATTGGAGCTATGCAAAAAGGATCTAACGACAGATATTTTCAAGAAGGAACTGCAGCTGATAAGCTAGTTCCAGAAGGGATAGAAGGTCGTGTTCCTTTTCGTGGTGCTATCTCTGGTATTGTTCACCAAATGATGGGAGGGATTCGTGCTTCTATGGGCTATTGTGGAAGTCAGAACATAGAAACTTTTTGGGAAAAAGCGGAATTTGTAGAAATAACAAGTGCTGGACTAAAAGAGAGTCATGTTCACGATGTAATCATAACTCAAGAAGCACCTAACTATCATGTGTAATCTACTTAAAGTTCAAAAGAAAATAATATTTTCTTTTGAACTTATCTCTTAAATTTTCAATAAATCTTGACTGCTAATAGCTATGATTCTTCTTTCCATACGATTTATTTCATGAAGAAGACTTTCTGAAACAAGTCTTAATTTTGAAAAATATTCTTTTCCAAGTTTTGTAGACTCGTCTGTTATCTTCTTCTTTTTTCCAAACAGTTTACTAAAAAAACCTTGAGAATCATGAGAAAAATATATCTTGTAAATATTTAGATATATATTATGTAAATCACTATGTAAATCTTCAATTTTTTTCATAGACTCTATCGGGTTATTTTTTAATGCATTTAAATTTTGAGCTTCTCCGTAAAACCAACACCCAAACTTACATGCTGTAGAATCTACGGGAATTGAATTTTTATCTGTTTCAAAACCTTCAATTAATAACTTTGCTTTTTGTACCCATTTTATGTGAGCTACTTTTGCACTACGCAGTTCTTTAAGAATTTCTTCTTTTACCATAAGTAAATCCTCCCTATAATAAAATGCTTATTTTATATTCTACTTTATTTAACTTAATTTATTATTACAGTAATTGAAGCTTTTTCTTGATAAAATACAACTAACTAGATTTCAAACTCACAAGGGAGTACATTTGCCATTATTACAAAAAGTTAGATACGCAGGTTTTTGGATTAGATTTGTTGCATCCTTTTTAGATACTTTATTTTTAGCCTTGCCTATTGGGATTGTTATATACTATCTAAGTGATGGAAATTGGTTTGACTTTTCTATGTACCAGCAAAATATACAAATGGCAATGAGTGGAAATATTCATGCTCTGGACTCTCAACCAAAAATGTCTATAAAATGGGAACTTTTTTTTGAAGTTTGTGTTTTACTTGTTACTCTACTTTTTTGGAAACGATACAAAGGAGCAACCCCTGGCAAAAAATTTGTTCATATTAAAATAGTAGATGCTAAAACATTTGAAGATATAAATAACACACAAGCAATCACTCGTTCATTTGGATATATTGTTTCTACCTTAGCCTTGCTTATTGGTTTTTTTATGGTTGCTTTTAGATCTGACAAAAGAGCTTTACACGACCTACTAGCTAGTACTGTTGTTATTTACGATGAAGAATCAAACAGCTAAATATAAACTTCCTTTAGCTACTATTTACAAATTATTATTACTAAACTACTTTCAAAGGGAGAATTATGCAAGCTAAATACTTACCAACAAGAGAGGGACTTTATGACCCAGAATTTGAGCATGACGCTTGTGGCGTTGGTTTTGTAGCGCATTTAAAGGGAAAAACATCTCATGACATTGTAAAAAAAGGTCTTACACTTTTAGCAAACCTCGAGCATCGTGGAGCTGTTGGTGCTGAGAAAAACTCTGGAGATGGTGCAGGTATTTTAACTCAGATGCCAGATAAATTTTTACGAAGAGTTTTAAAAGAAAAAGATATTGACTTACCAGAGTTTTCTCACTACGCTGTAGGTGTCGTATTTTTACCAAAAGATCCAGAAGCTTATGCAGAGTGTAAAGCGATTGTTGAAGATTGTATAGAAGACCTTGGTCAAGAGTTTTTAGGCTGGAGAAGAGTTCCAACGGTTAATGAATCTTTAGGCGAAACTGTTAAAGTTATTGAACCTTACATACATCAAGTTATCGTAAAAAGAAATCCTGATTTAGAAGATGCAGAAGCTTTTGAGCGTAAACTTTTTGTTATCAGAAAATACACTCAATCAAAAATAACATCTTCACAAGTTCGTGGTACAGAATATTTTTATATGCCTTCTATGTCTTATAAAACTATCTCATATAAAGGGCAGCTAATTACAGAGCAACTTCCTTTATATTTTCCAGATTTAAATGAGAGTGATTATGAATCAGCGATAGCTTTAGTTCATAGTCGTTTTTCAACAAATACTTTCCCATCTTGGCCTCTTGCTCAACCATTTAGATATATCGCTCACAATGGAGAGATAAATACTCTTCGTGGAAACATAAACTGGATGAGAGCAAGACAATCAATGTTAAAATCAAAGCTATTTAGTGATGATGAACTTGATAAAATCTACCCTTACCTTATAAATGAAGCAAAAGGTTCTGACTCATCTGTTTTAGATAATGTTATAGAACTTTTAACTCTAGCTGGTCGCCCCCTTCCTCATGTAATGATGATGATGATTCCTGAAGCATGGAGAAGTCAAGAGATGGATGAATCTCGTCGTGCTTTTTATGAGTACCACGCTACATTTATGGAACCTTGGGATGGACCTGCATCTGTTGCTTTTACAGATGGAAAAGTTATCGGTGCAACTTTAGATAGAAATGGTCTTCGTCCGTCAAGATACTTCCTTACAAAAGACGATATTTTAGTAATGGCATCTGAACAAGGTGCTTTGGAATTTCCTTCTGAAGATATTGTTTTAAAAGGAAGACTACAACCAGGTAAAATGTTTTTAGCAGACTTAGAAAAAGGTGAGATTATTAGTGATGATGATATTAAAGCAAAAATCACAACTTCACACGACTATGCAAAATGGATAGAAAAACAAAAAATTAACCTTGATGATTTAACACTAAACAAAGATGTAAAACAACCAAATCATAAAACTATACTCGTTCGTCAAAAATGTTTTGGTTACACGCAAGAAGATTTAAAAATTCTTTTAGCACCAATGGCAAATACTGCTTATGAAGCAACAGGTTCGATGGGAAATGACGCTTCGCTTTCTGTTTTATCAAATGCTTCTACAAATCTTTACAACTACTTTCATCAGTTGTTTGCTCAGGTTACAAACCCTCCAATCGATCCGATTCGAGAAGAGTCAGTTATGTCACTTATCTCATATATTGGACCACAAGGAAATCTTTTTCAAGAAGTTGATGAAGATAGAAAGTTTATCAAACTACAATCTCCAATACTTACAAATGAGCAGTTTGAAAAACTAAGCGGAATTAATGAGTTTAACTTTAGTGCAAAAACTATAAGTATTCTTTTTGATTC
Source organism: Sulfurimonas sp. (assembly GCF_029027405.1). Classification (NCBI taxonomy): domain Bacteria; kingdom Pseudomonadati; phylum Campylobacterota; class Epsilonproteobacteria; order Campylobacterales; family Sulfurimonadaceae; genus Sulfurimonas; species Sulfurimonas sp. Next base: position 1,875,991 of record NZ_CP093396.1, read on the forward strand.
AACAAAAAGTGATTCTTTAAAAAGAGCCTTAAATAGTGTTTTAGAACAAGCTAGTGATGCTGTAAAAGCTGGGCATGAAGTTATTATACTCTCAACAAGAGGTACAAACAAAACTAAAGCAGCTATTCCATCTCTTTTAGCTGTTAGTGCCGTGCACCATGCTCTTGTAGATGAAGGTCTTAGAACAAACTGTGGTTTAGTTATAGAAACGGGTGAAGCAAGAGAGATTCATCATTTTGCAACTCTTATTGGTTATGGTGCAAATGCTATTAATCCTTACTTGGCTTTTGAAACTATCGAAGATATGCGAAAAAGAAAAATGATTGACAAAGGTATCACTCCAAAAATGGCAGAAGCAAACTATATAACTGCTATTGGAAAGGGCATCTATAAGATTATGTCTAAAATGGGAATTTCAACTATTCGTTCATACACAGGTGCGCAAATATTTGAAGCAGTTGGTCTTTCTCAAAACTTAGTAGATAACTACTTTAAAGGAACTCCAACAAGATTAGATGGGATAGACATAGATACTATACAAGAAGAAACACTACTTTGCCACAAAATCGCTTATCCAAAAGAGATTATAGAATCAAATGACTTACCTTATGGTGGTCACTATGCGTATAGACAGAGAGGAGAAAATCACCTTTTTACTCCTGAAACTATTTTTCTACTTCAAGACTCTACAAAAAATAATGACTATGAAACTTACAAAAAATATGCAAAACTTATAAATGACCCTCAAGAAGGTTATATTAGTCTTCGTTCACTTCTTGATTTTAAACGCTTAAAACCTATTGATATAGAAGATGTAGAATCAGTTGAGTCTATCATCACTCGTTTTGCAACTGGTGCTATGAGTTATGGCTCTATTTCTGAAGAAGCACACACAACTTTAGCTATTGCCATGAACTCTATCGGAGCAAAAAGTAATACAGGAGAAGGTGGAGAAGACTCTTCTAGATTTGGAACTAACAAAAACTCTAAAATAAAACAAGTCGCATCTGGGCGTTTTGGAGTAACTGCAAACTATCTTATAAATGCAGAAGAACTTCAAATCAAACTTGCTCAAGGTGCAAAACCTGGAGAAGGTGGACAACTTCCTGGGCATAAAGTTGATGAGATTATAGGTAGAACACGACATTCTACTCCAGGAGTTGGTCTTATTTCTCCACCTCCTCATCATGATATTTACTCTATTGAAGATTTAAAACAGTTAATCCATGACCTTAAAAATGCAAACAAAGATGCAAGAATCAATACTAAACTAGTTTCTGAAGTTGGTGTTGGAACTATTGCCGCTGGTGTTGCAAAAGCTCACTCAGATGTTGTTTTGATTTCTGGTTTTGATGGAGGAACAGGTGCTTCACCTCAAACTTCCATAAAACACGCTGGGCTTCCTTGGGAGTTAGGACTTGCAGAAACTCACCAAACACTTGTAAAAAATGGTCTTCGCTCAAGAATAGTTCTCCAAACAGATGGACAACTTCGTACTGGTAGGGATATTGCAATAGCAACTCTTTTAGGTGCTGAAGAGTGGGGAGTAGCAACTGCTGCACTTATAGTTGAGGGCTGTATAATGATGAGAAAATGTCATCTAAATACTTGTCCTGTTGGAATCGCAACGCAAGACAAAGACCTTCGTGCAAAATACACAGGTAAACCTGAACATATCGTAAATTATATTAAATTTATAGCAAGAGAACTGCGTGAAGTCATGGCACAACTTGGATTTAAAACTATAAATGAAATGGTAGGAAGAACAGACAAACTAAAGGCAAAAGAAGGTGTTACTCACTGGAAAGCTAAGCATCTACAACTTGATAAACTGCTACATCGTGTTCATGTTAGAAGTGATGACACCTCTTACTGTACGAAAAAACAAGAACATGGCTTAGAAAATGCACTTGACAATAAATTAATAGATTTAGCTCAAAATGCTATAAAAAATAAAATACCTATAAAAGAGAATATAAAACTAAGAAATATCCATAGAACTGTTGGCACAATGCTCTCAGCAGAAGTAACTCGTAAATATGGAGAAGCTGGTTTAAGTGATGATACTATCTACTTTAAAGCAACAGGAAGCGGTGGACAAAGTTTTGGTGCTTTTGTAACTAAAGGGATTACCTTTGAAATAGAAGGTGATGCAAATGATTACTACGGAAAAGGATTGTGTGGTGGTAAACTTATTTTATATCCACCATTAAACGCTATTTATGAAGCAAATGAAAATGTTATTTTAGGAAATGTTGCCTTTTATGGTGCTACAAGTGGAGAGTCATACATATATGGTCTAGCAGGTGAGCGTTTTTGTGTTCGTAACTCTGGAGCAAATGTTGTTGTTGGAGCTATTGGTGACCATGGTTGTGAGTATATGACTGGTGGTAGAGTTGTTATACTTGGTGAAATTGGAAAGAATTTTGCTGCTGGAATGAGCGGTGGTATAGCCTATATATATGATAAGAACAAAACTGCTAAAGGTCGCATAAATCAAGGAAGTGTTGATTTAGACAGTATAGACAATGATACTGATGAAAAAGAATTAAAAAGTATGATAGAAAACTATATAACTTATACAAATTCTAAAGAGGCAAAAGAGATTTTAGCAAACTGGGAAGAGGCAAAAAATACATTTATAAAAGTTATGCCAGTTGATTATAAACGAGTTTTAAAAGAACAGGCTCAAAAAATGAGAGAGGTGTAAGATGGGAAAAATTACAGGATTTAAAGAGTATAAGCGTCAAAATTTTTCTATTGCACCAGTAGAGGAACGCATAAAGCATAACAATGAATTTGTAATTCCTGCGAATAAAAATGCAATGGAGATTCAAGGTGCTAGATGCATGGACTGTGGTGTTCCTTTTTGTCATAGTAATTATGGTTGTCCAGTCGGTAATAATATACCTCAATTTAATGATCACATATATAAAAACAAATGGGAAAATGCATTTCGTACACTGATGAGTACAAATAATTTTCCAGAATTTACGGGAAGAGTATGCCCTGCTCCATGTGAGACTGCTTGTGTTCTTGGTTTAAATAATGACGCAGTTACAATAAAGGGCATCGAGTATTCAATAATTGAGATGGCTTACAAAAAAGGCTGGATGAAACCACAAGTACCAAAAATCAGAAGTGGCAAAAAAGTTGCAGTTGTTGGTTCTGGTCCAGCTGGTCTTAGTGTTGCAAGTCAGCTTAACAAAGCGGGACATGAAGTTACTATATATGAAAGAGATAAACGCATCGGCGGTTTAGTTCGTTATGGTATTCCAAACTATAAACTTGACAAGAAAAAAGTAGTTCAACGCAGAATTGATATGATGGTTGAAGAAGGCATAAAATTTGTTACAAATGCGCATATTGGTATAGATATACCACTGAAAAAACTTCAAGATGAATATGACTCTGTTGTACTATGTGGTGGAGCGTCTTTACCAAGAGACTTACCAATAGACAATAGAGATGCTAAAGGTATTCATTTTGCAATGGAATTTTTAGCACAGTGTAACTCACGCATAGAGGGTGAAAATATTCCTAAAGAAAAAGAGATTTTAGCAACTGATAAACATATTGTTGTTATTGGTGGAGGAGATACAGGAAGTGACTGCGTTGGAAACTCTATAAGACAAGGAGCAGCATCTATCACCCAGATAGAACTAATGCCAAAAGCACCACTAGAGAGAACAGATGCTATGCCATGGCCAACATATCCAAGAGTGTTTAAACTATCAACTTCTCAACAAGAGGGTTGTGATATGGACTTTAACATACTTTCAAAATCATTTATCAAAGATGAAAATGGAAATGTAAAAGGTCTAAACTGTGTAAAAATTGAGTGGGGAGATAAAGGATTTAGTGAAATAAAAGGAACTGAATTTACTTTAAAAGCTGACTTAATTTTCTTAGCTATGGGCTTTATGGGACCTGAGCAAACAGGTATGATAGAAGAGTTAAAACTTGACACAGATGCTAGAAGTAATATAGAGACAAACAACTACAAAACTTCTGTTGAAGGCGTTTTTAGTGCTGGAGATATGAGAAGAGGTCAATCACTTGTAGTTTGGGCAATTTATGAAGGTAGAGAGTGTGCCATAGCAGTTGATGAATTTTTATCAAACAAAAAAACTATGCTAAACGCTAGAAGTAAATCTTTATACGAGAACTGATTTTCAAGACAATGTCATATAACATCTAAACACTTTATAGTAGTTATTATTTATTAGATTTAAGGTTCTTTTGTATAGAATATGTTTAAATAAATAGTTATGTTACGATTAAATAACAAAAGGAATATACACATTGAGAAAACAATACAAATTATTAGTTGCTAGTATTATAACAATGATGGCAATTACAGGATGTTCACATAAAATATCTATAAATCCTTCATTAGAAAAAATACGAGAGACAACAGTTGAAAATAAACTTGACATTAATGTCGGTTATTATATATCTAAGCATAATAAAAAGTTAAAAGTAACAACTCCAGGAGGTGGGGGAGATAAAGTTGAATATATGCCATATAAAGATACCGAAAGTGCTTTAAATACAATTTTGTCAAAAGTTTTCAATAGAGTATACTCGTTAAAGTCATTTAACGATAAAGAATATATTGAATCAAAAAGTATAAAATATATTTTTACACCAAAAATCAAAACAAACTCTTCATCTGACAGTGCCTTTACATGGCCACCAACAAAATTTACTGTGGCATTAACATGTGAAGCTGTTAATTTGAATGGAAGTAAAGTATGGGAAGAAACTACTTATGAAGAAGGAAATGCTGAGTTTGATGAATTTAAAGAAAATTTTTCATTATCTGCTCAAAGAGCTACAGAGAAAGCATTTCAAAGTATGCTAAATAAATTAAAAAAATCAGATTCATTCAAATAAGGAAAAATATGAGATACTTCAAACTTACACTATTAGCATTATTATTAGTTTTAACAACAGGTTGTTCAATGAAAGGTCATAAGTTTAATCCTGATTTTAATTCAATTAATGAATTAAAAGATACTAACTTAAAGTCTATGACAATACAAAAAAATAAGTTTAAAAAAGAAAAAGATGAGTCAATTGGTCTAAGAGCAATGAATATGACATCTCCTTACGGAGGTTCTTTTTCAAAATATTTAGAAATTTCATTAGAAGAACAGTTAAAGCAAGCATCAATATATGACACAAAATCTGATATTAAAATTTCTACTGTATTATTGAAAAATGATGTTTCTATCTCCAGTTTTAGTATTGGAGAAGCTGACTTATCGGCCAACTTTATAGTTATGAATAAAGATAGAAAAGTTTATGAAAAAGAGCATTCTATACATCACGAATGGGATTCATCATTTATTGGACAAATAGCTATCAAAAATGCTATCGAAAACTATCCTGTTGCGATGCAAAAATTGATAGATAGTTTTTTATTAGACAAAGAATTGATTGAAGTAGCCAAGTAAGAAAAGCATAACAAAAACAAGAGACAATGAAAAAAAATAGTCTCATTATCTAATGTTGTTTGGGCAATTTACGAAGGCAGAGAGTGTGCCATAGCAGTTGATGAATTTTTATCAAACAAAAAAACTATGCTAAACGCTAGAAGTAAATCTTTATATGAGAAATGATTTTTAAAATAAACTTAGGTTACATCTCATGGGAGATGTGACGAGAGAATCAATTCTTTTAACTTCCATAAATACCATTTCACTTAATATTATAGATAGCATCTAAGCACTTTATTGTAATTGAACCCTCTGAACAAGTCAGCTGATTCTTATTTATCTTGATATTCTAACATTTTAAAAATTCACTTTCAATTTTGAGATGAATTTTTGAGTATATTTTCTATATTTTTACTAATATATGCAATATTAGTCTCTCTTCTTGTCGTTTTATATCAGTTTATTGCTCTTACCAGTGCAGGTGTCCGTCTCAGATTATAACAAGCAGCCAACATAAAAAAGTGTTGTTGATTTTTCTCTATTCCAAGATATTTAGTTTCTCTAAATTTCATATGATGCTTGATAAATGCAAATGGCAGTTCTACTAAACATCTTATCTTTGAGAACCTTGTATTATTTCTTGATTGTTTAGGTCTTAATTTAGATTGACCTCTTACTCTTCTTTCGACTATACCAGCAAATATACCTTTTGCTCTTAAAGTTATCTTCCTTGCTTTTTGTATATAGCCGCTATCTGCAAAGATAGCTTTATCTTCATCTTGAGTAAGTTCATCGAATTGAGTACTATCATGAGTTGATGCAGTTGTAGCTATTACTTTTTTGATGATACCGTTTGTATCAGTTGCTATATGCATCTTTAATCCATGATGTTTACGACCTCTTTTTGAAGTATAGGTTGCATCAGAATCATGGGCTTTATTTGAAATAACTTTACCCTTGTCATCTTTTTTTCTCTTTGGTTCGCTTGAGTGGATGAGAGTAGCGTCTATAAGAGTTCCCTCATTGAGTATAAGTCTTTTAGATTCCATCATCTTTTTTACTTCTTCAAATATATCACCAAGTATCTCTTCTTTGATAAGCTTGTTTCTAAATTTACAAATAGTTGTTTCATCTGGAATAGTATCTTCATCTCTTATATCAAGAAACTTTCTGAAGCTTATACGGTCATGTATAAGCTCTTCGGTCATTGGGTCTGACAATCCATACCAGTTTTGTAAAAAAAGTGAGCCTACTAATATCTTTGATGGAATAGATGGTCTTCCTGTCTTACCTTTGTTGGGTTTGTATACATTTTTCTCTATAAGTATCTTCTCAATAGCTTCAAATGGAATAATCTCTTTCATCTCATTTAAAAACTTCATACTCTTCTTACCACCTTGGTATTTCATGGCATGGTCAAAAAAACTTAGTTGCATATTTATCCCTCAAACTTGGCTTCTTAGTATATTTATTTTAGCTAATTCTTGGTTTGAGGGAGGTTAAGTTAAATTGCTTGATTGTTCAGAGGGTTCAATTGTTATTCGTTAGATTTAAGGTTCTTTTATATAGAATGTGTTTGATTAAATAGCTGTTTTGATGTTAAAATATAATTCCATCACACAGCAAATATTAAAATAAGGATTTACATGTTTTTCAAAAGTATATATACGATATCTGCTATTTCAATTTTATTTTCTGGTTGTGCAACTATGCAAAAAACAGAAACACATAAAATTCCAATAAAAAATGAATTCCAGATAAGTGAAACTCTAAAAGTCAAAGAAAATATTCCTTCTGGATTAAAAAGAAAAGTTACAATAGGTAGATTTACAAATGAAACTAAATATGGTCAAAGTTTTTTTATTGATAAAAATAACGATAAAATTGGAAAACAGGCAATGGATATTTTATCTGCAAAACTATTTCAATCAGGAAGATTTATCATGTTAGAGCGTGCAGATTTATCAAAAATAGAAAAAGAGCTTAGCATGGGCAATCATGCTAAACTTGACAACTCTGCTGATTACTTGATTTTAGGTTCTATTACAGAGTTTGGACGCAAAGAAACAAGTGATGTAGGAATATTTAGTCGTGTTAAAAAACAAGAAGCATTTGCAAAAGTACATATTAGAATAGTAGATGTTAGTACGGGCTTAATTATTTATTCTGAAGAAGGGAAAGGTACATCTTTTAGTGAAGCAGGAACAGTAATGGGTGTTGGTGGCAAGGCTGGATATAACGGTCAATTAAATGATAAAGCGATTGATGCAGCAATATCAGATTTAACTTCTAATATAATTGAAAACATGCTTGACAAACCATGGAAAGGATACATTCTTGGATATGAGGATGGAAGCTTAATCGTATCAGGTGGGAAAAGTCAAAATATCAAAATTGGCGATAAATTTGATATTTACAAAGAAGGAAAAAAAGTTAAAAATCCTCAAACAAATATGATGATGAGCCTTCCTGGTAAAAAGATAGCAACAATCGAAATAGAAGCTACAATAGGTGATACACTCGATACAGAAGTTTCCTTGGCTACTATTGTAACTGGTAATTTAAAGGCATATATAGAAAGTAATAATTACTCTAAATTATATATTCAGATAGGAGTTAAATAATGAGAAAAATAATATTAACAATAGGCTTAATTGCTTCAATATTTTTATCCGGATGTGGATACAAAGAAGGAGTAGCAACTGCTACTAAAAAATCTTATTTATATTTTACTGGCAATATAAACGATACCATGATTTCAGTAGACAATGGAGATAAGTTTAGTGTACAAGCTGGTAAAAACTACAAATACTCAGTTAAACCAGGCAAACATCTAGTTGAAATATATAGAAATAATATACTAATCATTAAAAGAAATATTTTTATTAGTGATGGTATTTCCAAAGAAATTGAGGTGCAATAAAAATGAAAAACAATAAAATAATAGGCTTATTAACAATAGTATCTATTGGATTTATAATATCTGGTTGTGGTCAACCAAAGCCTTTATATACATATGGAAACTATAGCTCAAGTTATTATGAATCCAAGAAAGATGTTGATACTGATACGGCTTTGGAACTTCAAAAATCAATAGAATATGCTATTGAAAATGCAAATGAAAGCCGTTCTGGTAGAGTTGCTCCAGGAATGTATGCGAATCTAGGTTATATATATCTCAAAGGTGGTAAAACTGATAAAGCTATAGAAAATTTTAATAAAGAAAAATCTATATATCCAGAGTCAGCTCACTTCATGGATAGAATGATTAAAAAAATAGAATTAGCAGAAGGAAAAACAGATAATGAAAAATAAACTTACAATACTATTAACTTCTATAGTGTCTATATTGATTTTTACTGGATGTGGAGCTACATATGTCACAAAAGGAACAGAATTTCCTAAAATGTATGAGCAACAACCTCGCTCAATACTTATATTACCGCCAATGAATGAAAGCACAGATGCTGAAGCTAAAGATTATTATATGACAACAACAGAAATGCCTTTTGCTTTAATGGGTTACTATACATTTCCAACAGAAATGGTTAGTGATATTATGAAGCAAGAGGGTGTT